>PUMJ01000244.1 GCA_003551305.1 Candidatus Brocadiaceae bacterium
CCGGTCATGTTGCCGAGGATGACGATGTCTTTTTCGTCCAGCACCTGCTCGCGGGTCTCCGGCGGCTCGAAAGTCGCGATGTCGAAGCCGAAGTTGCCCACGGAGATGTTGTTCGCGACCACGATGGACGTGACGTTGGGCGAGCGAAGGTCAATCCCGCCCACCGAGCCGGCCCAGTGCCCGGCGCTGCCGTTGTTCACCACCGTGTTGTTGTAGATGCGGATGTTCTCGCGGGGGCCGTCGTGGCCCCACATACCCATGAAGATGCCGGAGGCGCGGTTGCGGTAGATGACGTTGTTGCGGATGGTGATGTTGCGCATGTTCGCGCCGCGGCCCTCGCAGGCAATGGCCAGGCCCCACTCGCAGTCGTGCACGACGTTCTCGTAGACCTCCACGTCCTCCAGCGTGCCGAACCAGGCGTCCAGGTAGATGCCCTGGCGCGGCATGTCGTAGACCTCGTTGTTGTGGATCTTGCCGTGGGCCGAGTCCTCCTTGCAGTCTATGCCCTCCTTGTAGCCCTTGTGCACGCGGCAGTAGGCGACCTCGAAGCGGTGCACCCCGGCGATGGAGAGGGCTTCGTGCGGTGCCTCCCGCCGGCCGGCCGCGGCCGCCCCCGCCATGCGCAGGTCGTTGGCGCGCGTCACCTCGCAGCCGAGCACGCGGATGTCCTGCGACTGGTAGAGCCAGATGCCCGGCGCATAGGAGTGGTCGGAACTGCACTGAATCAGGTCTATATGCTGCGTGTTACGGCCCGTGACGGCGAAACCGGCGCCGTAGGATTCGCGCACGTGGACGTTCATCAGCCGCAGGTAGCTGGCGCCCTGCACCTGCACCGCGCCGCGCCCGGAGACGCTGATGCTCTGGATGCCGCTTGCGTCGAGCACGGGGCGCTCGCCCTGCGCCCCTCTGACGGTGATCCAGGCGTCCTCCCGGCCGGCGCCCGTGAAGCGGATGGGCTCCGTCAGCACGTACGTGCCGTCGCGCAGGACAACCGTGTCGCCGGCCTTCGCCTCGTCGGCCGCCTTCTGGATGCTGGCCCACGGGCGCTCGACGGTGGCCGGGCCGGTGTCGTCCCCCCCGGGTGCTACGTAAAAGACGCGCTGCGCATGGGCTATGCCCTGCATGCACAGACCCACCAGCAAAACCACGGCCGCCACGCTCTGCGTGCTCATCATCAGTCACCCTCCGACCTGCGCATGTGCCGCTGCGAAGCCCGTCCCGCGCCTTCGCAGCGGAGTTTCAGAGATCGCCCGTTTACAGTCGCGAAGCTACAAGTTCGCCTTCATCGTGGCAGACTACCCCCGCCGCCCACTTTGTCAAGGGCAAATCCGTGAAAGAACCTGCCGCGCCAATCTCTGCCCCCCTTTGTCCGAGGGATATGGCCGCCCGAGTGTGTTCGGCCATCGGGCAGCACCTTGACTGTCCGGAAGCCGTGTAGTCAGGTCTTTCTGCCAAAGCCGTTACCACTCGCCAGGTCGACGCGGGGAAGCGCTGCCAGATGCGGTGCAGGATTGCCTCCAACAGTTGCGTGGGCAACCGCCACCTCGGCCACTTGCCTGCCGGCAAGCAGGTCTTTAAGACAATTGAGTGCGCGTGTCTGATCACCGAATGCGAGGGCGAAAGCGCCATGAGTGATGCTGCCACGCGCGTGATAATTCTCCTTTCATTCATCGACAAACTCGAACGCCCCGGCGTCGCGCCGCAGGCCGGTCGGTTCGCTGCCCGCGAAATCGCGCAGAAACGGACCGTCGAACTGCCAGTCGTAGAGCTCCTCGATGCTGGTATGGGCATCGGCCAGTGTCCCCCGTGCGATGCGCAGGAAGTCGAGCGCGCCGGCGAAATAGTCTCCGTCCGGCCCCCTGCCGACGAGAAGGTCGCCGGGGTTGTTCAGCGAGGCTTCGGCCGCCAGGGTGATCGGAGCTTCCCGGGTCAGACGGCCATCGATGTAGATCCGCATCACTCCGGCTTCCCGATCGGCCTCGGCGATGACGTGATGCCAGTCGCCCTCGTTGATCAGCGCACCGCAGGCCACCTGACTGTTCTGCTCGTCGGATGATACGACGAAGGTCAGCCCGCCGGCGCGGTTCACCGCCAGGCGATAGCCCGAACTACCATCGGTCTTGGCAATAAGGGTGCTGCCGGCGTGATCCGGTGCGGTGCGGAACACCGCCTCGACGAGGAAGTTGCCGGCATGGATGTCGGGCGAGGCGATCTCGGCGCCCTCGACGGTCGCAAGGTTTTCTCCGCTTCTGTCCGTCGGGTATTCGATGGGACCGATCATGTCTTCATGTCGCACAACCGCGTATTGGTCGCCGCCATTGAGCACGAGCGCGCTTTCGGTCCAGTCTTCCAGAACCCCCGGAACATAGTTGTCGGCAGTGATATTGACCCCGGTCAACGGGAATGACGGCGCAAACCGCCAATGAAAGCGCTCCACAAGGTAGGAGGTCATGAACCAGTGGTCATCGAAAATCAGTGCAGGATCGCTGCGGTTGCGGCGGAAGTTCCACTCGCCGACCATCGCATAAAGGCTCCAGGGGACGAAGACGCGCACCCCGTGATCGATGACCTCCGAATCGGCCAGCGGACGGAAATCGTTGTTGGCCGGATCGCGCAGGGGACTCCGTTGCGCCGCCACGCCAACGTCGGAGGCCACCAAATTCCGCTCCTCGGCAACAAAGCGGAAACGCTCCAGATCGCCGGCCCCGAACCCCGAGCCCTCGAGCGTGCCGATAATCTCCGGCGGATTGACAAACACGTTGCGGCCATACCCGATCGTCTCGTGCGCATAGTCCTGGTATTCCGCCTCCGCATCCTCCTTTTGCCGACCGTGATCGAACACCTCCTGGTGGATGTCATGCCAGATATTGCCGAGATACAGCTGCCTTCCGCCAACCGGCGACCACCCCGACCCGACACGGAACCGATAGACGGTATTGTTGAAGAATTGATTCAAAACCGTGGGACCGGCCTGATAGTAACCTGGACTGGCCTCAATCGGTGCATCGGTGACCTGGCCGCTGAGCGAACGTCGTGGCGCCGGCTGGATGGGACGTCCCCAGGCGACGTTGTTGAAGAGGTAGGTTTTGAAGCCGCAATCCGGGTAATACGCCTGGCCATCGCGAACCCAACCGGCATACTTCAACCCTCCGGGGTTTCCAACGATGTTGTTGTAAACATAGTGCGGCCCCCCATTCCAGGGGGCGATGGCGCCCCAGTCATTGGCAGCGAGCAGGGCATCAGCAACGCTGTTGTTGTAGATGAAATTGCGGGACAGGGGCGCTTCCTCGCGCGACCCGCTACGCTTGCCGCCATGGACCAGAATACCGGCGCCGTAACAACGGCTGAGCATGTTGCCGGCGATCTCCGCGGATTGTGGGTTGGCAACAACGACCGCGTGACCGTGCGAGCCGCGGTAGACCCGCATCCCGATCTCGTGCAGACGGTTGCGCTTAACTCTCACCACGCCGAGATGCGCTCCGCGTCGCACTCCGATGGCGCCATGATCGGTGAAACGGATATCGTTGTCGAGAACATCCAGGGCGTCAAACCTCACATCATCGCGCACTGGAGCCATCTGTATGGCCATCGCCACATGCTCGAAACGGTTGTTGGCGATGCGGATGTCCGAGCCCGTGCCCCGCAGGCGGATGGCGGCATTGGCAACATCCTGGTGTCCCCAGTTCTGGAGGTTCAGCATCCAGTGGGTGTTGGTAAACCGGAAGGTCAGCCCGGCGATCTCCAGATGACTCACGCCCGTGGTATCGAGGGCAGCGCGCTGTTCATCGGTGAGAATATCGAGACGGTCGGGGCAACGCGCCGAGGCCTGATCCTGGATCAGGTGGACGTGCCGTGCAACCTCGACCTGCGCCTGATTGGGATCCCGGTCGCCGGGCAATCGCAGATACAACCGCCCGCTACCGTCCTCGCGGCGATCAAACCAGAATTGCCCCGGCACGTCGAGGTAATGCGGCTTGTCCTCCAGGAAAAAGCGATGATTCTCATATATGTGGTAGACGTCACGACCCCATATGCCCTGGAAGATGACGCCTTTGGCTCCGCGCGTTGCGTCACGCGCCCAGGCAGAGTTGAGGGCATCCAGTTCGACGAAATCCTCAGCAGCAGCCAACCCCTCAACAAGAACCGGGTACGGCGTGCCCATCACGTGCCCGTATTCGGTGCGCAGAATGGCGCCGGTGTAGTAAGTCCGCATCCTCGGTGAAATGGCGACTGAGGCCCAGGTGCCGGCGTCCATCGTCGGTCTCGATCTTCCAGTGATTGCGCCACCATTCCGGCTGGTCCCAGGTCCACCACTCGGCGAGGACATCATCGGGATCTGACACGGTCCAGTTGGGAATGCGGGCCAGATCGATGCGGGTGATCTCCCCATCCTCGACCATCCAGACATTGCGCGGCGACCAGTCGAGATCGACCCACCAGACCTTCTCCCCTTCCGGGATATCCGCGTGGTCGCTGCCCTGACGCCAGCCGCGTACATGCTCTGATCCGGTGATGACCGCCTCGCCCTCGCCCCAGTCGGGCGAACTTGTCAGGCGTATTGTCCGGCCCGGCTGCCCAGACTCGCGAGCGACCAGGGTGCCACGGTAGGTCACGCCGCGTTTGAACACATAGGTGTCAACCCCGCGGGCTGACTGGGACTGCCCCCCTGCCCGCGCATCCCAGGGATGGTGCTTCCAGGCGGTCTCGGGACTCGTCCCGTCACGGGCGTCATCACCGCCTTCGTAGTCGATGTAGCGGACCGACTCCCCGGCCTCGAACTCGAAGGGATGAGGTGACCATTCGAGTTCTCCGGTTTCGGTTACTTCGGCGTGCTGCCGGTTCCACGACCACCGGTCGCGCTCGGGCTGGCGTGGTTCAACCCGGCGGGTGTCTGCCGGTTCGGCTATGGCCTGTGGATCGTCCGGGGCCGTGCAGGCGCCGAACATGATGGCCAGGACGATTGAAACGACCCCGGCTTTGAGAACTGCATATGCTCTGCTTCTTACCATGATTTCCTCCTTGTTGTGCACCATGTGATGTAGAGATTCACTTCTCTTTATGGTTCTAATCGTTTATGTTGTCCCCCAGTTCGACCCGATAGAGACCGGCGTGAGTCGTAATGAAAAGCGTGGTTCCGTGAGGGCCGCCGAAGCAGTGGTTAATCGAGGGCTCCGGCGTGTTGATGATCCCTGTCAGTTGTCCGTCCTCGGGACAATAGATACCCGGCCCCTCGTTGCCGTTCATGAAGAGGTTTCCACGCCAGTCGCACTTGATGCCGTCGGGGGTGGCGAGGGCACTCCTCCATCGGAGAGCGCTGGCATGTTGGCCGTCGCATGCAACAACACCCTCCCCTTCAAGCGCAAATACCCTGATGCCCCACGCAGTGTCAGCGATGTACACGCACTGCCCATCTGGAGAGAAGGTAATGCCGTTCGGAAGACGGACGGAATCCTCAATGACGGCGGTGACATCCCCGGTTTCAGGATCTATCCGATACACCCGGTTCTTCTCCTGCGGGCTTTGGGCACCGGGGTCTCTTGTGAAAAAAGGGTCCGTGAACCAGATGCTGCCATCGGGATGCACAGCCAGATCGTTGGGTTGATTGAAGGGCTTGCCCTCGAAACTGTCGGCAAGGACGGCAATGCTGCCGTCTTCCTCTCCCGCAGACGGCATCCATATCGCCCTCATCGGAGCGTCTCCCTGATTTGCGTGGATCGAGACACCTGCGAAACCTCACGCGGGGCAGCACTTTAGCCCGTTGACCCATTGCTTTATGCGAGCTGAGATTCCCGATTTACAGTAGTAAATTTCGGACATTTCCTTCATAGGGAGAGGATACCCCCCCCGCGCTGTCTATCAAGGGCAAATCCGTCAGGGCGCATTTGCGCTGTGGTACTCTTCGGGGGTGGATCGGGACGAAAAGTCGCCCCGCAAGACCGACCTGCAGAGGGCGAGCGCGCGGAAATGGGGCCCCTTCACCGCGCAGAGACGGTATACTCGCGTTCTTTGCTGCCCGGTGGGCCCACGAAGCGCCCAGCGGGCGCCGCTCCTCCTCAGCATGACAGCGTTCCTTCTGGCTGAACACTGCTTTTGCAGGTCTCCATAACCTTGTGTACCAGTTCCACAGACTCGTTGGTGTACATCACCAACTGCAGATAGGCCTATTCCAGGCGCGGGACTTCTCCTCGTTCCGTCTCCATCGCCCCTTCTCCCGGCTAAGCTGTACGTTCTGCAGTGCTCGACCGAACGTTACCTGACCACTTCGACGTCCATGTCCATCGCACGGCCCAGCTTCTTCATCATGGAAGCGACATGGCCGACGCAGAGTGACATGTGGTGCGGCACGCCCCGCATGGCCCAGTCTCTAAGGAACGCGGCAACATCGGGCCCGAAGTAGCCGCGCGTGATGGAGTTGCCGATCTTCGGCAGGGGGCCCGGGACGGATTGGCTCTCGGCTACGACGAACTTGAACGCCCCCTGTGCATCCGTGCCGCGCGAGACGATGCTCACGTCGCCCTTGCGGATGCTGAACTCGACGGATAGGCCGTGACCGCGCTTGCCGTGGTAGAGGCCGAGGCCGCGTATCAGTGGCCCACTGTCGGTTATGCGCAGGTCGTGCGGGCCGTCGTGGCCGACCATGACCTGGTTCTTCTCGAAGTCGGCCATGTTGAACTCCGCGAACGTGCCGCCGGCGCCCAGAGCGCTGGTGGTCTGCATGGCGAGGCAGGTCTTCATGTCCGCCTCCCCGGCCAGCGAGAAGCCCCGCCGCGTGAGCAGCGTGTTGCCGATGATCAGGTTGGAGGCGACGCGCTCGTAGACTGAACGTGGCGGACGATGTCGGCTTCAGCCAGGTGCTCCAGCACGCCCAGGTAGCGTCGCTGCGGCAACCTCCCCGGTCTATTTGGACGGGGGCACACGAGCCGCTCGGACTGGCCGGGCGCGGCCGGATCACGTGTCGAAGACCTCCGCCGGGAGGACAAAACTGCCCTGTCAGACCGACCGCCGGCCCCCACGGCCCAGACGCCCGTGATACGCCTCACGAGGGCAGAAAGAGGAATCCGAACCGCACGCCCGTGACCAGGCTGATGAAGGTCAGCACCCCGATAAGCGCCACCTGAGAGGTGACAACACCGAGGAAGAACCGACGCCCCCTGCGCAAGGTGGCGCCCGAACCCAGGCGGAGGATGACCACTTTGATCAGCCATCCGAATAGGAATGAGCCCCACATGGGGCGGATCGCCCAGGAGGCGGAGATAAGGAAGCCCAGGGGGTTGACGGGCCACCAGTAGAAGGTGGTCCGCAAAAACTGGAGCGAGACCATGGCCACGGCCCCCACCGCCACCGCGCCGTAGTGCATCTCCGGAGCGGCGGATGTGCGGCGGATCATCTCGTGGGCGGGGCGGTAGACGAGTATCGAGCCCCAGTTGATGGCGTGTGTGTTGGCCAGGTTCACTGCCCCGTGGGGGTAGTAGACCCACTGGAGCGAGGAGTACGTGCCGGCCACCAGCGCCACCACCAGACCGACCAGCAGGGCGGGCAGCAGCAGGCGCCGCCGCTTCCCAAAGACCGACCCGATCCGCAGTGAGTTCATGACATGCGGGCTCAGTATCTCCCGGCTGTCGCTCCACAGGATACCCGTCTGCATCTGGGCGGCCACGATGGCCGGTCCGCTCAGGGCCCATCCGCCGAACAGGGCGTACATGGCGTGGGAAGGATTCCAGGCCTGGTTCGTCAGGATAATCCCTCCCTGACAGACCAGGCGCGCATGGACTATGACCACCGCCATCATGAACAGCATCAGCGCCAGAGCGGGTAGCGGCCCTATGCCGTAATACCAGTACCAGGCAAGGGCCGCGACGACGCAGCCGAGCAGCCCCCAGAAGCTGAGGCGGTAGGAAATCGGTTCGTCTTCGTCGGCCCCCCTGCTCCGGCCAAGGGCGGTCAGAAGAACCTGCCACAGGTGACGCCGCGCCATCCAGAACATCCCCGCCGTGAAAGCGAGAAACGCGCCGGCTTGCTGCCATTCCAGGAATCGCCCCGTTCCCCCCCGGACGGGCGGGGCCCAGACGTTCATGAAATGCACCTGCAGACACATCAGAATGTAGAAGAGCCACATGCCCAAAGACACGTCCGCAGGCACCAGGAAAGCCAGGGCCACGGCAATGGGGAATATCCGGGCGTCCCTCAGCGGCGTGCGAGCCAGGGGCGTATCAGCGAACATCTCCTGTACCGGCACCCGGAGGTCCATTCCAGTTTCTGCTCCGGTGAAGACGGGGCTTATCTGCACCATTCCCAGGATCAGGGACGCGGCGAACCCCCACAGAAAAGCGCGGCTGCGGATCAGCGGCGGCAGAAACGGCCTCTCTCCTTCGCCCCCGGTCAGTTCCAACGGATAGCGTGCTATGGGGAACGTGAGTCGTTCGTTGTCCACCCACTGCCGGCGCAGAATCCCCATAAGTAAGAACGTGCCCAGGTAGTAGATGGCGATGAAGATACCCCAGGATGTCAGCACCGGTGCCCACCGGCGCCACGGCACGCGGACTACCTCACCCGGGCGCGTTCCGTGGAAGAAGTGGTGCACTTCGGGGGCGTGCGCGTCCGTGCTGAGAATCAACCCCTCGGGCGCCTTGGCCAGGACAGTCTGCTCCCAGAAGAAATCAGGGCGCTGGGTGAGGTACGCCGGCGAGGTCGTCAACGGGAACCAGTAGCGCATCAGCCCGCTGGCCGGCACCGTCGCCGAAACCAGCATCATGCACAACACCAGCATCAGCTCCCCGCGCTTCAACGCCAGGCGCCGATGCACCAGCCGCGCCCCCACGTTCAGCAGCAGCAGCAGAACCAGCAGGAAGAAAAAAACCCCTACCGGGAAGTGGTTGCCGGTCAGATACGTGTTACCGATAACGTAATCGTTGACCGGCGTCAGCAGCGCCAGGCCGAGCACCGCGAGCAAGCCGATAAGGAAGCCGCGCCACGTCATCTCATGCCCTCCGCCCGGGCGTAGATGAACAGGGGCACCCCTGCACCGGGGAGAGGCGCCGGCAGCAGGGCAAAGTCTATCAGGGCCGGGGCGATGCCCGCAAAGGTGCACGAGCCGTGTCGGCTGTCTCCCCCAGAGGGCGCCGCCAGGCGCGGGCCGCCGCCCCGGCGGTGCGCGACCGCGTTGGGACATCGGCCGCTGCCTCCGCAGTAATGCGTGCGTCACCTGGATCAGTGCGCGGCGGCTTGCGTGATGCTGTGCTCGGCGTCCCCGACGGTCAGGACGGCGGACCGCTCCTCATCCGTCCGATTGGGCATGACCAGGTAGCGGACGGCCCCGGCGTCGGCCGGCCGCGGCTCGCTGACCTCAACCCAGTCCGCATCCAGTTGCGCCTCCACAACCTCCGGGGCGGGCTGGGCGACGTGAAACCAGCCGATGCCGCCGGCCGCGTCGAAGTGGCGCGACTGCGGCACAATCTGACCCGGCAGGCAGCGCACGAGCACCTTCGACGTGTAGGGAGGCAGAGTGACGGGGCCGGTGATGATGCGCCCCTCCAGGTCGCGCCAGATGCCCTCGCCCGGGTCTTCGTCCCGGAACTCGGCCGAATCGTTGAGCAGCAGCTTCGAGGTCAGTTCGGCCCCGCCGGGCGCCAGTTCGTCCGGGCCGAGCACGACGGGCGCCGGGTCGGCCCAGTCGAAACGCTCCTGCCACTGTGCGACTGTGAGCGAATCGCGGCCTTCCTGGACCATGGCGGCGGTATCCGGGTGAGCGAAGTAGTTGCCGAACAGGCGGCCGTAGTGGATGTCAGGCCCGAACCGCAGCGTTCCCTGTCCTTCAGGCGCAAAGAAAGGGCGAGCCCCCCGTTCGGTAGCGAAGAAGACGTTGCCGGTGATGGTATGCTCCTGTGGCACGTTCTCGGTGCGGCCGGTGCGCTCGTAGGTCGCGCGGCCGGACAGATCCATCTGAGCCCGCTCATTGCCGTAGAAAACGTTGCCTCGCACGATGGTGCCGAAGTTGTTCGGCAGGAACAGGCCGAACCCGCGGTTGTTGGCGCAGATGTTGTCCTCGACGATACTGCCCCGGAAGTCGCCCAAAAACTCCAGCCATATGCCGTGGCCGAGGTTGGCCCAGGGCAGGGAGTTGTCCAGGCAGGTCCGATCGCCCAGCAGGATGCGCTGGCTGGTGTCGGTGTTGCCGTACACCTCGGTCACGATGTTGCCCCGGATGTAGTTGCGGTCGCTGTTGGTGTAGATGCCGCCGCCGTCATTGAGGGTCAGCAGGGCGCGGCTGATGACGTTGTACTCGATGTAGTGGCCGGGGCTGCCGATGAACATGCCGCTGTAGCCCGTGCCGTCAATACGGTTGTGGCGGATGCGCACGCCCGAACCGTTGTACAGGGCGATGGCCACCGCGTACCAGCCCGCCGGCGATTCGTACCCCGCCACCGTGCCCGTCTCGATGAACGTGTTCCGCTCGATGACGGAGTGGCTGTCCTGCTCCGGGTTCTCGTTCCAGACGATGCCGTTGTTTATGCAGTGCTCGAAGACGCAATCCCTGACCACTGCATTGCCCACGCCCCAGGTGGCATTGAGGCCGACGCCGTTGACGCCCTCGAACCGGCAGCGCTCCACGCGGCTGGCGCCCTCGATGTTCAGCCCCCGCTCCGTCTGGTGGCGGAAGGTTATGTCCTCCACCACTGAGTCGGTCACCCGCAGCCCCTCGACCCGGTGGGAACCCTCGATACTCATCCGGTTCGGGTCGCGGCCCTCCGGCGGCAGGAAGTAGACGCGCATCTCGTGCTCGTCGAAGTACCACTCGCCCGGCGCGTCGAGTTCCTCGAGCTTGTTGTCTATGTAGCACATGGAGCCGACCGACTCGCGGCCCCGCGCTCCCTCGGCGGCCAGCGTCACCGTGCCTTCGCCGTCGTAGGCCAGGATCTCACGTGTCTCGTGCCACCAGCTCCAGCGCCGCCAGCGCACCTGCGCGCCGACCCAGTAATCGGCCTCGTTGCGCGGGTGGTCAACCAGTTCGGGCAGGTAGATGGTCTCGGTGCCGTCCTCGGCCGTGGACATGGCGTGGACCTGCAACCAGTCCTCGTCCGGATAGCGGGCAATGGTCATCAGCCGGCCGTCGGCGAAGAGATGCTCCACGGGCCGGTCCACTGTGGCCACGTAGATGCCGTCGCGCCAGGGTTCCCAGCCCGTTATGGCCAGGGCGCCGGAGATGACGGGGTTCGGCTCATCCGGCGGGCCGTAGGCCCCGATGGTGAGGTCGCCGGTGGGATCCTGCTCCTCGCCCCCGGCAAAGTTGGCGCTCTCCCGGAAAGCATCCCCGCGCCGCAGCAGGATCGTATCCCCGGGGCGCGCCCGCTCCTCGGCGGCGGCCAGCGAGCGCCATGCAGTCTCCTCGGTCAGGCCGTCGTGGGCGTCATCACCCAGGTTTGAGATGTGGTAGGTGGCCGCCCGCGCCCTCGCGCCCGAAGCAAAGGTCGCCATAAGGACCGCGCAGGCACAGATCAAAGCGATTCGTCTGCGGTGGATTCTCATCCTTCGTTACCGCCTTTCCTGTAAGGCTAGTGTTTACCGTCGACAGCTGCGGAACATGCCCCGGGCGGAGTGGCCGGTGCGGTCCATAAAGTCGGCCGTGCACTCGCGCATCTCCCGCAGCCGGTGGGCGTACTCCGGCGCGTCGCAGAGGTTGCGGGTCTCGTACGGGTCCTCGGCCAGGTCGTACAGTTCGTCCCGGTTGCTGCAGTTCCATCCGTATTTCAGGTCGCCGTGGCGGCAAGTGATCATAGTGGTGGCCAGGCCGTTGACGCCCCAGAACTCGACGAAGGCCGTGTCGCGCCATTGCGGCGACTCGCCCCGCAGGAGCGGCCCCAGTGAGAGGCCGTCCACGGCCTGCGGCTCGTAGTGCCCGCCGGCAACGTCGAGGATAGTGGGGTAGATGTCCAGCAGGGAGGCCCACTCGGTGAAGACGGAGCCGGGCCGGGCGCCTTCCGGCCCCCAGCCCTGCGGAGCGGAGATGACCAGGCCCACCCGGTGCGTCTCCTCGAAGTGGTGCCAGCCCTTGTCCACCAGCCCGCCGTGGCTGCCCAGGGTGTCGCCGTGGTCGCTGGTGAAGATGACGACGGTATTCTTGCGCAAGCCGCGCTCTTGCAGGTGGGCGACGATGCGGCCGAGCTGGGCGTCTATGTTTGTGCAGCGAGCATAGTAGCGGCGCACGAGTTCGGCCCACTCGTCCCACGTCAGTTCGCGCTGGGCGGGATGAATCTTGACCTGGTGGGGTCCGTTGATGCCGACGGCGTCCCACTCGTAGTTAGGCCAGGGAGGAATCTCCACGTCCCGGTAGGTCTCGTACAGGTCCCGGGGCGCGGTGTAGCGCGCGTGCGGGCCGGGCTCGCAATGCCAGATGAAGAAGGGACAGTCGTCTTCCTCAGCGAAGCGGTCAATCATATGGATGGTCTGCTCGGCCAGCCAGTAGGGCAGGGACGCCTCGACGGGGCCGTCGAGAATGGCCGAGTTGAAGTGCGGACTGACCTCGGTCAGTTTCGCCTCCAGGCCTTCCCTTTCCCTGTATTCGTCCAACCCCGGGAAACGGGGCCACTCGAAGCCGCGGGTTCGCGGGTGGGACGGGTCGAACTCGAGCCCGAAGGTGGGCGCATTCTTGCCGCTGAGGTGCCACTTGCCGGTGTGGCCGCAGCGATAGCCGGCTTGCTCCAAGCGGCGGGACAGCAGGTGGGGGCCGTCCGGCAGTTCCCTGACCGGCGTGGGCAGGTCGTTGCAATTGCACAGCACGCCGTGGTTGTGCACGTGGCGGCCGGTCATGATGGTGGCGCGCGTCGGTGAGCAGACGGGACAAGCAGTGTAGGCCGTCTCGAAGCGGACGCCTTCGGCGGCCAGGCGGTCGAGGTTCGGCGTGCGGCACGGCGTATCGCCGTAGCAACCGAGCCCGGAGAGCCGATGCTGGTCGGTGAAGAACAAGATGATGTTGGGCTGTTCGGCGGGCATGGGGCTTGTCCGGTCAAGTGGTTGTGTGGTTGAGGCTTTGTGGCATCAGTCGCCGGCCTGGGTCTCGACGGGCCAATGGGGGGGACTCGGTGTGCTCCCGGGTGAGGTAGTCAGCAAGCTCCGCGGCTACTTCCGGATGCCGCGGGGCCAGGTTCTCCTTCTCGCCGGGGTCTGCGTGCAAGTCGTGGCCGAGATCTCCCGTTTACTGGAGCGGAGTTACACGTTCGCCTTCACCGTGAGAGGATACCCCCCCCGCGCTGTCTGTCAACGACAGATCCGTGAGAAAGCCTGCCGCGCTGGTCTCTGGCCACCGTTTGTCCGGGGGATATCCCAAGTTTATCCATGAGGCGCGTTTAGATGGCGGTCTTGGGCGGGCCGGCGAAGATGTGCACTGCGGTTTCGGACGGTACCGGCCCTTGTTTCGTGCCGACACCGGAGTAGAATCACGGTTGCGCAAAGCTTTGCGAAGCGTCAGGCAGACTCTGCCCCTACCTGCGGCCAAACCGTACGGGAGAAGGCGCGATGAAACCGGAGATGAGCCCGAAGGAGCGGGTGCTGACCTCGCTCGACTGGCGGGAGCCGGACCGCGTGCCGGTTCAGATACACATGACCCCTGAGGTCAGAGGCCGACTGCAAGAGCACTTCGGCTGTGACCCGCTCGAGGCGCTGAAGATTGACTTCCGGCAGGTGGGGCCCCGCTACACAGGCC
Organism: Candidatus Brocadiaceae bacterium; assembly: GCA_003551305.1. Lineage (GTDB taxonomy): Bacteria > Planctomycetota > Brocadiia > SM23-32 > SM23-32 > B1Sed10-231. The sequence goes on from PUMJ01000244.1 coordinate 13,697, forward strand.
CGGTGAGAGAGCCTCACGACGGAGTGCATTACGACATCTGGGGCACCGGTTACCGTCGCGTAGAGCACGGTTCGGGCGGCGCCTACGAGGAGGCGGTCGAACTGCCCCTGGCCGGGCTACAGACCCTCGAAGACGTCCAGAACTACCCCTGGCCTAACCCGGACGACTTCGACTACTCGGTCATCCCCGCGCAGTGCGCGCGCCACCGCGACTTCGCCATCATGCTGGGGGGAGCGGGAGACCCGGACATCCTGAACGGCGTCTCGCGCGGACGCGGCATGGAACGAGTCATGATGGATATCTGCCTGCGCGACCCCGTCGGCATGGCGATCATTGACCGACGCGTGGAGTTCTGCTACGAGGTGCTGCGGCGGGGCCTGCAGGCCGCTGACGGTGCCGTGGACATCCTGTGCATGGGGGAGGACTGCGGCAACCAGAACGGCCGGATGTTCAACCCCCGCGACTTCGACGAAGTCTTCCGCCCACGGCTCGAGCGCTTCTACGACCTGGCACACGACTTCGGCGCCAGGGCCATGATGCACTCCTGCGGGGACACGCATCAGATGCTGCCCACCTTCATGGAGATGGGGCTGGACGTGCTGGACGCCATGCAGCCGGAACCTGCCGGCATGAACCCGGAGTCCATGCGGGCCCGGTGCCGGGGACGGCTGGCTTTCTGCGGCCTCATCAGCACCCAGCGCACGCTGCCGCGGGGCACTGTGGAGGACTGCCGCCGCGAGGCCCGCCACCGCCTCGACGTCATCGCTCCGGGCGGCGGCTACATTTTCGCCCCCGCCCACTGCATCCAGCCGGACACTCCCCTGGAGAACATCCTGGCGGTCTACGAGGAAGCGCTCGGCAAGAGCCTGATGTGAGCGCCGTGCCGCACCGCGTGGTCTTGACTGGCGCGGCCGAGGGGCTACAATGCCCCTGTCGACTTCTGTGAGTTCGCTGCGAGGAGCATGACATGGACGGTGAAAGCACCACGGGCGTCATCGGGGGCAGCGGCCTCTACAGCATGCCCGGCCTGGATGTTCTGGATGAGGTGACGGTGCAGACGCCCTTCGGGGAGCCTTCGGACAGCTACGTGGTGGGGGAACTCTCGGGGAGGCGCGTGGTCTTCCTGCCACGCCACGGCCGGCAGCACGGCATTCTGCCGGGCGAGCTGAATTTCCGCGCCAACATCTACGGTTTCAAGAAACTGGGAGTGGACCGGATTGTCTCTGTCTCGGCCGTAGGCAGCATGAAGGAGAAGATTGAGCCGCTGCACATCGTGCTGCCGGACCAGTTCATAGACCGCACCCGAGGACGGGCGGAGACTTTTTTCGGCGCGGGAGTGGTGGCGCACGTGTCCATGGCAGACCCCGTGTGCGCAGAGTTGCACGGGACGCTGAGCCAGGCCGCAAGAGCCGCCGGCGCGACCGTCTGGCCGGAAGGGACCTACATATGCATCGAGGGGCCGACCTTCTCAACGCGTGCGGAGTCGGAGCTTTACCGCTCGTGGGGGGTTGACGTGATCGGCATGACGAATATGCCGGAGGCGAAGCTTGCCCGCGAGGCGGAAATATGCTACGCTACATGTGCACTGGTGACGGATTACGACTGCTGGCACGAGGCAGAAGAAGCAGTCTCCGGCCAGATGGTGCTGGAGAACCTGAAAAAGAATGTCCGGACGGCCAGGCGGATTCTAACGGAGTTGATAGCTGCACTTCCGGCTGAACGCTCGTGCGAATGCGCCGATGCGCTCAGCACGTCCCTGGTGACCCGGCCGGAGCAGATGCCCCCCGGGACGCGGGAGAAACTGGACGTTATCATCGGCAGGTATTTGGAATAGCCGCGGCGCAGGACGCGCACGACCTCTGCGGGAGACAAAGGCAAATGGCAGATGAGATCGTCATCAAGTGTCAGAATTGCGACAAGAAGCTCGTCACTGACAGCCAGTACATCGGGCGCAAGGGCCGGTGCCCCAAGTGCGGCTCGGTGATCCGACTGCAGCGGACCCAGGGTGGCAAAGGTACCGACGGCAGCGAACAGCAGGTCGTCGCGGTGGACGAGATAGAGACAAAGAAGGATTCCCTGCTGCGGATCGTCAAACAGAACGACGTGGCCGTCGTGCGCTTCGCCACCTCGCGCATTCTGGACCAATCCAACGTGCAGGAACTCGGGGACGAATTCGACTCCCTCCTCGAAGAGTATAAGCTGGACAAGATTGTGCTCAATTTTGACAACGTCAGCTATATGAGCAGCGCCGTGATGGGCAAACTGGTCAGTCTGCTGAAGAAAATCCAGTCGGCGGGCGGCCAGTTGAAACTCTGTAATATCGAGGAGAGCATATTCGAAATATTCGAGATCATGCGATTCGACAGGATGTTTGATATCTGTGAGAGCGAAGACGAGGCGGTTATCGAGCTAATGGGCTAAAGATATGGGCTCCCCCGGCTCCGCAGCAAAGCAGCGGGCCTTTGAGACCTTCGGCTGGCAGGGCATCACCCTCACAGTTCCTGCAGAGTGGGAACTGGAGGCCACCAGTGGTGATCGTCGTTCAGGCTATGCGCGTCTGGCCGAGCGGGAAAGGGACCGACTGGAGATCCGCTGGGAACGGCCCCGCGAGACCACCTCTCCCGTTTCCACGGTCGACAACTACGTGGCCAAGCTGGAGAAACGAATGCGCAAAGAGGGAATCGAGCTCTCGTTGCGGCGCGGGTTGAACCTCGCTTCCCCCGTCGGGAAGGACGTGGAATGCTACGGTTGGACCGCACGCCACCAGACCCTGGCCATGTTGAGCGTCTGCAACGACTGTCAGAGGCTCGTTCACGTTCAGCTCCTCGGGCAGAAAGATGAGGCGATGAACAGTCTGGCACGCACCATCTTCGCTTCGCTGCGCGACCATTCTGAAAACGGAACGGAGTTGTGGCGTTTTTTCGACGTGGAATTCCGGGCCCCGGCCGACTTGCCTCTGAAAACTTCCAGCCTGAAGGCCGGATGCATACGGACCGTGTTCCAGGACGCCGCGCGTCGCCTGGAGTTCGTGCGGCTAAGCCTGGCCGAGGTCGTGCTGGCCGGCAGGAGCTTGCGCGAGTGGTTCGAGGAGTTCTTTGCACCCCTCGGGAAGTACCGCTCAGAGCTCACCGAGGAACGCATCAAAGGCCACGCGGGCCTGAAGGCGCGCGGTTCGCGGCGACTGCTGTCAAACCCGGTGGCTCTGTTGCGAGGCCGACGTGAATTGCGCGCGGGCTGCTGGCACTGTGAGGCCACCAACCGGCTGATGATCTGCGCGCTCGAGGGCCCCGAGAGGGCCACAGACTCATTCGAGGAGGCGCTGGCGAGTTTCGTCTGTTGCACGGGCGGTTGAGCCATGGGGCTTTTGGACATTCTTCGCAGAAAGAAGGACGAGAAGCCACCGCTGGACCGGGAGCAGTCTCTGTCGGCGCGGCCGGTGCTGAACAGTCTTGTGAAGCTGGAGAAAGATGAGAACGGAAAAGCCGTCCTCCACATCCCGCGGCGGGACACCGGGATGTCGCGCATGGTGGCGCGGGTCTTCAAGCTGAGCCCCTACAAACGGCTTACACTTGACGAGCTCGGCACCTTCACAATAGAGCTCTGCGACGGGCGGCACACTGTGCGCCAGATAGTTGATAAGTTTCAGAAAAGATATAAACTAAATCGGCGAGAGGCGGAGCTTTCCATGCGGAAGTTCCTGCGCAGCCTTGCGGAGCGTTCGATCATCGGCCTGGTGATCGAGGAGCCGAGCGCCTGAGGGCTGTGCCTTGAACTCGACGCGGGCAGGAGGTTGAAGTGGCAGACGCCGGGAGCATCCAGACGCCGGGAACAGAAGGAATCGGTCGGCAGATCGTCCTGCCGCTGAGCAAAGCCTTCGAGATCGCCTGGAAGGGCATCCGCATCCGCCTGTGGCGGTCGCTTATCACCATGAGCGGCATCGTTCTGGCCATTGCGTTCCTCAGTTCGGTCTGGTCGTCAGGGGCCTTCACCGAGGCGCTGAGGCAGGTCGAAACCGAGCACCAACTCTACCCGCTGGCACAGGGCGTGCTCGAGACGCAGGCTCTGGCCGCCGGGGCCGTGACCATAGACTGCATGGTCATCGAAGGGCAGCTTGACGTCTCCCGCGGCGTCATCACGCCGGCAGCGGCCATCCGCAACACGCTGGACGGCATGGACATCGCCCGCGCGCAGACTGTGCCGGCCACCGCGCAGACCCTGGTCAGGCTGGCTGCGGCCGAGGAAGGCGTCCGGCCGGACGTGTTCGTGTCGGTCGGATTCCCCGCGGCTCTCCACCAGGAGGAGGCCGTGGCGGCTGTGCGGAACTTCCTCCAGGACGGCGGCTTGTTCCTGATCTACGGCACGATGGGGCTGCCCGAACAGGTAAGCGACACGCCGCTGGACCGGCTTCTGCCGGCCGAG
>PUMJ01000165.1 GCA_003551305.1 Candidatus Brocadiaceae bacterium
CCCATAACCGCCTCCGACTCACGCTCCTCAACGGCCATCGCCCGGAAGAATCGCTGGTAGTCTCCCTCCACCGACGCTATCTCATCGTAGCGCACGCCGCTGCCGAACAGGACGTGCGCCCACATGCTGCCGGCGGACTCTTCATCCCACAAAGGCGCCCGTGCCGGCCGGAAGACGGCGTTCAAGAACTCGGTGCCCTTCTGGTTCAGGATGCCGCCGGAGAGGTCGAAAAGCACGTTCTGGTGCAGCCGCATCGTCTCGGCCGCCTCCTCCCACCAGGGGCCGCCCAGGCCGACGCCCACGATCTTCAGTCGCGGAAAACAGCGGGCCAGCGTATCCAGGAATACAGGCCTCATGTTGGCGCACCGCACCCCGAGGGCGCGGTCCATCTCGGTGACGGGCAGCAGACCCGTGTGGAACCTGATGGGCATCTCCAGCGCCACGGCTGCCTCGTAAAGGGGGAAGAAGGAGGAGTCGTCGTACGGCACCGGCGGCGCCCAGACGCAAAGCCCGGCAAAGCCAATCCTGTCGAAACGCTCCACCGTGGCCGCGTCGTCTTTGCCCGGGTCGACGCGCGCAAAAGGGATAAACAGGTCGGGGTAGGAATCCGCCAGGCGGCGCACCTCCGCGTTGGCAGCCAGGCCGTAGCGGGACTCTCCCCCCGCGATGCAGAGGTGGTCTATGCCCAGGTTGCCGGCCGTCTGTGCCAGCGCTTCGCCGTATCCCGGTTCGTCATAAACTGGAACATTGAAGTCTATGATCATCGAGGCTCTCCGCACAGGCGCTCTGCCGGGCCGAACTCGTCCACTAATCTAACAGAAATGCGGCGCTTCGCAACGCGATTCGACGGCGGCTTTCCCCGTACAGCAACGCAGGCCGGGCGGCGGTGCCGCCCGGCCTGTCGGTCTCGGTCCCCACTTTGAGTGGCGCGCTCAGTCCCGTTCTTCCTCGTCCTGCTCTTCTTGCTCGGGCTCGTGGGGTTCTTCGGCTTCTTCCGTTTCGAGAGGTTCTTCCGCTGTCTCGGCCTCTTCCGCTTCGGGTTCTTCCCCGGGGGCGGCTTCTTCCGCCTCGGTTTCGGCCTCTTCGGCAGCTTCCTCCCCTTCAGCGACGGGTTCAGCCACCTCCTCCAGGATCGGTTCTTCTTCCTCGGTCTCCTCGTAGATTTCGTCGATTTCGATGTTGTCCACGTGCTTTCGCAGGAGGAAGAAGATCAGGGTTTCACCGGTGAAAAAATACGAGACGATGTAAGCCAGCGGCAGCACACGCAGGCCGAGGGTCAGCAACATGATGATGAAGCCCACCACCCCCGCCAGGCCAGCTCCGGGTCCGATGATGGCGCCGCCGAACTCATATTCCAGCCAGGGCCTGACGCCGATGAAGCCGAGGTTGATACCGTTGACGACGAAGTAGATGAGCACCTCTACGAGCCAGAAGGCCGCCACCGCGCTGACGAGGCCGATGAGCCCGGCCAGCAGCGTGTAGCACGCGTAGCGGCCGAACTGCCACAGCACGTACGCGTAGGAGGTGCTCCAGCCGTCAAAGGCGTCCTTGCCACCGACGCTGACAGCGGGCATCATCATGCCGAAGCTGAGCACCCACCCGATCGCGAACAACCAGGCCACCCCCCCCAGCAACGCCGCCACCGGGTAAAGAGGCACCAGGGCTATGCGACCGACCACCGGTATCGAGCAGAACAACCCGATAAGGAGCATGATGAGCACCGGCACCGCGACAACAAGCGCCGGCCAGAGGAAGGAGAGGAAATAGTCCAGACGCCGGCCCCTGACCAGTTGCTGCGCCTCGCCCAGAGTCGGGAAATCGTCCCGCGCATATTCCAGCGCGCTGAGGCGGGATATGACTCCCCCCGGCCCGGAGAGAACCCAGAAAAGGGCCAGCCACACGAGCACTGAAACCAGGAAATGCCCGATGCTCGGCCCCCACAACGGATTGAGCAGCTGCACCAGCACGGGCAGCGTCTGCAGGCCTTCGCCGCGGACAATGTGAAAGACGATGGAACCGCGTGGCGGGTCCCCCACCACCTCGCCGGCGACATCTCCCAGCCGCACCAATTCCGCGTTGGCGTGGCGGCCCATCAGGCCCCACTCGGCGAACCAGCCGTACACCACGACCCCGACGATGAGGATCAAGAGCACGGCGAGGGAGGTCAGAAAACCAACCCAGATCTTGTTCCCCTTGAGGGCCCGATGATAGACGGACAGCAGATCCTTCCAGTCGCCGCTACGGTTGGTCATCTTGCTTCCCCCTGTCAGAGAGGCCGGTAACCATCACGTTTAGTGCGGACACTTTAAGCCTGCCGGCGAAGCTTTGTCAACCATAACCCCACCGGCCGCCTCTGTGGCGGCCTGCGCCCCGGTCTTTGCCAGCTCTCAGCCCTCCTGCCCTTCCCCGTCCTCGCGCGGGATGCGCTCGCCCAACGGCTCGCGGATGCGGTGTTCCTCGTCGAACCACCGGGCCAGGTCCACCATTTTGCAGCGTTTGCTGCAGAAAGGGAAGAACGGCGCGGTGCTCTGCGGAGAGCGCACGACACGCTGCCCGCAGTTCGGGCACTCGATTTTGAGTTCCTCGGCGTTCATGCCGCCGCTCCGCTGCGGAACCCGGCGCGCTCGCTCGCACGGCCCCGTCAGTCGGACGAATCGCCCGCTCCCGTCTCGGAGGAAGACTTGCCCTCGGAGGAGGACTTGCCGGCCCCCGTCGCGGCGGACGAACCGTTCTTGTAATCGGTCACGTAGAAGCCGGAGCCTTTGAAGATGATGCCCGCCCCGGCCCCGATGAGCCGCTTCAGCCCGTTGCCGCCGCAGCCCGGGCACCTGTTGAGCGGGTCAGCAGTTATGCTCTGGAACGCCTCGAATTCGTGGCCGCAATGCTTGCAGCGGTAATCGTATGTAGGCATAGGTCGGGAACCCTGCTCTCCTGAGATATGTGCGAATATGGGATTCTAATCGCTGTCGGCGCCCCGGTCAATACCGGATGCTTCATTGCCGGGCGCTCCTTCATCCTCATCGCCCGTTCGCCCCTGCTGGTCGCCCCCGCTTCCGCCTGCCACGATGACGTGGCTGGGGCGGATAACCTGCTCGCCCAGCATGAACCCTTTTTTCAGTTCGTGCACCACGGTATTGGCCGGCGCCCGGGCGTCGTTTTGCTGCATGATGGCCTCGTGGTAGTGGGGGTCGAACGGCTGCCCCAGCGCCTCGATGGGTTCGATGCCAAGCCTGGCCAGCGCGCCGTAGAATTCCTTCTCGACAAGCCGGAGCCCCTCCACGAGGGTCTCGGCGCCCTCGGTCTCCTCGGCCGCCTGGAGCGCGCGGCTCAGGCTGTCGGCCACCGGCAGTATGGCTTCGCCCAGTTTACGCAGTTGCTCGTCGCGGGCCAGCAGGCGCAGCTTCTCCTGCCTTTTCTGCAGGTTCTGGTAATCGGCCACCGCGCGCTGAAGTCGCTTCAGGTAGTCGTCTCGCTCCCTTGCCAGGGTCTTCAGCTCCTCGTATTCCGAGTAAGGGAGCTGCACTGTGTCGGGTTCCCTTTCGGCGGCCTCTTCGCTTTCTTCAGGGGCCGGCTGCTCCTGAGATGCATTCTCGCGGGCAACCTGCTCAGCGGCGTCAGGCTGCCGGCACTCCTCAGTGTCGTTCTCCGTAGCCATGGCATCACCTCCACCTTGAGGGCCGCCCGTCCGGGCAGGCGCTCTCAGGCGTCTGTTTGCTCTTTACCGTAAATGTATTCCTTGACCTTGTCCAGGAAGCCTTTGCGCCTTCGGGAGACGTTGGCCTCCTCGATCTCGGCCAGTTCGCGCAGCAGTTCCTCCTGGCGCGCTGTCAGTTTTTCCGGGGTCTCCACGATGACCTGGACCAGCAGGTCGCCGCGATGGCCGGTCTGGCGGTTCGGCAGTCCCTGCCCCCTGATGCGCAGCAACTTGCCGCTCTGCGTGCCCTTCGGGACGGCCAGTTCATATGTCTCGCCGTCCAGCGTGGGCACTTCGACGGAACCGCCGAGGGCGGCCGTCGGAAAGGCAAGGGGCACCTCGCAGTAAAGGTCGCTACCCTGCCGCTCGAAGACGGGGTGCTCCCGCAGACGCACGTCGCAGTAGAGGTCTCCTCGGACGCCGCCGGGGACGGGTTCGCCTTCTCCGCGGATCTGCAGCCGCACGTTGGACTCGATACCCGGCGGTATCTGTATCGTCACGTCCGCGTCTTTTTGCACCTGCCCCTTGCCGTGGCATTCGGCACAGGGTTCGGCGATGACCTTTCCGCTGCCGCCGCAGCGGGGGCAGGTGCGACGCATGGAGAAAAAGCCCTGCCGGCTCTCCACCTGCCCGTGCCCCCGGCAGGTGCCGCACGTCCTGATGCCGTCCTGTGCGGCCCCGGC
>PUMJ01000226.1 GCA_003551305.1 Candidatus Brocadiaceae bacterium
CTGGAAAGGACCCGTAACCGGATTAACCACAAATACAATTACTATGTCGATAAGTTTGATGTTATAGCCTGCGTTGGGTGCGGTCGTTGTATTAACCTTTGTCCCGTTAACATCGACATTGTTGATATCTTAAAGCAGGTGAAGGAGGCGCTATGAAAACCAACGAAAACCCCTACATTCCGTACAATGCTACAGTAGAGGACACCTGGTTTGAAACCGGCGGTGAACGCGCAATCAAGACCTTTAAGGTGGTCTTAGAGGACGACGAGGCACGCCAAAACTGGAACCACCGGCCGGGGCAGTGCGCCATGATCGGTGTTCTGGGCGTCGGTGAAAGTATGATTTCAATTTCCTGTTCCCCGACGGAAGGTGACTTCCTGCGTTTTTCAGTAATGCGCATGGGTAAAGTGACCCAGGCCCTGCATCAGCTTGAAGCCGGAGATAAGATGACTGTGAGGGGTCCATATGGTAACAGCTTTCCACTCGAAGAATGGAAGGGAAAGCAGATCCTGACCATCGGTGGCGGGATCGGTCAGGCACCAATGCGTCCGATAGTTGAGTATGTCAAGGCTAACTATGATCAGTACGGTGGCCTGACAATGATCTATGGCGCCAGGACATCAGGAGATCTTTGTTTTAAAAACGAGTTTGAAGAAATGAGGAAAAATGATGATCTCTCCTGCCACCTGACAATAGATGTGGAGGAAGAAGGTTGGGACCTTAATGTTGGATTTGTTCCGTCCATGTTAATGGATTTAAATCCATCACCGGAAAATACAATTGCCATTACCTGCGGTCCGCCGATCATGATTCGCTTTGTCCTGGAAAATTTAAAGAAGCTGGGCTTCGAAGATGATCAAATATATACTACACTGGAAAACCGGATGAAATGCGGTATCGGCAAGTGTGGTCGTTGTAATGCCGGGGGTATGTATGTTTGTAAGGATGGCCCTGTATTTGATTACGCAACCTTAAAAGCGATACCGGAAGCCTTTGCTTAAATTTGATTGCCGGGTTATCTAGCACTCTGTTAAATTGATTTCAAATTTTGAGGGACCTAACCTCACGGGGTTTAGTGTCCCTTTTTGTAAATGTTAGCAGAACAGCTGTAAACGGGTTTAGTATTAAATAGTTGAATGTAACCGGGATGCATCTGGACTGAATAAAAGGGTAGTGTTAAAATTGGAGCATGCCTGAGGGTCAGGCTGGTTATGTTTATGACAAGAGGATTTTTGCCCGGGAGGGGTGATCGCTTCATGGAGCAGTACGGACTGGTTAATGAAAACAATGGAGAAACGGCTGTTGTTAGCCTGCAGCGGCATCTTGGCTGTGAAAAATGTGGGCGCTGCGGCATTTTAAGTGGTTCAAACAGGCGGGATACCATCATAGAGGCTTTAAACCCGATTCAGGCCGGTAAAGGTCAAAGGGTTCTTTTGAAACTTGATGATCGCCGGGTTTTGTTTGTATCATTTATGCTCTACCTGGTGCCCCTGGGCGGCCTGATATCCGGTATTTTTTTATGGCTGGCCCTGGTCGATCACCTGGAGCTCGCTGTAAACCGTGAATTAACCGCAGTTTTCGCAGGATTTGTTTTAATGGCCATTATTTATTATTTTATCCGTCTTTGGGACAACCGGGTTAAAGACAATCCTAACTATAAACCGGTGATTACGCAAATTATTGAAAATGGGTTTGAATGTAATGATCCGCTTGAGCCAGGTGATGAACAAGATAATGATAATTAAGACAATTTTAAACCAGGAGGTTCCGGTATGGCAAAAAAAGTAAATGTAGCAGTTGTAGGGGCAACCGGAATGGTTGGTCAAAAAATGATTGAAATACTGGTTGAGCGAAATTTTCCATTCACCGGCCTTAAGCTGCTGGCTTCTTCACGTTCAGCAGACCGGGCAATAAAAGTAAAAGAACAGTTATACAAGGTAGAAGAGGTAGATCAGCATTCTTTTGAGGGAGTGGATATAGCTTTTTTCAGTGCCGGTGAGGCAATCAGCAAGGAATTTGGACCGGAAGCGGTAAAAAGGGGTGCAGTTGTTATAGATAACAGCAATGCATTCCGTATGGATAAAGAAGTGCCCCTGGTTGTGCCTGAAGTTAATCCCGGTGATGCTTTTAAACACAAAGGGATTATCGCCAATCCCAACTGTTCGACCATTCAGATGGTGGTAGTTTTATACCCATTGCACAAATCTGCCCCTATTAAGCGGGTAGTTGCTGCCACTTACCAGGCTGTTTCCGGAGCCGGCAAAGAAGCGGTTGATGAATTAAAAGAACAATGTCGGGATTGCCTGGATAATAACCAGGTGTCAGCTCAATATATTCCCCATAAAGGGGCCCAGCACAACTACCAGATAGCCTTTAACCTGGTCCCTCAGCTCGATCTGTTTACAGAAGATGGCTATTGTAAAGAAGAAGTCAAAATGATTAATGAAAGTAAAAAGATCATGAATCTTCCCGGACTGGCCATTACTGCTACAACAGTCAGGGTTCCGGTGATAAATGCCCATTCAATAGCCTTAAATGTTGAGTTTGAAAAAAGTATAACAGCAGAAGATGCCCGCCAGGTTTTGAGTAAATCACCAGGAGTGCTGGTAATAGATCAACCTGAACGCCTGGAATACCCGATGCCTTTAAAAGCAAGTGGAAGTGACGCTGTTTATGCCGGACGTATTCGTCCTGATTACTCGATTGAAAATGGTCTTAACCTCTGGGTGGTTTCAGACAATATTCGCAAGGGAGCGGCCACGAACTCAATTCAAATTGCTGAACTTCTGCTTGCCTGAAGTTATGACTAGAAGAGCCATGATAAAGTAAAAATTAACTGCCGGCAGACAGCTTTTGTTGATCCCTGGCCAGGTTTTCCAGGCTGTGAGCCTGCAATTCTTTTGTCATGACATCTTTTAACCGCTTCCATACTGAACGGGTTACACACTGGTTGGCTCTCTCGCAGAAATCATCATCGTCTACACAGCTAACAGGTGCTATTGAGCCTTCAATACTTTCCACAATATCAAACAAGGTAATTTGATCAGGTTTTACTGCCAGGTGATAACCGCCCCGGCTCCCCTTCTGTGTACGCACGTAACCGCGAATTCGCAAAGGGGCCATAATTTGTTCCAGGTATTTAACCGAAATCTCCTGTTTGCAGGCAATATCATTTAATTGGACCGGTTTCTCATTATAACTACTGGCTAATTCGATCATTGCCCTGGCCGCATAGCGCACTCTAGTTGATAATTGCAGTATTCTCGACCTCCTGATTATATCTGTTTACAACAAGTATCTCTACTTTCAATATAGTTTTACTAACCTTATTCTATATGTCCCGATCTTTTTTGTCAAAATTGAAGGTTGAAGAAAAAAGCCAGGCACTTACTGTTACCTGGGAGGCCTGGTAAAAAGAAAAGAGCAGCAGTATAAACACCCTGCCGCCCCAATCTTATGATTAGATAAAGACTTAAAAATGACAAAACAAGAAGCTCTTATGGTCGGGATAAAACGCCATTTTCATGTTAATAAAAATGCTAATCCTGGTATTTAAAGGAAACGTTCAGCTTGACCCTGAATATAAGGTTTCCGCCTTCCAGCTTCAAATCCATCTCCTGTACTTCGGCAACCCTCAGGTCACGAAGAGTTTTTGAAGCAGTGGTTACAGCTACCCGGGCTGCCTCCTCCCATGATTTCTCACTGGTCCCGATAATTTCAACAATTTTATATACGCTTTCCATTGTGCTCCTCCTTTCGCATATTAATAATGTATGTCTAATTATATATATTATTTATGAATGTGTCAACATTTTGTTAATTCAAGCCATTTGTTTTTAAGAATTTTTTAGAATTCTGATTGACAATTAAAATATTATATAATATACTAAATCTAATAATCGTTACAAAAATTGATAGAATATAAAATTTGAGAGCAGGCTCATAGATGAGACTTTCATTTGCAGATCTGCCGGCTGAATTAAAAACCAGGAATATACGCCCTTCACATCAAAGAATAAAAGTTTTGGAGTATTTGATTAAGAATCAAGGCCATCCTACCGTGGATCAGATCTACAAAGATTTACAAGGTGAAATTTCTACCCTGTCAAAAGCTACCATCTATAACACTTTAAATCTATTTCTTGAAGCCGGTTTGGTAAGGGTGCTAACTATAGAAGAAAGCGAAACCCGCTTTGACATTATAACCGAAGACCACGGGCACTTAAAATGTGAAAAATGTGGAACAATCTTCAATTTTAACGTAGATATTGACTCAATAATAACCGAACCTTTAACTGGATTTAAAGTTATTGAAAAAAACGTATATTTTAAAGGTGTTTGTCCGGAATGCCTTGTAAATATAA
>PUMJ01000291.1 GCA_003551305.1 Candidatus Brocadiaceae bacterium
GACGTTGTCCTCGGTGTCGAGGATCTGCTCCACCATCCGAATCGGCATCTCCTGGAAGTATGCCAACGGCTGGCCGGTGATGTTCTGCATCATGTAGAAGCCGTTCACCTTGTCCAGCGCCCAGATGTCGAACTGGCTCTTCATCGACCGGTTCGCGTAGATGATCGCGTTCCGCCCGAACGAGGGCAGCCGGTTCTTCGCATAGATCAGGTCGTGGTGACCACCGGTGGAGAGCAGGTTGTCGCTCGACCCGGTCGGGGTGATCCCGCCGATGCGCTGTACGCAGCGCACATCATCGACCGCGAGGCCGAAGAGCGCGAGGTACTTCGAGACGTACGCATCGTAAGGCCGGTTATTAGTGTCCCGCCAAGGGATCTTGCCCTTGTCGTCGTCCTCGATCCCCGCATTGGCCGCACCACGCGGATAGATGAGGTAGGTCTTCGCCTCGCCCCACTCGATCAGCAAGACCGAGGTCGATGCCCCGTCTGCGCCGCCCTTGTCGACGACGTTCTCGAGACTGTCGTGATCGAATCGGGTCGAGAACCCGTTCATCTCGGTCAGCTCGACGGCTTCCGAACCGTACAACATTTGGCGAGCATGCTCCTGCATCATCGCCTCGAGGACGGGTCGCGCCTGGTTGGTGCGGGTCTTCTGCGGGTCAGGCGAGTCCTCGACAACTCGCTCGTCAATCGGAACCCAGCGCTCGAGGATAGCGATCGACTCCCTCTGCGGGGTCGACGCGGCACTGGTAGTCTGTGCGCCCTGGTTGACCAGACGACCGCCGCGCACCTCAGGCATCCGCGAACGGATGTGGCTGATGTGCGAATGGTAGTCGTTGGCCTGCACCATCGGCGCGTCTGGCAGGAACTGGTTGATCTCGTTGAAGATCTCGACGATGTCGGCAATATTGCCGTCAGGGTCGATCTCATTGATCACGTCTGCCAGCGTGACCATGTCTGCCAATAGCTTAGGCATCGCTCTCTCCTGTTACGGAGAGTATGTGCTACTGGTCCATCCCTGGTGTGTTGGCGAATCTCAGGACACCCTTGCGCTTCGGCTTCTTGCCGCCTGCTGCTGCGCGGTCGACCTCGAAGACGTCGTCGCCGACCTTCTTCTTGACCTCCTGCGCCAGACGGATCATGCCGGACACAACAGTCGGGTGGTTGCCTGCTTTGACGCCGTCGAGCTGTGCGTTCTCAAGGAACTCGATGAACTCGTCTCCCCCGAGGTCCTTTGCGAGCTTCGATGCACTGGCCGCCAAGGTCTTGAAGTCCTCACCGAACTCATTCTTGACGTGCTCCATAGCCTGATCAAATTGCTCCTTGCTCGCCTTCTTCTCGGCTTCGATCGATTCGATCATCACCTTGTTGTACTGGTCGAAGACCTTCTGCGCCTGCTCCTGCGTCAGCCCCGCTTCTGCAGCGGTCTGCCGGAACCAGTCGAGATGCTGGGTGTCGTATTCCTCGCCACCTGGCATCTCCGGGACGGATAGCTCATACTCCTCCGGTTTGGTCTGAGAGGCGGTAGTTCCTTGAGCATCCCCATTCCCCTTGCGCAGATCCAGGTACTTCCGGAAGAGGTCGTTCACATCTTTGTGCTCGCGAATAACCTTCTGTACCTCTGGGTCCTTGCGCAGGTCCTTTGAGATCTGCTCTGAGTACGGTGGCAGTTTGTCCGACTCCGTCGACGACGAGCCGTCACCCTGTCCTTCCGCACTGGATCCGTCTTGCCCTTCAGGTGCTCCAGGCTTCGCAGCACCAGCGTCCCCCGTGCCCGGCTTACCGCTGGTAGTCTCTCCCCCCGATTCGCCACCCGAGTCTCCGCTCGGATCGCCGAACCAGCGCAGGTGCATCTCGTCTACTTGATCAAGAAACACCTGCTTGTTCGCCTCGGTCATTTGTTCTCCTTCGACGGCTTAGGCACCGTCAAATACGCTTGTATGATCTGCCCCAGATTGTCTGGGTGAATCACCTGCATCTTTGCCAGGATCAGTCGCGCTGCCTTCTGGAGCGCCATCACGTCCTGGCTTGTACTCTCGCAGTCAAAGTGATGGAGGTCGTTCAGGATGTCCGCGAGGACCGCCTGCCCCTCCGGCGTGCCGAACACATGCCGGTACGTATCGGCGAGCTTCCGCGCTCGCTCGGCCCGGGTCTGCTCCTCCTTCGACCTATAGGTCACTCGGGGTTGCTCGGGCACCGTTTCCTCCTACCATCAGCTCATCAGCCGGACTGCCAGGTTCCGGCTTCTTGCCGCCGCCGCCAGCCTTGACTGCCTCGTTCATCATCTGCGCCTGCATCTGCGCAGCCTCAGCCTCAGCTCGGTCGCGCCGCATCGCTGCGACCTCATCCTCATCCCGCAGCAGGTCGGCGTTCATGCCGCCCTCAGTCAAGATCTCCTTGAATAGAGCGTCGGCATCCAGGATGTCGCCAGCCTCAGGGAACCGCTCAAGGATCGGGAGCGCCTCCATGAAGATCTGGCTCCTGGTGCGCTGGCCGTGGTGCCTGCGCTGCAACTGTGCGAGCGGCCCCACGTACTCCCATTTGAACTCCCCGCCGCCATGCTCGAGGAGCGCCTGCGGGGGATCCGGCATCCGGCCTGCTTCGTACGCCAGATTGTAGATGATCTCGAGGACTGGGTCTATAAGCTCGCTCTCGATGCGACCGATCACAGTCGACATCACAGCCGCCCGCTCCCCGGCCATCTCAGACACCTCGAACGCCGTCTTCTGCCGGTCTGAGTGCGTCAACAGCAGGAAGAAGTCGGTCTGGAAGTGGTCGCGGATAGCCTTGCCGATGGCCTCCTCGCGGTCGAGCCCCACCGGGAACTCCCCGAGCACGTCCAGCTTCTGAGGAACGCGGCCCGGTAGCCGGTATGGATTCATCCCGTTCGGCGAGATGTCGATGTCGTACATCTCACTCGGGTAGGCAATCGGCGGGCGAACAGCCAGGTGGCTTGCATCAAGCAGGTCCATCGAGTGCTGGTTGAGCCTGAGGATGTCAGCCAGAGCGTCCCACGCAGGGCTGCCGCCATACGCAGTCCCAGGGATCCGGCGATGCCGCCAGGCGACGAAGCGCTGGAGGTCATAACCGCTCTCGCGCAAGAGGTGCTGTTTCTCCACCAGGATATGCACCGACGCAATCGGCTTGTTCGCAGCGTCGACACGCTCGTGGATCCTATCCTCGCGCTTATACACGCAGTGCAGGATCGCATGCAGCTCGAGCGGGTTCTGCTTGATCTCCTCCTCGAACTTGCCCTTGACCGCATCAGGGTAGCGCTCAAGGACCTGCTCGCCGGTCATCCAGTGGTAGCGGAAGAAGGTGTCGACCTTCTTGTACTTGTTCTCCGAGATGAAGATCTCAGACGGGTCGCACGAGATGATGTTCACCGACCCCGACTCTTCGTCATCTTCGACGAACGCGACCGAGGTCCCGATCGAGAAGCCGTTGTCCAGGATCGGCGTCATCTCACCATAGAAGTTTGACCGGTTAAGCTCCGCGTGCAGCACTTCGGTGGAATCCTGGAAAAACTTCCGTACCCCAGGGATCTCGTACGCGCTTCGGTCACGGGGCTCCATCCTCACCCAGTGCGCAGTCCTCGGCATCATGTAGCCCGAGGTACCGTCGGAAGCCAGGCGCAGGGCGCTTACTGGCTCCGAGGTGTACATCTTCTCGCCGTAGCGGGCAGCCTTCGGGAGGGCCTGTGGCTTGATCTCGGTGATACGCGGGAGGACGTAACTGGTGATGTCCTCCCATACTGGTTCGACGTCCTGGCGGGCCTTCTTCGCAGCCTCGAACAGATCAAGGAGCTGCTTGACCAGCTTCTTCTGGCGCTCGTTCAGCTGCCGTTCTGTTGAGACCTCGGCCATTACATCATCCCCGCTTCACGCATGCCGACGGCCTGGTCTCTGCCTGGCCTGCCGCGTCCTGGGGCCCCGCCCGGCGCTCCCATCTGGCCACGGACCTGGAACAGCTCGAACAGCTCCTCCCGCATCGTCGCCCACGCTTCAGGCTCGACCTGGCTGACGTCCTGCTCGGCGAGTTCGCCGTAAAGCGCACGCTGCTCGCTGTCGTCCAGCTCGGTGACGTTCTCAGGCGTGATAGTACGATTGAGGATCTCGCTGTGGTAAACAGGGAGTCCGTTCTCGGTGATCTGAAGCTTGTCTTGTGCTTTCTCAAGGAAGGTCTGCTCGGCCTCTTCCAGCCCAGCGCCCATCAATGTTTCCGGCCCTTCAGGAGTAGGCCCTGGAGGCGCCCCTCCGATCAGTGTCTGGCCCTCCGGCTGACCTGCTGGCCGCCGCGCTGCCCCTGGCCCCATTCGTTCTGGCACGCGCTCCTCCTTGGGTAA
>PUMJ01000041.1 GCA_003551305.1 Candidatus Brocadiaceae bacterium
AGCGGCCAGTCTGCTGATGGGTACAGGCGTGCTCGGGGTGCAGCGCACAGTCGCGGTGGAAGGTCCGGCGGTACTTCTGGTGCTTGTGCCCGCGGGCGTATTGTTCTACCTGGCGCTCAGCGCGGCGCTCAACTGGCCCGGGGCGTGCGAAGCCGTCGGGGCATTTAAACGGCTAAGGCACGCGTAGGAGTCGACAACTCTGACGGAGCATCAGGCGTGGAGGATCGGCACGCAATGCAGATCGGACAGGAGGAACGGCTCATGTCAGGACCTCTCCGCGTACTCATGGTAGCACCAGATTTTAAGCCGAAACCCGGGGGGATCGCGGAGTACGTCCACCAGATGGCGCGTCATCTGAAGGACCTGGGTGATGAGCCGGTTGTTCTTGCTCCACCGGCCAACTCTCGTGCCGCTCTGGAATACGACGTTCGTGAGTACGAGGACAGCATTGTGCCCTATCGAGGCAGGCGATGGAACCTGCCTGGCAGGTACCTGGTTCATAGAGAGAATGTCCGGCGGCGAGTAAGGACTATTGAGCAGATGTCCCCCGATGTGGTGTGGCTAACGGCGGCTCTGTATGGGTATCAAGGTTACTTCTGGGGGAAGGCGTGCCGCCTTCACGGAATGCCCTACATCATCACCTGCCACGGTTCGGACGCCCGGTGGCTCGCCCGCGACGGTGCGGACCACCGAAACCAGGCCATCGTGCGGGGTGCCGCCAGGGTACTTACCGTGTCACAGCATGTGAAGCACAACCTCGAGACCGCAAGGCTCACCACTGAACGGGCTACCGTGGTCCATAACGGCGTCTCGCTGGACGTCCTGCAACGGCGAACTTCGCGCCGGGACCTGCCGGTGGAGCTTCGCGATGCCCGCATAGTACTGTGCGCCTGCAGGTTTTTTCCGTGGAAGCGCCTCGACATGCTGGTGCGTGTTTTTGCGCGCGTGCTGGCGCAAGTTCCATCTGCCAGACTTGCTCTCTGTGGGGATGGGCCCGAAAAAGAGAACATCGTCAAGACGATCCGAGAAGAGGGTGTTCAGGACAAGGTTCTGCTGCCGGGATATGTCACCGGCAAACCCAAATGGGCCTTTTTCGAGCACGCGGAGGTATATGCTATGACCGGCCACGGGGAAGGGTTTGGGATCCCTTTTGTCGAGGCGGCGGCAAAGGGCAAGCCGTGCGTGGTTACCGCGGGTGATGGTGCCTCAGAAGCCGTGCTGCACGAGAGCACCGGCCTCGTTGTTCCGGCCGACAGTGTCGAAGCTGTGGCGGAGGCGATAGTCCGAATCATGCGGGACTGTGAACTGGCCAGGCGTCTGGGCGAGGCGGGACGCCGGCGGGTGGCAGAAGAACTCAACTGGCCCGCCATTGCGCAGAAGGCACACCACATCATGCAGGAGGTCGTTGATGGGCGAGACCGGTAAGAGCTACGACCCGCAGTACAGGGCCCTGCGGTCCGTTACCGGGTCCGTGGTATGCCTGCCAGGTCAGCGGCGTGGCCCTCGCACTGACCGCGCCCGGTGCGACACCCGCGACGGGGCGGTCTGGTGCAACAGGAGTCTTGACGACACGCCTGAGAGACCGGACGGTCGCAGTGGAGACAGAAACGTGACGGGTCGTAGCCCGGCCGAATGCGGCGGCGGTGCGTCGGCGGCAGACATATCCGCCCCACCCGGCGCCTGTCGGGGCAAGACCGTGGAATTCATTGGGGTCTGCGGGTCCGGCAAGACCACGGTGCGCAAGAGACTGCTATCCTACGACAGCGGCGATTGCGCCGTCACCAAGTGGCACACTGTGAGGTCCCTGGTCGAGGAGCGGTTGCGCATGCAGAGCCGCTTGTACTCCCTGGCACGAAAGCTGGCATCCTTTGCTTTCTGGGCCAAACTCGACAGGCGAATCCGATGGAGCTACTACGAGAATCACCTCATGCCCGCGCTAAAACTGGACTTCGCGCTTCGCCATTCCCGATTGGTCGCCCAGATGCTCAGACTCCAGCGCACCGTTCACGGGCAGCGTGACGCACGACGAGTGGTCCGCTGGTGGCTTGAGCCCTTCGTGGGGCACGCAGTTGCCCGACGCAGATTGCGCAGGGGTGAAGTCTGTTTTCTGGACGAGGGCGTTGCTCACCGGTCTCTCTACTCCCTGATGGTGTTGTCTCCACATGAGCCCGCGGTCCTGCAACTCGCGCGTGACTGTGCTGAGGCGTTCCCGCCGCTGGACGTAGTGGTCTACCTCCGCGCGCCTGCCGAACTCGCGGTCCGGCGGCAGGAGCATCGAGGATTCGTTCCCCCCTTGGTGGACAAGAAAGGGTCTGCGGGGCGGATGGCTATTTTGGATTCATACATGCAGTTTGCCGACATCCTTGCAGCCGAGTTACGCAAGAGAGGCACGGCCGTGCTCGAGATCTCCAGCGACGCCAGGCGCAGCCCTGAGCAGATCTGTGCTGACCTTCTACCGGATCTGTGCGAGCATCTTGACCTTGCCCGGCCGTTCGCGACGGAGGAAGGTTCATGAGTCGGCGGCCAATCGGTCAGAAGCCGCAGTGGGGGATGAGGGCTTGCTCGAGTCCTCCAGAGACTGGTCTCTGGGTGTCAGATGCCCGCTGCCTGAGGGGCAAGGCTGTGGAGTTCGTCGGCATCCCCGGCTGCGGCAAGACGACTTTGGCAGAAGTCCTGATCAGTCACGCGAGAAGGGATAATTGCCCGCCCCGGTGGCACACACTTGAAAGCCTGACAGCGCACAGGCTTCCCATTCAGAGCCGTCTTTACTCGGCGGCGGCGGGCATGGCACGCCTCGCGTT
This sequence comes from Candidatus Brocadiaceae bacterium, assembly GCA_003551305.1. Taxonomy (GTDB): domain Bacteria; phylum Planctomycetota; class Brocadiia; order SM23-32; family SM23-32; genus B1Sed10-231. The sequence goes on from PUMJ01000041.1 coordinate 2,802, forward strand.
CTGGGCGGATTTCGATGCGAAAGTGCGCCGGGGGTTCTACGAATACCAACTGTTGCCTCGACTGAAACTGGAGTTTGCTCTACGGCACTTCGACCTCTTGACACAGATGGTGGAGCACACTGAGGGGGCCGAACACCCGAACGGCACGGAGTATATTCACGACTGGCTCGAGGGTTTTGCGGTTTCGACGATCGCCCGGAGCGTTCTCCAGAGGGATGAAGTGTACGTGGTTGACGAAGGCATGGCCCATCGCTCTGCGGCCTGTCTTATCCGTGGGCGTTCTGACGAGATGGCCCTCGATCTGGCCGTTGAATGTGTGCGGGCCTTCTGGCCCATTCATCTGCTTATTCATGTTCAAACGCCCATTCAGCAGTCGCTGGCGTGGATGGAACGCCGGGGACGCGTTCCCCCTATCCTGGATACGCATGGCCCGGGTCTGCGCAATCGAGTTCTGCAGCGCTTTGCCGACCTCGCCGATATTTTTGCAGCCGAGTTACGCAAGAAAGGCACCAGGGTTCTGGTGGTTGAAAACGATGGGGCGCGGTCCGTCGAAGAGGTCTGTGAGGAGCTATGGCCGGCCATCCAGGGGCACCTTCGAGCCAGGGAACCCTCAACATTTGGAAATGATGAAGTGGATTAGGCGTCTGTATTGCAGACATGGGAGGAGGCGCGCATGAACGAGCGGCCGCTGGTCAGCGTCATCATGCCGGCCTACAACGCGCAGGACTTCGTGGCCGACGCCATCGAGAGCGTCCTGGCCCAGGGCTACCGGCCCCTGGAGGTGCTGGTGGCCGACGACGGCTCCACCGACGCCACCGCCCGGGTGGTAAAGGCGTTCGGCGAGCCGGTGCGCTACCTGTGGCGGGAGAACGGCGGCCCCGCCGCCGCCCGCAACACGGCCCTGCGCGAGGCCCGGGGCGACTACATCGCCTTCCTGGACTCCGACGACCTGTGGCACCCGCGCAAGCTGGAGGTGCAGGTGGGGCTGATGGAGTCCCGCCCGGACGTCTGCATAAGCGGCGGGCGGAAGACGCACTTCCGGCAGGTCGGCGAGGTCGAGTGGGCGCCCCTGCCCGAGGCGCCCCCCACGCACGCGGTCCCGCTGGAGAAGATACTGATACGCAACCGGTTCAGCACCTCGACGGTGCTGGCCCGGGCGGAGGCGGTCCGGCGGGCGGGGGAGTTCGACGAGGGCATCTTCGGCCCCGAGGACTGGGACATGTGGCGGCGCATCCTGCAGGGCGGCGCCGGCCTGGACCTGCGCGCCGTGCTGGCCGCCTACCGCGAGCGCGACGACAGCGTCAGCGACAACGCCGCCCGGATGCTGGCCAACAACCGCAAGGTGCTGGGCAAGGCCTTCCGGGACAACCCGGAGATGCCCCGGCGCCGCCGGCTGAAGGCGGTGAGCTACATGCACCTGGACGCGGCGCTCGAGTACGGCAAGGGGCGGCGCGGGCGGGCCCTGGCCGAGGTGGCGAAGTCCTTTCTGCTCTGGCCCCTGCCG
>PUMJ01000056.1 GCA_003551305.1 Candidatus Brocadiaceae bacterium
CGCTTCCTGTCCGCATCCGCCCAGGCACGCCACCGAAAGCGCGCCCACAGCCACCAGCACAACACCGACCAGACTGAGCCTGCTCATGTCGATCTTCCCCATACCTGCGGTCTTGAACTCAACATCACCTGCCTGCTTCCCAACGTTATACCGTCCCGCGCACAAAGTCAACCGCGCCCGCCCCGCAGCGCCCCCGGGTCCCGGCCGGTCGCGCATGACCAGTCCCAATGCCCGTGTCGGCGTTTGGCCTTGAGCCCTCGTTGTCTGTTCGCACACGCGTCTTGCGGATGGTGTGTTTCAGTGGGGTCTGCAGCAAACGGGGCTTGAACTATTCACCTGTCGCAATATAATGCCGGCGAAGGGGGGCAAGCTCGAACAGGGGACAGGTTGATGGGCGAAACATGGGCGCATTCTCCGAACGCCGCTGGCCGACCGCAGCCGCTTTCTGGGCACCTCAACAACGTCGCCGGGCTGGCCGCCGGATTCGCCGGCAAGTTCGCAGCATCTGAACTCGGCCGGCTGGCTGGCCGGTGGCACGATATCGGGAAGAACTCTGCCGAGTGGCAGGACTCCATCCGCCCCGACGACCGCGGGACGGACCGACCGGACCACAGGGCCGCGGGCGCGTTGCGGGCGTTTCTGCGAGGCCTTGACCCGGTGGGCCTCGCCATTGCCGGCCATCACGGCGGGTTGAGAGACTTCGCAACGCTCAAGGGTTACCTCCAAAAGGCCCGGAAAGATGAGCAGACCCTGCGCATAGCGCAGCAATCCATCGGCGTTGGCGCCAGCGCCCCCAGGCCGGACTTCCTCACAGACGAACTCGAGACCGAGTTCTTCATCCGCATGCTGTTCAGCGCGCTGACCGACGCCGACTTCCTCGACACCGAGCAGCACTTCCGTGAGGACAGTAGCCACACGCGCGATGTCGCGTTCTCGCTGGAGGAACTGTTCGAGTCCCTGCTTGCTTCGCAGGACGGCCTGTCCTGCGACGGGCCGCTGGACGCCGCCCGCAACGCCGTCTATCGCGCGGCGCTGGAGGCGGCGGCCTCGCCCCAAGGCTTCTTCAGCCTCACGGTCCCCACCGGCGGCGGCAAGACGCGCACCGCCATGGCCTTCGCCCTCAAGCACGCCCTCCGCCACGGCCTCGACCGGGTCATCGTCGTCATCCCCTACACCAGCATCATCGAGCAGAACGCCGCCGTCTATCGCTGCATCTTCGGCGACAAGGCCGTGGTCGAACACCACGTCAACCTGGACCTCGACGAAGAGACCGAGTTCAACAAGCTGGCCGCCGAGAACTGGGACGCGCCCGTCGTCGTGACGACGTCCGTCCAGTTTTTCGAGAGCCTTCACGCCCGCAAGCCCTCCCGCTGCCGCAAGCTCCACAACATCGCCCGCAGCGTTGTGGTGCTGGACGAGGTCCAGACGCTGCCCGAAGGGTTGATCACGCCCACGCTCGCTGCCATGCGGGAGCTTGTCGAGAACTACGGCGTCTCCTTCGTGCTGTCCACGGCCACGCAGCCGGCCTTCCGCGAGCGGCCGGACTTCCCCGGCCTGGGCGACGTGCGCGAGATAGCGCCGGACGCCGCCGGGCTGTTCCGCGATTTCAAACGGGTTATCTACGAACTCCCCTCCGGCGTTGACGAGACCAGGACCTGGGAGGAGGTCGCAGAGGAGATGGCGGCCCAGCCGCAGGCCCTGTGCGTGGTCAACACGAAGAAGGACGCCCTCCGGTTGTTCGAGCTCCTGCCGGCAGCGGGGCGCTATCACCTGTCCACGAACATGTGCCCGGCGCACCGGAAACAGCGCATGAAGGAGATCAAATTTAGACTGCAGGAGCGCAAAATCTGCCGCCTCGTCAGCACCCAGCTCATCGAGGCCGGCGTGGATATTGACTTCCCGACCGTGTTCCGCGCCTTCGGCCCGCTGGACTCCATCGTCCAGGCGGCAGGCCGCTGCAACCGCGAGGGACGGCATAAGACCGGTCGCGTGGTCGTCTTCCGTCCCAAGGACGGGGGTATGCCCCCCGGTGAGTATCGCCGGGCGGCCTCGGTGACCGAGACCATGGCACGCGACTTGATACCCGATAGGCTGCACGACCCGGAACTGTACGAGGAATACTTCCGTCGCCTCTACGGGGTCTCGAACCTGGATGCGGAAAGCGTCCTGGAGAAGCGCCGAGCACTGCAGTTCGAGAAGACCGCAGAAGCTTACAGACTCATCCCCGATCACACAACACCGGTTCTGGTGGACTGGGGCGAGGGCCAGGAGCTTATGGCCGAGGTCGCCCGGATAGAGCGCCTGGACAGGAGGATGTTCCGTAGGGTCCAAAAGTTCGCCGTCGCGCTCTATCCCCATGCCCTCGAACGGGCCCGGCAGGCCGGCCTCTGCCGCGAGGTCCGCGACGGGCTCTACGTCTGGGACGGCTGTTACTCGGAAGAAACCGGACTCCGCACGAAAGGATACTCGCCCGATGACATGGTGCTGTGAGTATCCGGACAGTCTTCATGGAAGGAGGTCGCACAATGAGTGATTATCCGCCCGTGGCCGTCAAGGTCTGGGGCGAGTTCGCCTGTTTCACCCGCCCGGAGATGAAGGTCGAGCGGGTCTCCTACGACGTGATGACCCCCTCGGCCGCCCGCGGCGTCCTGGAGGCCATCTTCTGGAAGCCCGAGTTCGCATGGCGGGTGCTCCAGATCGAGGTTCTCCGGCCCATACGGTGCATCTCCCTGCTGCGCAACGAGGTCAAGACGAAGATCGCCCCCCGCACCGCCCGCGACCCTGAGAAGACGTACTTCGCCGACGACGACCGCACCCAGCGCCACACGCTGGCCCTGCGGGATGTCGCCTACATCATCCGAGCGGACGTTGACGTCCTCAACGGCGAGCACCCCGCGAAGTACCGGGACCAGTTCCGTCGGCGGGTCAGCCGGGGGCGCTGCTTCCATCGCCCCTACCTCGGCTGCCGCGAGTTCGGCGCCCACTTCGCCGAGCCGACCGGAAGCGATCACCCCATAGACCTCAGCACCGACCTGGGCCGCATGCTGTTCGATGTCCGGTACGAAGAAGGGGGGACGCGAATGGACCCCGTCTTCTTCAACGCCCGGCTCCGGGGCGGAGTTCTGGATGTTCCCGGGGACCTCTATCCCCAATAGCGGAGGGCACACATATGCTTGTGACACGACTTGCCGAACTCTACGACCGGGTGGAAGACCGTCTCGTCCCCCCCGGCTACCGCCCCAGGGAAGTCCGCTGGCTCATATCGCTCGGGCCCGACGGCCGCTTCCGCGGGTTCATTGACACCGAGGGCGACGAAGGTGCCCTGCGGCGCCCGGCCCCATACCGTCGTCGCTCCGGACGCACTCCGCCTCCCTACCTTCTGGTGGACACCCCCGCCTACGTGCTCGGGCTGGGACTGGACAAGATGAGCGACGAGAAGGCGGCGCCCCGCCATGAGAACTACTGTGAACTGGTCTCCCAATGCAGCGAACGGACGGCCCAGCCGGCCGTTCGGGCCGTCAAACGCTTCCTGGCCCGGGGGCTTGAGCAGGCCCGCCGCGAGGTCCCGGACAGCATGCGGGCTTCGGACCTGGTCGGGTTCATCGTGGAAGACACGCACGTCTGGGCGCTCCGCCCCGTTCGCAACTTCTGGTTCGAGCTTCTGGAGGGCGGAGCCTCCGAGAAAAGCGACCGGGAGGGCCAGTGCCTGGTCTGCGGGGAGGAGAAACCGGTCAGGAAACGAGACCCCGTGGAACTGCGCGTCGGCCGCGACCGCGCCCAACTGGTCACCGCCAACGAGAACGCCTTCGAGTCCTACGGCCTCGATGCGTCCGAAGTCGCGCCGGTCTGCTACGGCTGCGCCCTGAAGTACGGCCGGGCGCTGGCATACCTGCTCGACTCGGAACCGCACAGGCTCCGGACGGCCGGCGGCACCTATGTTTACTGGACGCGCCACGAGACCGACTTCAACCCCTGGCAGTTCCTCAGCCGGGCGGACCCGGACGAGGTCCGGCGGCTGCTGACCGCGCCGTGGCGCGGGCGAGAGCCCGAGGACGTGGACGCCAACGAGTTCTACGCCCTCTGCGTCACCTCCAACCAGTCCCGCCTCGTCATCCGCAGTTGGATGGAAACCACCGTGGACCGGGTGCGCCGGCACCTGGCCGATTACTTCCAAGCCCAGCGCATGGTGGGACCGGACGGCGACGACTCGCCCCACGGCATCACGGCCCTGGCCGGCGCCACCGTGCGCGACCTGAACCATACGGCGCCCCAGACCGTC
>PUMJ01000146.1 GCA_003551305.1 Candidatus Brocadiaceae bacterium
ACGTCGAGAGGCCGACCCCCTCGGTGGCGTCCAACGCCCTGCCGGTGCTTTACGGCATCGCCTCCAGGCAGCAGGTTCCCGGAGCGGTGGATTACGTGACCGGGTCGCTGCTGGACAACTTCCTGCGCACCCCGCCGGTAGTGGACAAGGACTGCCGGTGCATGCCGTACTTCTCGTTCTACGCCGTCGAGGTGCTCTACCGGCACGGACGGGCGGAGGCGGCCGAGGAGTTCTTCCGCACCTGCTGGGGCATGATGGTCGAGCGGGGGGCCTGGACGTGGTGGGAGACGTTCAACAGCGGCAGCCGCTGCCACGCCTGGTCAAGCTGCCCGACGCACTACCTGTCAGCGCGCGTGCTGGGGGTTGACTTCCCGGAGGCGGGCAACCCGGACGTGGTCAGCATCGAGCCGCACCCGGGCACGCTGCAGTGGGCGGCCGGCGACTACCCGCACCCGCGGGGAGCGATCCGGGTGGAGTGGGAGCGCAAAGCCGGGCAGGTGCTTCTGCGCTACGAGGCCCCCGAGGGAGTGCATGTCTCTGTGAAAGGAGCAGACGTCTATGGCTAAACCACGCATAAGACTGGTGACACGCGGCGACGATTCCGGCAGTTGTCACAGCGCCAACGTCGCCACGCGGGATGCATTCGAGCAGGGCATCCTGCGCAACACGTCGCTGATGGTGCCGGCCCCGGCGTTCGAGGAAGCGGCGCAGATGTTCGCCGGGCTGGAAGGGCTGTGCATCGGGCTGCACGCAACCCTGACCGCCGAATGGGATGAGGTGAAATGGGGACCGGTGCTGCCCCCGGAAAAGGTGCCCACGCTGGTGGACGAGCACGGGCACTTCTACGCCACCACGAAGCTGCTGCACGAGAAGGGGTGCGACCCCGACGAGATGATGGCCGAGGTGCAGGCTCAGCTTGAGCTGGCCCGAGAACGGGGCCTCCAACTGGACTACGTGGACACGCACATGGGCTTCGGCTGGGTCTACGAGATGGAGGAGCGGATCAAGAAGTTCGCCAAACGGGAGGGCCTCATACGGACGGGCGCGGTGGACTACCTGCCGGCCGCCGAACACAGCTACAAGAACCGGGTGCAGGACCTGCTCGCGCGGCTGGAGGCGGCCCCGCCGGGGACCTACATGATCGTGGGCCATCCCGGCTACGACCGGGAGGACATGCGGCGGCTGGGCCACGACAGCCAGGAGCCGGGCCGTGTGGCCCGGGAGCGGGACTGGCAGCGCAGGATGTTCATGGACGCCGAGGTGGTGGAGTACTGCGAACAGAACGACGTCGAGCCGGTCCGCTACACGGACGTGGCCAAACCCTGAAACGCCATGCGCGGAGGACGGCGTTGAAGATACTGGTGGACGAGAACATCCCGCTCGCCCGCGAGCTGTTCGGCATGCTGGGCGATGTGACCCTCGCCAACGGCCGGGACGTGGACCCCGACTACCCGGGGCTGGAAGAGTATGACGTGCTGGCCATACGCAGCGTCACCCGCGTGACGCCCGCCCTTGTGGAGAGGGCGCGGCGCTGCCGCGTCATAGCCACCGCCACCATCGGCACCGACCATATAGACGACGCCTGCATCCGGCAGGCGAATGCGCGGCGGGACGCCCCCATAAGCGTTTTCTCCGCGCCGGGTTCCAACGCGGACTCCGTGGCGGACTACGTCTGGTTCTGCATATGCCGGCTGGCCGACGCGCACGGACTCCAGCTCGGCCGCTGCTCGCTGGGCGTCGTCGGCCACGGCAACTGCGGCAGCCGCGTGGCCCGGCGGGCCGAGGGCTTCGGGATGGAGGTCCTGCGCAATGACCCGCCCCTGGCCGCGTGTGATCCCGGGTTCGAGGGCGTTGCGCTGGCGGAGGCGTTGACGGCCGATTTCGTGACGATGCACGTGCCGTTGACGCGCGAAGGCGAGAGCGGCCACCCCACCTACCACATGATCGGGCGCGATGAGATCGCCCGCATGCGGGCCGACGCTTTCTTCATCAACAGCTCGCGCGGTGCCGTGGTGGACTCACCGGCGCTGATCGAGGCGCTGGCGGGCGGCGCGCTGGCGGGCGCGGTGCTGGACGTCTTCGAGGGCGAGCCCGAGCCCGATGAACGCCTCGTCAGCCTGCCCGAGATCGCCACGCCGCACATCGCGGGCTATGCGGCGGAGGCCAAGCGCCGGGGCGCCATCGTGATCTACGAGCGGACCTGCGAGGCGCTCGGCGTGGAGCCGATGGACACCGCGCCTCTGCTCTCGGGCGAGTTTGATCCGCCGGTCGGCGTGCGCGTCCGGTTCGAGGCGGGCGGGGCCCCGGAGCCGGCCGCCGAAAGGGCGGTCAGGGGCTTGCTGGCGGAGGTCTATGACGTGACGGCCACCAGCCGGGAGCTGAAGGGGACACTCGGCTCCCGCCGGCGCGGGGAGCTCTTCGACGCAATGCGCAGGAACTACGCGCGAGACTACGGCCGGCATGAACTCGCCATGTATCGCGTCGGAGTGGCCGGGCAGCCCTCGGAAGCGCTCCGGCGCGCCGTCGCCAGGCGGCTGGAGGGCTTCGGCACGGCGCTCACAGACGGGAAAGCCCACTACGTGCTGGAGCCGGCGTAGGGGGTGACGTTCCGCTGGGGCGGCGGTCCCTGTCGCGCCCCTTCAGGGCGCGGGGCTGGGGAGGTCGCGCGGAGCCCCAGGGTGGCCGCAGACACCCGTTCAATCCTTGAATTTCTCGCCCACGGCCCACAGGCCCAGCGCGGGGTTGCGGATGAAGTAATGGTCGTCGGCGGGGCCGTCCTGGCGTCTCTCGGGTTGATACTGCCGGAGCGCCTCGCCGACGGGGCGCCATTCGAAGCCGACCGCTTCGACTTCCTGGCGGCTCAAGAGGTTCGGGTCGGTGCAGTAAACGATGCGAAAGCGTCCTTCCGAGGAGCCGTGGATCAGGTGGGCGGCCGCGCTCAGGTTCTCCCGCAGTTCCCCGTCCTGCGCCACGGCCTGCAGCGTGGCAGGGGTGCCGCGGTAGCCGTGCCGCCTGATGAGGCGGTCTATCTCCCCGTCCTCGCCGAACGTCTTGACTCCGCCGGCTATGACAGTCAATTCGCCTTCGTCCGCCATGGCCATGCGTGTCCTGTAGACGGCCTTGTTGCCGAGCCAGGTGCTCTTGAACTCGTCCGGGTCCAGGTAGACGACCATCCGCGAGGGGGCCTCCTCGAGCAGGGTGACGTTGACCTGCCGGCTCAGGCGGGCGGCCTTCACGAAAGTCTCGTGGTCGTCGCCCACGTAGATGCCGCGCATAACGGTCCGGCCGGCCCGGTCCGGTCCCATGACGGTCAGCACGTAGACGATGCCGACATCCCGCAGGTAGCGGTCGTGGGCATAGTTGAGCACGTCGCGCACGGGTGTCTCGGCGCGCCCCATGATGCGCTCCATACCGTAGGCGGCGCCCAGGAAATGGCTTCGGTTGATGGTCTGCTGCCCGCCGGCGCCGACCAGCACGTTCTTGAACCCGTTGGCCATGCCCACCACCTCGTGGGGGACGACCTGGCCCACGGACACGATGGCGTCGTATGAGCCGTTCACGATGCTTCGGTTGACTTCGACGGCGATGTCATAGTCGGGCAGAACGTCTCTGAGGACCCCCTCGCTGACGCCGTGCACGAAATCGGCCGGCACCTGGCCCAGGTGCGCCAGGTCCTCCCGCCACCGGTGCTCGACGAAGTCCTCCAGCGGGATGTCGGGGCCGAACATGCCCCGTATCTCCCTCTCCGTCATGGGGAAGTGCGTGCCCAGGGCGGGCATGACGTGGAAGGTCTCGGCCCGGGCGCCGGCCAGGCTGTAGAGCGTGGCCGTCAGGGCGCCGGCGCCGGAGTGCAGGCGGGTGGCGTCCGGCGGGAGCACGAGGATGCTGCCGGCGGCGCCGGCCATGTCCAGTGCGGCCCGGAGGGCGGCGCGTCGGTCTTCGTCGGTGATGAGGGCGTCGGGGTGGCCTTTGGAGAAGGCGGTTGTCATGATGTGGCGCTCCCGGGGGCTCAGCTTCCGTCGGAGCCGACGGTGGTGACGACGGGTCGGTCGCCGGGCGGCAGGGTCAGCCGGCCGGTGGTTCTGTCCAGGAAAATCTTCCAGTTCTGGGTCTTCATGTCGCCGCGACGCAGGTAGGCGTAGGGATCGCCCGTCAGCAGGTAGGTGTCGGTGTCCCGCTGCCATTCGAGCCGGTCCCCCCCGGCCTCAAGCCTTTCTTCCGGCTCCTGGTACCAGACCCAGACTTCGCCTTCGGCGACCGCCCGGGTGACGACCGGCTGGTTGAGTTCGGCGTCCTCGCTCAAAAAGAGGGTGACGCGCCGGCCGTAGAGGGATCGGGACTCATCGGTGACGCGGACGTCACCGCGGGCGATGAGCTGGCGCAGGGCGTTCTCGGCGGCGAAGACGGCTTCCGCGCTCTCCGCCTTCACCTCCCATCCGCCTTCGGCGTCGCTGAAGAAGACTTCATCCCGGGCCGTGATGTGGCGCAGCTGCCCGTCTTCGTCCAGATTCAGCCGCAGTTCCCGGCTTTTTGTCAGTGTGCCCTGCATGGTGGCTTCCACGGCGCCCACGAAGAGGGCGTAATGCTGCGCCGGGTTCAGGCTCATCCTCTCCTGCCACTGTATTGCGCCGGTGACGGTGCCGTTCTGCAGCATCTCTATCGTGCCGGGGGTGTCCGAGCGGACAACCTCGGCGGCGGGCAGAATCTCGACGGCTTCGGCGCCCATGCGCCACTGCTGGGCGCGGGCGGCCGTCAGGCCGGTCGGGGGCGCGTGCTGGCCGGCCGGCTGCGCTCCGTGTGAGGGGGAATCGGAGCTTGTGTCAACGACGGCGTTTCCTTCGGCCAGGATGCGCACCAGATCCATGCTCTCGTCGAACTCCAGGCGCAGCCTCTCCCCACTGATGATCTCGTCTCCACGGCGCGCGACGGCTTCCCCCGCGAAGGTGGCGACGCTTTCGGGGGCAGGCCGGTACTCCATCTCGTCCCGCCACGTGACCTCGATGGTTGCTTTCGAGTCGTCGGGGCCGGTCTGCTCGGTGGACAGGCGCCCGCCCTCGGGGCATTGCACGGCGCCGGTGGCGTTGTTGAAGATGAGCCGGGGGGCGGACACCGTCTGCCCGTCGGTGCGCAGGGTTACGTCTCCCTCGCGGGCTGCCGTCAGCTCGACCGTATCCTCGGCGGCATCCCAGACCAGACGGTCGCACATCGCCTCGCGGGCCTGGCCGCTCAGGGCGTCCCGCACCCCCACGTTCCCCTGGGCGACGATTCGGTTCACCGAGTTGCTCTCTTCCTGGAGGGTGATCTCGAGCTGGTTGCACGTCAGCGAGCTGTTATCCTGTTCGACCACGACGCTGCCGCGCACGACGGCCAGGCCGGTCTCGACGTCGTAGCGTAGCGAGTCGGTCCAGGCGATGGTTACGGGCCTGTCCGCCCTCATGTGAAAAGGACCGGCAACCTGGGGTTCGGACGGGTCGTCCCCGGCGGTGGCGGGGCCGGCATTGGTCTCTTTCCATTCGAGTCGGCCCGGCGACTCCGTATGAAACAGGTCGTTCATGCGGTAGAACGTCAGTTCGGAGCCGGACAGGTCGAACCCCGGAGTCTCGACCAGGGCGGGATCGCCGCGCAGAACGCCGGTCTGGGTGATGCTACGCCACTCCATCGAGTCGCCGCTCAGCTTCTGCCCCTCGTGGGTGAGCGTCACATTGCCGGTGGCGATGATGTCCGTCACCTCCGGTCCGCCGTCGTTGTCGGCCGACTCGAAGTGAATGACCAGTTTGTCGGAGCGCAGAACCCTGCCGGCGAAGGTGGCCACGACATTGCGGTTGAAGGTGGCCGCCTGCTGAAGGTCGTCGTATGAGAGTCTCCCGTCGGCGGTTATGATCACGTCCGCCGTGGCTGTGGGCCGTTCGTGGAGGGATTCGGAGGCCAGGAAATCCCGCGATACGTCGTGCAGGTGGGTCTCGACGTCGGCATCGAGTACGAAACGCCGGCGCCCCATGTCCACGCTGAGGCCTTCGCCGCTGATGGTGATGGACTGGTGGCGCCTTTCGTCCCGGGCCAGTTCGTGTTTATGGAAGTCCACACGCCCCTCAGCGCTCAGCGTCCGCTCCCGGCCGCGGTAGGAGATCTGTTCGGTCAGCAGTTCGAAGTCCTCGCCGGCCACGCGCACGTCTCTTTCCAGCAGGACGGTGGCTTCGTTCAGGTCCAGCAGGGCCTCTTCCGCCGTCACGCGCACCTCTTCCCACAGGACGTCCACGCCCTCGTCCTGGCCGGTTGTGGCGAACTCGGCCGTCAGCAGGGGCACCAGCACCCTCCAGGTCATCGAATCGGGGTTGAAGACGGCTCTCGGTCCGGTCAGCATGGCCTCTGAGTCCGTCGCACCCACGCCACGGATGAGCTGGGCGAAGTCCAGCAGCACCGAGGCCCCGGTATCGTCCACGTCGGGCTCGCCGGTGGGAGGCGGCCCGATAGTCTGGTCCGCATCCGGCCCCCGGGCCGCTTCGGTGGCCGGTGTCTCGGCGGCGGCGGGCGGGGCGTCGGCCGGCGGGCTTTCCGTTGCGCGGGGCGTGCGCGGCCAGACGGAGTGAGCTATCAGGCCCGCCCCGGCCAGCAGTATGAGCCCCACCGCGACCCTCAGTGACAGGCGAAAGGTTTTGTCCATGGTCAATGCGCTTTCCGGACAGCGTGGATTCTTTCGATTTCTTGCCGCTGCGGCAGGGAGGGCTGGGCGCCCTTCCGCTGCACCGAGAGTGCCGCCGCGCAGGAGGCGAACTCCGCGCTCTCGCCCAGCGAGCGTCCCTCGGCCAGGGCCGTGGCGAGCACCCCGCAGAAGCAGTCGCCCGCGCCGACGGTGTCCAGCGCTTCGACCTGCGGCCCGCTCACGCGCCAGCAGTCCGTTCCGTCACATGCGCAGGCACCATCCGCCCCCAGCGTCAGCACCACGGCGCCGGCCCCGTGCTTCGTGAGGGTCAGTGCCATCTCTTCAGGTTCGGGTGGGTCGGCCAGGGCCAGCAGTCGGGCCGCCTCCCCGGCATTCGGCGTCAGGTAGTCCACCTTTTCGAGCAGACGAGCAGGCAGTTGCCGGGCCGGGGCGGGGTTGAGCATCACCTCCGTGCCAAGCTCCGAAGCCAGCTCGGCCGCCGCCTCGACGGTCTCAAGCGGCACCTCGAGTTGAAGCAGCACCATGTCGGCCTGACGGATGGTGTCGCGGGCGGCCTCAACGTCCTGTGGGCTCAGGCGGGCGTTCGCCCCCGGGGCGACCGCGATCAGATTCTCCCCCGATGCGTCTACTACTATGAGTGCCACTCCGCTGGGGGAATGTTCATCGGTAAGCAGGTGGGCGGTCTCCAGGCCCTCCCTTTCCATGCGGCTCCGCGTGGCCGCGCCGAAGTCATCATTGCCCACGCGGCCGACAAAGGAGACGCGGGCGCCGGCCCGGGCGGCGGCGACCGCCTGGTTGGCGCCCTTTCCGCCGCCGGCCCGCACGAGGTCCCCGCCCAGGACGGTCTCTCCGGGCCCCGGCAGGTGGGGCGCGACGACGGTCAGGTCAGTGTTGGTGCTTCCGATGACGACGAGGCTCGGTGCGGGCATCTCAGCGACGTCCTTCCTCCGGCGGGCCGAAAACCGGGGTATAGAGCAGTCCCCGAAGGGTGGTGAGGGGGGTGATGAGAGTACGGATGGGGGTGGACGTGAACCGGGGTTCCTCGAGCGTGCCGCTGACGTCAACGCGGAAGAGAACCCCCCCGACGCTTCTCATGACCCATGCCGCCACGCTGCTGACGATGGGTATGCCGGTGCCGTCGTCGCGCGCGCCCAGCGCCAGCAGCCTCATGTCGAGTTCCTGGTTTCTGCCTATGGTTCCATAGCCGCTCACGTCGAGCCCCCCGCCTATGACCTCGAACTCGTGTATCTCCGTCCTGTTGCCGATGTGTGTGAAGGAAGCCTCCCCGTGCTGCACCCCCCGGCGTGCAGCGGGCAGCGTCAGATGGAGCACGTGGATAAGCCGGGCGAAGAAAGGCGTGCGCCACAGGCGGCCTTCGGTCAGGTTGATGTTGCCGGCGGCGCTGATGCCGGTGACGCCGTCCAGCACGCCGCCGACGTCCACTATGCCGCTGAGCAAGCCCCGGACGTCATGGTCCCGGTCGCTCGCCCTCTCCAGGATTTCCTGCAGGTCAAGCTGCCGGAAACGGAATGTGCCCGCGTAGGTGGGATACTCGTCGGCGGCGCCGTAGTAGGCCACGGCCGCTCCGTCGAAAGTCCCGCCGGTGACAACCCCGGTCAGGTTGGTGGCCACGGCGCGGCGGTCGGTGATGAGCACCTGCCCGGCCAGCCCGGAGAGCGGCACGGGCAGCGTCGCCGGCTCGGCCGCCACGTCGTGCAGGTCCACGCGCAGGAGGTACATCAGGGGGTCCGTACGGTCGGGCCGGTGCAGCAGTGAACCCGTCACGGTGCACATACCCCGGGGGCGGCTCTGCTCCCAGATGGCGGGGCCGACCTCGGGCAGAGAGGTGACCAGCTCCCGGCTCAGGCGCAGGTTCTGCGCCGTCAGCTCTATCTGGGCCGCCGAGTTTGTCAGGTCCACCCACCCGTCCACCAGCACGTGGTCGCCGCTCCTGCGGGGCGGCGTTTCTCGAACGCCGGTCTCCAGCCGGGCTCGAAGCCCCTGCAGGGCCATCCTGGTGCCGTCAATGCGCAGCCGGCCCCTCAGTTCCCGCAGGGGGACTGGCCAGAAATCCATTTGTGCCCGCCCGCCGAGCAGCTCCATCTGCACAGTGGGGTGCCACTCGCCGTCCGTCTCCCGCACCAGCGAAAGCCGGCCCTCCAGTGTGACCTCCGGCTGCGCCAGGTCCCATACCCGCTCGCCGTACGTGGGCACAGCCCGCACCAGTGCGGCGTCCGAACGCAGGTTGGTCACGTGCAGGTTTATGTCGGCCATCTCGTCGTTGTTGAACGGTATGCGGGCATTGCCGCGGACCTCCGCCCTGGCAGGGGGGCCGCCCCCCGGGGCGGGCTGCAGCAGGGTGCCGCGCAAACCGGTGAGCGACAATTGGTCGGTGCCTATCTCAAGGCGGGCGGTCACGTCCTCGACGGGGCGGGGCAGTTCCCCGGGGCGCAAGATGACATCGCGCAGTTCCGCCGTCACGTGAGCCTGCATGCCCTGCCCGCGGCCGGGTTCCCTGAGGCGCAGCGTCAGCCGACAGGTGCCGTCCGGCCGGAGGCGCTCCCACAACTCCCCGCCAACCTCCGGTATCGCCTCCAGGGTGGCGCGGGCCAGGGGGATGTCGTCCGCCTCCACAAGGTGGTCCTGTCGGCCGTCTCGCCAGGAATAAGAGCTGTTCACGCGTACATGGAGCGGCGGGTGGTCGGCCAGCTCTTCATCCAGGCTGGCCGCGGGGATCAACCCCGTCAGGTTGTGCACAACGATGCCCTTCTCCGAGACCGTCACGCCGCCGCGCACCGACGTGACCGGAGCGGGCACGTATTCGGTCGTGGTTTCCAGGTCCTGGGCTGTGACGTCGAAGGAGTAGTGGACCGGGCCTTGATGGGGGAACCGCAGCGTGCCCCGGGCGGCCACGCGACCCACGGGGCGGAAAAGCTCCCAGACCTCGTCCCCGTGGGGCACGTAGTCCCAGAAGCCCCGGTCAACCATCAGGTTGCCGGCGTCAATCTCGATGTGCACCGGGTAGTCCTGCTCGGCAGCAAAGTAGCCCGATAGCTGGATGCCGCGCAGCGGGCCGCGCTGTATGTGTCCGGAGAAGCGCCACCGGCTCAGGTCGCTGTGGTCGGGCCGGGCCGTCAGATAGAGGCCCTCGATGGTGCGGGGGCGGTCGTCGCGGAACAGCTTCCGATAGCGCAACTCGACCGTGGCATCCTCGATCTGCACGCCGTCAACCAGCGCTTCCCGCGGCGGGCGAGGGGGCTCAGGCGGGTCCGGTTCGATATCGGGCAGTTCTTTCAGCAGGTCCAGGAAGTCCCACCGGTCCCTCTCGGCGTCGTGGCTCAGGCGCAGGACAGGCCGGTTGACTCGCAAGCCCCGCACCTCCGTCTTCCCTCTCAGCAGAGCGCCGGTGTCGAACTCGCCCAGCACCCGTTCGCACTCCAGCATGGGCGTCTCCTGCTCGGGCGCCGTGACGGCGAGCCCCTCGATGCGCAGCCGGCCGGGCATCTCCAGGCGCGTCACCTCCATGCTGAGCTGCCCCTCGGCAAAGCGCTCGAAGTCGCGCTCGAGCGAGGCGCGGATGGTGGCGGGGCTGAGCTGGTAGCGGACCTCGCGCACGCCGAGCCCGGCCGCCACAAGGACGGCCCCAAGGATGATGAGCGTGATGCAGGTCTTTATCCGCATGGGATTTGGGCTCTGGAGGTACTATCTATGGTATCCCAGATATCCCGCCGAAAGCAAGCGTTCGCGGCGGGGCGTTCGGTTCGGTCAACTCTCTGGTCGGCGGGGGGCTGCCGGCCCTTACGTGCTCTCCGCAACGGTCCTGCAAGCCTGCAGATGCAGCACTGGCTGCCCGGCTGCGAGCAGCCTGAACCTGTCATCTATACGGTGGCCCACCACCCAGACGATGCGGTCTTGGGCGTCAGTGACGAGCGCGATGCGGTCGCGCCTGTGACGCGGGACACGCGCCTCGATGAAGAACTCCTTCAACCGCTTTCGCCCGGGGGCGCCCAGGGGGTGGAAACGGTCACCCGGCCGGCGGGTGCGCACGTTCAGGGGCGTCCGCACGCGCTCAGCCGCCAGGAAGACCTCCCTCTCGGAGGCTCGCTGCCGGGCTTCCTGCGGCCCCACCTCCTCCGGGCAGATACGGGCGTTGATGCGGTAGCCGCACTCGGGCGCCTCCACGCTCCCCGGCACGGGCAGCTCCCGCGAGGGCGGTGCCGCCCGGCCGCCGGGACGGCCGAAGTGCAGCACCCCGTGCTCGCGCCGGGCGTGCAGCCCACCCGGCAGGGAGACCCCGAACCCGGGCCCGCGACCGGCCAGCCCAGCCAGTGCCCTGTAATGCTCCGCCCGCAGGGGCAGGGGGTCGGGCATGCCCAGCCGCCGCAGTGCCCTCGCGGCCGCGGCTTTGCGCACGGCCGGCGGCGCCTGTTCGTAAACGGCGGCATCCAGGACCACGGCCCCTTCCTCACATTCAACGCGCAGCGCAGGCCATAACTCGTCCACGGCCCCCTCGACGAGGTCAGCCGTTTCGATGGCGGCCTCGTTGAGCGCGACCAGCGATTCAACGGAGAAGTGCGGATACTCGCCTCGCAGCAGCGGGATAAGCCTGTGGCGGACGCGGTTGCGCACGTAATCGGTGTCCCGGTTGGAGGTGTCCCGGCAGAAGGGCTGGCCGTGGTCCTCCAGGTATGCGATCAGGCGATGTTTGCGCACGTTCATCAGCGGCCGCACCAGTGCGATGTCATCGCACAGCGGCCTGCGCGGCCGCATGGCGCCCAGCCCCCGCACGCCCGCCCCCCGCAGCAGCCTCATCAGCACGGTCTCGGCCACGTCGTCGGCGTGGTGGGCGGTGGCCACCGTGGGGGCGGCGACGGCGCGGGCAGTGCGCGCCAGGAACTCGTAGCGCACCCGGCGCGCCACGCTCTCGACCGAGCCGTTGCACCCGCGGGCCAGCCGACCGACGTCCGCCCGCTCGACCGTGAGCGGCAGCCCCTGCTCGCGGGCGAAGCGGCGGCAGAAATCCTCTTCTTCGTCGGCCTCCTCGCGCAGGCGGTGGTTCAGGTGGGCCAGCCGCAGGTCCAGCGGCAGACGTCCGCTGCTGGAGAGTTCGCCGAGGATGAGGACCAGTGCGACGGAGTCCGGGCCCCCGCTGAACGCCACAAGGACGTGCCCGCCGGCCTCCAGCAGGCCCAGGTTCCGCACGAAGGCGGCCACGCGGTTGCACAGGTCATCCATGGGTCGTCATTGCTCCGCACGCACAGGGCTGTCAGCCGGGGTGCTGCCCGGCGGGCGCAGCGGGGGGGCGGGTCGGTGCGGGCGCCAGAGTCTCCGGCGGTCCGAGCCGGCCGCTCCGACGCAGGGCCACGTAGAGACGGCGCTCGGCCGGCTCTTGCGGCCAGTCGGCTTCCTGCCCCTGCGCCAGGGCAAGCTCCGCCTGCAGCAGCCGCGCCAGGGTCGTCCAGCGTCCGTCGGGGTATTCCTGCAGGTAGTGGTCCACCAGGGCGGCGGCCCGCTCCAGCGCCCCGGCCTCGCTGGCATTGGTCGCGGCGAAGAAGCTGAGGTCCTCCAGGGCCTGTTCCAGGGGCGCGGCTGCCGTGGGATCCTCAGCTTCCCTTATTCGACCGCGCACGCCGGCCATCGCCTCGCGGTAGGCCGCCGTGGCCTCGGCAAAGTGCCCCAGCACGGTCTGGTGCCGCGCCGGCGTCACCAGTTGGAGTTGCTCGTAGACGGCCAGGGCGTCCTCATCTCTGGTGGACGACCGGGCGGCGCGGCGTATCCGGCGCGGCGCCGCCCAGAGGTCGGCCGGTTCCTCGATCCCTTCGGCCTCAGGGTTTACCGCCAGCACCGGGCGCGGTCTCAGGTCCTTCAGCAGGTCCTGGAACGCGTGCATCCGGCGCGTCACTGCCAGCGGATGGGCTGCCGCCTTCACCTGAAGCGAGTCCAGGAACTCCTGTTGCGGGGGCGCCTGCCGCCCCGCTGCCTGCATCAGGCGTTCGTAGGCTTCGTAGCTGTCGGGCAGGTCGGCCAGGGTCTGGAGGTCGCCGTCATCTGGAGATATGAAAGGCACTCCCTCGACGGGGTCCAGCAGAAAGCGCTCGCCCTCTTCGTCCAGTACGCTGACCAGGTACGCCCCGCCGGGCAGCGCTATCACTTTGCACGCCACCCCGGCCTGGCGGGCCATCTCGGCGTAGGTCCAGGTTATCTCGGCCGGGGTGCCGCGGCCGGTCCAAATGACCATCATGGGTTCGGCGGGGACCGGGCTGACCTCGATGGGCTGTACGTAGAGGGCGAACCAGTTGCAGAGGGCCAGGGCACGGCTGCGCGCTGTCTGACGCTCGCCCACGATCCGCCGGGCCAGGCTCCAGAGGGCGCCCTGGTCCCGCAGGTACTGCAATTCCTCCTGCCCCAGGGTCTCGTCGTTGTGCGCGGCGGCGTCGTTGAACTGGGCCACGGCGGCTTCCAGGTCCCCGCCGGCGTAGAAGACGCTGACGGCCACCCGCGCCACGGCCGGGTTGCGGGGGTCCAGCCGCGCGGCGGCGCCCAGAGCCCTCGTGGCGCCCTCGATGTCCATCTGCCGCAGGGCGCGGCGTGCACGGATGACCGCGGCCGCCGCCTGGCGCTGCCGGTCTGCCTCACGGGCCCTCAGCCAGGCCCATCCGCCCAGCATGGCCGTCACCAGCAACACCAGCAGGCCCCCTGCCAGGGCCAGTGGCAGCCTGCGGGTCCGTGTGGGGGCCTCACCGCCGGTCCGTGTGTTCTCGCTGCCTGGGCTGTCCCGGGTGCTGTCTCGTCTGGCGGGTTTGCTTTCGGGCATGTTACTCTCACGCGCCTTGTCCTGGCTCGGGCTTTCGCCCCTGCAGGGGCGTTCTCAGCTCACCGGAGGTCCTTTCATTCGGGGCTCTCCTGTGCGGACTGTCTCTGCGGCTCGCCTTCCGCCTCATCCCGGCGCCGGAGGGGCCCCTTGGGGAGCTCAATGCCGTGTTCCGCGAGCATGGCGGCCAGGTCCTCTTGCTCGATGACCTCCTGCTCCTTCAGGGCGGCGGCCACGTCCAGCAGAGCGTCCCTGTGCTCGTGCAGCAGTTCGAGTGCCTTTGTGTGTGCATCTTCGATGATCTCGCGTATGGCCTCGTCAATCTTGCGCGCCGTGCGCTCACTCCATCTGCTGCCGGCCATGAACTCGGCGGCGTCGCCCTGCTGGTTGCCCCGCCGGGAGTAGGAGAGCGGCCCCAGTTCATCGCACATGCCGAACTCGATGACCATCTCCCGGGCCAGTTCCGTCGCCTTCTGCAGGTCGTTCTGGGCGCCGGTGGAGACCTCGCCGAAGACGACCTCCTCGGCCGACCGCCCGCCGAGCATCACGCCTATCCGGTCCATCAACTCGTTTCTTCGCAGCACATAGCGGTCCTCGGTCGGCATCTGCATCGTGTAGCCGAGGGCGGCCGCGCCCCGGGGGATCATGGAGACCTTCCTGACCGGGTCGGCGCCCGGCACCAGGCAGGCCACCAGGGCATGGCCGACCTCGTGGTGGGCCACGATGTTTTTCTCCTCGTCGTTCATCAGGCGGTTGCGCTTCTCCAGCCCCGCCACGACGCGCTCTATCGAGTCCTCGAAGTCGTTCATGTGCACCTGGTTTTTGCCGCGGCGGGCGGCCAGCAGCGTGGCCTCGTTGACCAGGTTGGCCAGGTCGGCCCCCACGAACCCCGGCGTCATTCCGGCCAGTCTCTTCAGGTCTACCGAGTCGGCGGTCTTCACCTCGCGGGTGTGGACGCGCAGGATGGCTTCGCGGTCCTTCAGGTCTGGGGGCGGCACCATCACCTGGCGGTCGAAGCGGCCGGGCCGCAGCAGCGCCGGATCCAGCATCTCCGGTCGGTTGGTGGCTGCCAGCAGGATCACGCCCTTCTGCGTCTGGAACCCGTCCATACGCACCAGCAGGGCGTTGAGGGTCTGCTCGCGCTCGTCGTGCCCGCCCATCACGCCCGCGCCCCGCGCCTTGCCCAGCGCGTCCAGCTCGTCAATAAAGATGATGCAGGGGGCGTTTTTCTCGGCCTGCTCGAACAGGTCCCGCACGCGGGCCGCGCCGACACCGACGAACATCTCGACGAAGTCCGAACCGCTCAGGCTGTAGAAAGTGACCCCGGCCTCGCCGGCCACGGCCTTCGCCAGCAGCGTCTTGCCCGTGCCGGGAGGGCCCACCAGCAGCACGCCCGTGGGGATGCGCCCGCCCAGGCGGGTAAACTTCGACGGCGTGCGCAGGAACTCGATCACCTCCTGCAACTCCTGCTTGCACTCTTCGATGCCCGCCACGTCGTCGAATGTCACGCCCACGTCCTGCTGGGCGATAGCGCTGGCGCGGCTCTGGCTGAAGTCCATCACCCCGCCGGCCGGGTTCATCCGCCCCAGCACGAGGCGCCATATGAGTATCAGGACCACCAGGGGCAGTATCCACAGCAGGATGGGGCTTTCCAGCCACGAGGTCTCGTAACTCCAGTCCTCGCCGACGTGTTCCTGCAACAGGGCGGGGAGTTCCTCGTCCTCCGGAGGCCGGGTCGCCTCGAACTCCTGCTCCTCGGTTTCGCCCTCGGGAACGTAGGTGCCTCTGACCCGGTTCGAGGTGAGGACCACCTCGCTGACGCGTCCGTCGGCGAGCAGTTGCCGGAAACGGCCATAGGAAATATCCTCCCGTCCGCGATGGTCAGCGGCCCAGAGGATCAGCAGGACCAGAGCCAGCCCGATCAGGAAGTACCACAGGGTCCAGCGAGAACGTTTCTGCGGCTTCTTGCCGCCAGACGGCCCGTCGGGGCGTTCTTGGTCCCCGGGTTTCCCCCGGGGGGGTAATGGCGCGGGCATGTGTGTGAGTCTCCCCGGCAGAGCGAAAGAGCGCCCCGGACGGCGCAATGCGGCCGGCTTGCCCCTGCGGCAGGTGTGCGGAACGGCAATGGCACCCCGGCTCTTACGTATTATACCAGCGCGGGGTGGGCCTGCCAATCCGACGAGAGGGCCGGCCCACACAGACCGGCCGCTGGCTGTACTCCATTGAAAGGCCCCCCGCGGCGGCATCGTCGGCGCGCCCGCTGCGGCTCCGGGTCTGGCCGCCGCTTGTCGTGTCCGCGGTGTCGGGGTGGTCCCCTTCGCTGCAGGGGCTGCTTCCCAGTTTCTGTACTGCCTGCCGGGGGCGTTAGTGCCCGCGGGTTCGATTCGCGTCGGAGTGGGTCGGTCTCGCCGCCTCGCCCGTTCCGTGCGTGGCCCGGGACGGGTCCAGGAAGCCTCTCAGCGCCCTGGTGCGAGCCCGGCGGCCGGAGGCCGATTTTCGCTCTTGACACGGGCCGAAAGCGCCTTATACTACAAGAGTAGCGTGTGGGAAGTCCGAGAATTATGAACTTATCTTCACTCATTCGGGGAGGTCGGCCATGAGACGAGGGTTTACCCTGATCGAATTGCTGGTGGTTATCGCCATTATTGCCATCCTTGCAGGGATGCTGATGCCGGCCCTGAGCCGGGCACGAGCCCAGGCGCGCCAGGCGTCCTGCATCAACAATCAGCAGCAGGTCAGCCGGACCATCATCATGTACAGGAACGACCATCGCGACCGGATGCCGAGCTGGAGTCGTCGCGATGCGCCCAACAACCGGACGTTTTTCGACTCGTCCCTGAGTATCGCGCTGATGTGGCCGGACTATCTTGACACGCTCGAGATGTTCGTCTGCCCGGCGACTGAAGACAGTGATAGGATCGACATAAGCCAGTATGATCAAGGTGGGAACGCGATCAACGAGGCGATGGACGGTGACCCGACCACCGACAACTGGCGTTTCGACACCGACCTGCGGTTCAGCATCTACCAGAACTATCAGAACGACCCCAGCTACGTGATAGACCCCAACGTGCCCGTGAACGCCTGGCCCAGCCGCGTCATCTACGCCGACGGGCCGGACATGGGCTTTCAACGCCTGGACTGGATGGCTCGTACCGGCGAAGGATGGACCGAGTTCCCCGGACGGGATTACACCAACCACGGCCGCGGCCAGGTCGTCATGTTCTTCGACGGCGGCGCTGAGTTCGTGACGGCCAGGGGTGACGGCAGCATTGCGAATCCGCGCCTCTCAGACGGCCAGATACCGCCGGGGTCGGTGAACGATGCCGGCGAAGATCTGGAGCTGGCCGATATCCACCCGGACATCTACGCTGATAACCACTTTCGTGGCATCAGGGGAGGCGACTGGATTTACGGTGGCGACGAGAGGGTGGACTCGCATCTGGGAACTTATGTCGTTTTCGATTCCGATTACGCCCGCTCCGGCCCCTTCTGGGGGGTGTGGAGCGATGGAGACCCATGGTATCACTCCGGCGGGCAGGAACCGAACTACTACGGTCCAGATGCTGCTGATGACTTTTTCGGCATTGATGACGTGAACTGAACGTCACTTTTCCCTGCAGACGGGGCGGGTTCCTCGGAGGCCGCCCCGTTTCTGTGTACGACGGCGGGGTGAGCATTACTGCCGGCCGCAGTTCGGACGGACACGGGCCGGGTCCTGCACCAACCGACTATTGGCCCTCCAAGGTTGATCCTTTGGGTTCATCTGGCGTTGCGGCGGCCTAAAGCGTCTATGGAGTGCGCCGCGCTCTGTGAGCGCGCTGCTTGCCGGCGCTTTCTCGTCCTGTCGGCTTGCCGGCAGGCGGCGGGGCGCCCCCGCCCAAAGACCAGAGGATGCCTCTATGAACCGAAGATACCGTTCCTCACTGGGCTTTAAGCTGCCGCTCTCGTGGCGGGACGAGCAGGCCCACGGCCGGCTACCTGCCTTCCCGGGTGACCTGTTGACCCACCTGCGCGAGTGCGGCTTCGACTACGTCGAGTTCGGATTCGGACTGACGCTGGAGGACAACAGCGAGGCGGAGGCGCTGCTTGAGCGAGAGGCGGCCGAGTGCGCCCGCGCGGGGCTCGGCGTCTCGATGCACCCCGGCCCCGGCCGGCGTGAGAACGAGACCGCCGCCTGGTTCGGCCCGACACCGGCCGACCAGCCCGGC
>PUMJ01000201.1 GCA_003551305.1 Candidatus Brocadiaceae bacterium
GGGAGATCACGTGGTACCAGGGCGTGGCGTCCAGGCTGACCAGGGCCGAGCGGGGGTAGGGCATGGGGGGTCTCCGGGGTGGGCGCCTTGTTGGCGGGAAGAGTGACAGAGACGGCCGGCAGGGTCAATCAGAGTGAGTGTCCAGATAGGTTTACACGCTCGCCGCACAGAAACGCCCGGCGCACGCAACGGGAGATCACGTGGTACCAGGGCGTGGCATCCAGGCTGACCAGGGCCGAGCGGGGGTAGGGCATCGCGGGTCTCCGGAGTGGGCGCCTTGTTGGCGGGAAGAGTGACAGAGGCGGCCGGCGGGGTCAATCCAAGTGAGTGTCCACAATAGGCCTCCCTAAGTGAGTGTCCAAATTCGGTTCCTGAAGGAGGCCGGGCAAGGCGACGGGGTAAATACAGGTGAGTGTCCACGTCTACCCCGCCTAGTTCGCATCGGAGTGAGTGCCCAGATCTAGGCCAATCCGAGTTAGTGTCCAAATCTTACGAGCCACGGGACGCCCGGCGGAGAAGATAAAGTACCTCTCCCTGGTTCTCCATCCTCGCGCACGTTAACCGGGGTTACCGCCTCTCAATACCTCCACCCACCTCTGTACTCTATATTCCCGCCTGGGATCGGGTGCGGCTCCGGGACCAAGACCGCCGACGGGCTCGCAGCCGTGAGCGTCTCCAAAAATATTTCGTGCTGTGGAAGGAGGATCTTCCTCTGGGTCGTAGGTGCCCAGCGTATCAAGCGCAGCCTCGATTTTGTCGCAATTGTGATTGTAGGTCGCGGTACCCCCACCGGCAGTACTCCACGTCACACGGTCGTTGCTCGGGTCAAGATTCAACACGTATATAGTTCCATCCAAAATGCCGTTGCCACCCCCTTTCACATCATACACGCCACCTAATACTATGATTATTCCGTCCCATGATGGGTTTCCATTAGCGTAGAGGTCCCCGGTTACTACCAAGAGTCCAGCACCCGTTTGCCCTCCACTAAAATTCATGTTTGCATCGCCGGTGACCACCGTTGTTTTCATTCTCATCGCTTCTGCCCTGTCGGAGGGCCGTCCGCGCGCAATCGTATTGCCAGGAACGTCGCTGCCGCATCGCACGGTATCGTTTGTGTTCGCGACCAGGCCCGTAGTGTTACGGCCGTCTGCGCTACCTGCTTGTGCGCACGTGGCATCGACGAAATTCCAAATCTCATCGGGTGTTTGCCAGAACTCGTGGAAATTGCCCGCGGTAATTCCACCGTGATAGTTGCAAAGTCGGGGCCCGTTGGGGCATTCGCCATCAACATTTCCCTTAGAGGCTAGCTCCGTTTCTATGGCCGCCGCATCGGACCCTTTCAAAGTGCCAACCGCGGGGCCGTAGGTGCCGTCTTCTCCAGCGGTTCCGTAGACCGTTAGGGAGTTCGAATTCGGCATTACGAATTCGTCTACGTCACCGACCAAATTAATTGCGGCGTCGCTCGTGCCGCCGCCCGCAAGGATTAGAAAACTCTCGATCGACACTTCAAGTTCGGTCTGGGCCAAATCATCTCCATTGATGTTTTCGCGGCTCACTCCGATAATAGAAGCAGTTAGCGAGTCTGGGAGACCCAGGTCCGGGTCGCCGGTTACCACCTGCATCGCCGATATGTAGAAATACCCGAATCCGCCTGCTTCCCGGGGTTCCTGGTCTGACCCAACTGGAAAAGGGAAGGCTTGGGGGTCAAGGTCTGCGACAAAGCCCATGCGCGCCAATTCCTCAACTAGGTATGCGCCGCCCATCTCGGCCGCCATAAAGGAAATCGCCTTGTTGTGCTGATTCGACGCCATTCGTTCCTGAAAGGTGCTGCTTTGCATCCCAACTACAGCAAGGATAGTTGCTACCACAAGCAAGACCAGTCCGATCACTAAGGCGGTGCCTTGATGTTGCCGCTGCATTTTCGGTTGCAATCTCATAACCGTCTCCCCAGGGTCTCGCAGAACCGTCTAAACACGAATCTTATATTTAATAAAAATACGCAAACGCTGCCGGGTTGCCGAACACCAATTCACGGTCGAACAACAATCTCCTCTGGGACAAGCCGCGTCCTAACCGCTGCCGTGAATGAGATGGTCACCGGTCGAATCATGCCACCCCCGTCAACCATCGTGATTTCGGTGCGGACGGCGTTGGTACCTTCTGGCGGGCTGCCTGCCACGTATGAATTTCTCCCTGCCTCATAATTGTTCGGGTTCAGAAAAGCGTAGGAAAATCGCAAGGTATCAACGCCGGTAACCATGATGCTCCCTTGACCATCAACTTCGCACACCAGATCCTCACCCTCTAATCTAAAAACGTTGATTTGTGTGGGTGGCAAGCCATTTTCGTCGACAACCAATTCTCCGTTGGAGGTCGGCCAATCCAATCGACGGCCCAAACAGTTCCTGGTGATCCCATCTTGAGGTAGGGCAAGCCGAAGTATGGCGGCATCGCTATCGGCTAGAACGGTGCGGGAAGCTCTAACTACGCGCGTTACAGTGTGGCTAGCAAACCGGAACGCCTCTTGAGAATTGTCCAGCGCGACGGTTGCTCGGTATGTCTGTTGGTTGGAAATGAACACTGTGACGATACCGCCGATGACTATTATCCCCAGCAGGAGAGAAATCATTACCTCGATCAGCGTGAACCCAGTACGTGGGGAGTTACCACGTGAGCCAAAGGGTTTCGGGTTTGTTTTCATCAAAGACCGGCCTTAACAAGAGAGGCTAGGGTTGTCTGGAGCGATGAGCCGAAAAAAATATTGAAAGCTCATCTGGTCCTGTTCACGGCGATCTTGCCAAAGAATATTTAATTCGTAAAGAGGGGCGTTACCGGCATCAAGCTCGGCTTCCCAAGCTGGCAGGGTACCCTCGGCGGCTTGTTGTGCAGAATGAAATTCGCGCCAGTCATCAAAGATCCCTTCGGTTTCGGTTGCTAATACAGAAAAATCACAATAGCCTGTCCACATACGCTCGACCAGATCATTCGCTTGAACCACAGCAATAGTACGCTGCAGGCTCGCGTGACTATATTGGAGCGACCGCAATTGCAACTGTGCGATGGACAAAAAACCGATGGAGACCACGATTAAGGCGATCAATACCTCAAGCAGCGTAAACCCTTTTGAAGAACGCGAAAGGTGTTGAAAAAGAGCATTCGCTTTAGCTTGATGCACCGCAGTCTCCCGTGACAAGGGTGGCTCCGCTCGCGGTGAGGCGTAAGCACCTGATTGCGTTTGCGTTACCAGTTGCGCGGATGGTGAAAAATGCGTCCGGGATGGCATTCCCGGCAGTACCAAAGATGATCACATCATTACCGTCTGCTTCTTCAATCTCGACCCTGGCTCTTGCTGTTTGTTGCCGCAAAGGCGTCTCATCACGCTCCACGACCCATCCAACAGACCAAACGGGATCGGAGCTTACTGATACTGGGGTGTTTAGTTTAACAGCTTCGGAGCGAGCATACTGTAGGGTACCCAATAGGTCGTTTGCGGCAGCGGTGACACGATTGTTAGCAACGAGTGGAGCGAAGTTCGGGATGGCTATGGTGGCCACGATAGAAAAAAGTACTATTACGACGAGGAGCTCCACTAGGGTGAAGCCAAGTGAGAACGTGTTTCGGGAAATGGCTCGTGTCATAATTAGCTCACCAGCACGGCTCTGGGATGCGCTCCCCTAGGTGGTTTAGGCGTAATACGGGGTCCCCAGTTGCGGGACAATCGAAAGGCCGACCAGGTTCCGCGTTCACACGGAAGGCCGCGGCGTCCACCTGATCAATTGTGATCGTGTATCGATTATTTGCCTCAAGGTTCAGGCGCCCGGCGATATTGTTGTCAGCATCGCAGCCGACATAGGTGTTTCGAAGGGTGAAACACCGTTCCATCGATTGCGCGGCATCCATCATCGCCGCCTGCGCATCGACGCGGTTCGCTCGTTCGACGTACCTTTGGTAAGAGGGGTACGCGATGGCGGCGATGATTCCGAGTACTACAAGGACGATCATTAGTTCAATTAGGGTAAAGCCCCCCTGTGAATGCTTACGTTGCGCCACGCGCGCGACCTCCCCTTCACTGTTAAGGTGGTACTGACTGCGGTATCGTCGAGATGACAGCATGATTCTCTCCTGATCTGATACTACTCTACGGCTCTGGCACCTACACCCACCCAGCCCTCAAGCGGTCATTTTCATCCACCAAACGGCAC
>PUMJ01000187.1 GCA_003551305.1 Candidatus Brocadiaceae bacterium
CGGAGGCAACTCAGAGTGTCGCTCGAGACCAGCGGGCCCTTCAGACACGATTCCCCGTCGGCAAGCAGGCCGATTATGAGGCCGCGGATCGTGTGCGACTTACTGCCGGGGACCGGCACGGTGCCGGAGACGGGACCGGGCCGCACGAGCATTCGCATGGATGACACATTTCCGAAGGGGTTTCCGGACAAGCAGAATTATAGCGAGCCGTGCCGTGACCGACAAGCGAGCGACCCTCAGGGCACCGCGTTGAAGAGAGCGCTTCGAGCAGTCATAATCACACGACCTTGGTTCCGACAACTGCTCGGAGGCACCACCATTTCCGCGACAGTGCTGACAGTGGACCTGGAGCCGGACTGGGGCGTGCGGGGCACACGCGCTTACCGTGAGGTCACGCCCCGGTTCTTGCGTTTCCTGGAGGAGCGCGGCATCCGAGCAACCTTCTTTGTCGTCAGTGATCTGTTGGAGGTTTCCGAGGACATCGTCGCGGGGATCGCCGAATCCCATGAAGTGGCCTCGCACGGGAAGACGCACACTTCACTGACGGCACTGGACGGGGCGGCGATGGGGCGGGAACTCCGGGAGTCGCGCGCGCGGCTGCAAGAGGTGGCCGCGCCGGTGATTGGCTTCCGGTCCCCCTTTTTCGCGCGGCCGTCCGGGCTGGGCCGCTTGCTGCGGCGGGCCGGTTACCTTTATGATGCCTCTCTGGGCAGCGTCTATCCGGGGCCACAGAACGGCTGGCTGGAGCGGTCGCCGTGCCCCGGGTCGGAGGATGGACTCCTGAGGATCCCGACTTCCGCCATGTGGCGGGGTATGTTCCCCCTGAGCCTGACGTGGCTGCGTCTGCTGGGGCTGCGGTCCCTGGGGGGCCTGCCGAACGGGGCGCCTGTGCTGTACCTGCATCTGCACGAGTTTCTGCCTCCCGAGACGGCCGGGTGCCTGCCCTGGCACCTCCGTCCGTGGCTGCCCCGCAACTGCGGCGAGCCTGCGTGGGACGTGTTTGACAGGACGCTCGATGCACTCGGGGGCGAGTTCACGACTTGTCGGGACATGTTGGAGCTTACCCAACTGGAAGCTGAAGAGGTGTAGGAGAGCAATGTCTGAATGTCCGCCAGTGGTCGTCGCGGGCGCCGGTATCGCCGGCCTGGCCGCAACGCACAGGCTTCAGGAAGACGGCGCGCGGCCCTTCGCCTTATATGAGAAGGCAGGCCGCGTGGGGGGCTCCTCGCGCACGATGTGCTACGGTGAGTTCCGATTCGACCTGGGCGGTCACCGGTTTTACACAAAAGACGGGCACGTGGACCGATTCGTGAGAGGTCTGCTGGGGGACGACGCCCTGACAGTGGACAGGTTGAGCCGCATCTTGTTCAACGGCCATTTCGTCAATTATCCACTCAGCGCCTTCAACACGCTCAGCGCGCTGGGCCCGGCAGGTGCCGCACACGCCATCCTCGACTATGGCGCGATGAAGGTGAAGAAACTCTGGTCGCGGGGCTCTCCCGAGGTGACCTTCGAGCAGTGGGCCCTCAACCGGTTCGGCCGCTACCTGTACCGCGCGTACTTCAAAGGCTACACGGAGAAAACGTGGGGCGTGCCTTGCACTGAGCTGAGCGCAGACTTCGCCGAGCAGCGCATCAAGAACCTCTCGTTCCGAGAGGCCCTTCGGGATGCGCTGTTCAAGAGCGGAGAGGACGAGTCGCTGGTGCGGCAGTTTCTCTATCCTCGTCACGGATTCGGCCAGTTGACTGATGCGATGGCCGCGGTTGTGCAGGAACCGAACCGCATCCACACCGGTTGCGAGGTGGTGGAGGTAGGGCACCAGGAGGGGCGGATCACCTGGGTGGGCGTACAGGGGGCGGACGGCGAGGTCCGGCGTGGACCCTGTGATGAGCTGATAAGCAGCCTGCCCGTGGACGAACTGGTGGAGCGACTGCGCCCGGCCGCCCCGCAGGCTGTGCTGCAGGCCGCCCGGCAGTTGACCTATCGGGACATGGTTATCCTGCTGCTGACACTCCGGGTCGAGCAGGTGAGCCCCGATCACTGGATATACGTTCCGTCGGAGGACATCGGCTTCTGCCGGATGCACGAGCCGAAGAACTGGAGCCCGGAAATGGCTCCTGCTGACAGAACGAGCCTGGTGCTCGAGTATTTCTGCCAGGTGGGCGACGATGTGTGGAGACGGGATGACGCCTTTCTTGCCGCTCAGGCCGCCGAGGATCTGGCCTACATGGGGCTGGTCCGGCCGGGGCAGGTGGACGGACACACCGCCGTGCGCCTGCGCCGCGCTTATCCGGTCTACCGGCTCGCATACGACAGGCACCTTGACGTGGTCAACGAGTATCTGGACCGCTTCAGCAACCTGCACAGTATCGGCCGGAATGCCACCTTCCTCTATACGAGTTCGGACCACTACATTGACATGGGCCTGAAGGCGGCCGAAAACGTGCTTGGTCACGAGCACGATCTCAACTCGATCGGTCGGGATTCGGCCTACGCGGAGACATGGCAGGAAGGCGAGCGATGAGGCTTCAGCGTTTCTGCCAATGCTGGGAAAGGCGGGCGCTGCGGCTGGCCGTGTACACGCTGTTCATCGTGATCTTTCTCTACCTGATCGTGATAGGTACCCGAAGGGCGCTTTTCGGCTCCTCGGAGTTCCTGGGCTTTCGGCAAATCGTCCAGGTCAGCGTCGTGATGGACAGGAACCAGTACGACGCCATCTGGCACGTGCGGGGCTACCCGCCGCCTTTCCCCCTGATGTGGGCACCTTTCGGGCTGGTGCCGTACGGTCGGTTGCCTGACCCGGACCACGTCCGGGCCAGCACGACGCCCGGGGAGTTGCTGCAATTGGGCATGAGCGCGGCCGTGCTGCTGCTGACCATGACGCTGCTGGCCGTCTGGTCGGTGCTCAGCATCTCGGAGGCCTGTGGCAAGGAGGGCCGCTGGCCCGCCTGTTTTCCGGTCCTGCTGTTGCTCCTGAGCGGCAGCCTCATGGCCAACTCCATCGCCCGGTGCGAGACGGATGTTTTCGTGCTGGCGCTCGTGGCCGGGGCGATGTTGATGATGTTCGGGCAGCGGCGCCGCTGGACGGCCGGGTTCCTGCTGGGCGCGGCGGCGGTGTTCAAGCTGACGCCGGGCCTGTTCGGCCTCTACCTCCTCTGCCGGCGGGACTGGCGCGGAGTGGGCGGCATGCTCGCCGGGGGGATCGCCTTTGGCCTGGTGCTTCCCCTCGCCGTCTGGGGCCCCCGGGGCACTTACACCCGCTATCGCGGGTGGGCGGACGAGGTGCTTCTCGACCTGGCACGCGAAGGCACGGACGCCGTCATCGGCCGACCCTACCGCAGCACGAACCAGTCCCTGAGGGCGGCCGCCGTGCGCTACCTGAGCCGATACAACGCCGGCACCACCAGGCGGCCGAGATACGTGAATGTGACGGATTACCCCCTGGATACGGCGCGAAAGGCCGGCGATGTTCTCAAACTGGGAATACTGGCCCTGCTCGCTGGCGTCTGGGGCCTGACGGCCAGGAACTGCGGGCGAGAGCGCGAGAGGCTGCTGTTCGCGCTTGGACCTCCCGCCATGCTGCTGATATCGCCGGTCTCCGTGGGCGGGCACTTCGCCATCATGGCGGTGCCGTTCGGAGCCCTGGCCGCGTTTGCTATCGACCACGAGGAAGGGCGGCAGGGGCGGCTCGCGGCGTGGGGCCTCATGCTGGCCTTCCTGCTTACGCATCTGATGGGCGTTCCCATCCTGAAGCAGCTCTCGGCGGCGACGCTCGGCGCAGTGGTCGCGCTGGGCTTCGTGCTCTACCTGGCGTGCAGCGCGCGGTCCTCGTCTGCGGCGAGCGCGGCACAGGACCAGAACCGGGTCTCGGAAGGCCCGGCCTGATGCCGGCAGCACGTTGCCGCGGGGTTCAGTAAAGGGCGGCGGCCAGTCTCCGGCGATACCGCCGGGTAAGCTCGCTCTGCTGGCCCAGGAGGCCGAATATGCGGAGCATCGCTTCTCTGGCCGCCTGTTCCCGGTAGTTGCGGTCAAGTTGCAGCGCCCGCAGGAACTCGGCCAGCGCCGCTCCGTAGTCGCCCCGGGCCGCCAGGCAGCACCCCAGGTCATAGCGCGCTTTGGCGTCGGCGGCCTCCTCCGCGCGTCGGCGGCATGCCTCCAGCCCGCCCGCCTGCCGGCAGGCCTCGACAAACTCGATGCGTGCCAGCGTCCCCAGGGCCGCCTCATGCTCGGCGGCGTCCTCCTCGATGCGCGACAGCAGCTCTGCGGCCTCTTCGGTCCGGCCCTGCTCAAGGGCCAGCTCGCCGAGCCTCAGCAGCGCGCCGGGGTGGTGTTCGTCTTCTTCCAGGGCCCTGTGGAAGCGTTTGACCGCCCTCCCGGTCTTGCCGTCCACAAGCAGCTTGTTGCCTTCGCGCACGAGTTCGTCGGCCCGGGAGGGCAGGGCGCGTTCAATTATCTCCCGCACCTCGGCCGCCGGCAAGGCGCCTGTGAACTCGCTGACCACGGCACCGTCCCGGAAAACCTTCACGGCCGGGATGCCGCGCACGTTGTAACGGGCGGCCAGTTCGCGATTGCGGTCCACGTCCACCTTCGCCAGGGCCACGCGGCCGCGGTGGGACTCGACAAACTGCTCCAGCACCGGCCCGAGCTGCCGGCAGGGGGCGCACCACTCCGCCCAAAAATCCACGATCACAACCTGCTCGCAGGAATGCCTGACGACGCTTTCCTCGAAGCCGGCGGCACCAACGGCGAAGACGTCCTTTGCGATCATCAAAGGATCCCTCAGTTCCACGCTTCGCAGGCGTGTCCGGTTCGCGTCCGGCAGGTTACCCCTGTGCTCATCGGAAGCCGCGCCTTCAGCGTTGAACTCGGCCCTGCAGGGTCACTATCGAGTGGGGCGGCATGGCCAGGTCGGCGCGTCCGTCGCGCAGGGCCACGTCCCCGAGGCTTTGTCCCCGCTCCTGCGCCGACGTGCGGTACGCCTGCATCCGGTCGAACGCGGGCGGCTGTGCGAATCCCAACTCAACCTCCTGTGGCCGCTCGGATGGGTTGACGATAACCACCGTGAGCCGACCATCTTCCTCGTGGAGAAAGGCGCTGGTGAGCACGTCGCCGTAGCCCGGTTCGGCCCCGATGCGCACGGCCCCCGGGCGGATGAAGCGGGAGTAATGCATGGTCGCGTACGTCTTGGGCGTGAACTCGCTCATCACCATCAGGTTATGCGTCGAGGGGCTTCCGCCGGTCACCTGCCAAGGCACCACCATGGTGGCGTTGCTGGCCACCAGCGCGTTGTGGTACATGTTGGCCACGCCGCGGGTAACGGGCTCGGGCCAATCGTGGCCGCGTGTGCCTCCCTCCGTCACCCAGAAAGGCAGGCCGTAGTCCTTGATGATCTCCCAGAGGCGCAGCGAGACATTCGCGTCTATCTCCGCTTCCACGCCGTCGGAGTAACCGTGGGTGGCTATCACGTCAAGGTGCTCAGCGGCCGCCTCGTGCTCCATGATGATACGGACGTAATCCGGCGTACCCCCTTCGTAGAAGTGCCCGGTCATGGTCTCCGGGGCGAATATCTTCACGTGTCCGTAGCCCTCTTGCTCGAGCATCTCCCCAAGCATACCGATGATGGTGGCCAGGTCCTCGGCCGTCCAGACACAGCTTTCGAACGTCTGGGTGAACTGCGGTTCGTTGGTGGGGCTGATAGCATACAGGGGCACACCCATGGCATCATGGGCCTTGACCATCTCGACCATCCATTTGACGAAATGTGTGAAAAACTCGGGTTTGACGCGGTTGTCTATCACCTGGTCGTTGCCGCGGCGCTGGTAGCTGAAGGCACCGATCGCGCCGGAAGCCTCGTCCGTGATGGACTGGTTCACCTTCATCCAGGCCGGCGGGCTCCAGACGGAGCCGATGAACTTCATCTCCGGGTTGAGTTGCCGCGCGGCCTGCCCGAAATCAATGAAGATCTGGGGGCGTCCCCCGTGCGCCCCGAAGTCGAAATCCTGCCAGCGGATGTCGCGCCAGTCTTCGACCGGGTCGGTCAAGGTCGGTCCCCACAGGTTGATGCGCACGACATTGAAGCCGAGCTGCCGCACGTAAATGTCCTGGAACTCGGGCGTCCGGTAGAGCTCACGCATCGGCTCCCGCCAGGCGACAAGGCAGGTGCCCCAGCCTTCAATCGTCTGGTGACGCTCTTCCGAGTCAATGGTGACGGCGGTCCTGGCGGCCACGGGGCCGGCCGAAAGGAATACCAAACACAGCACACTCCAGAGCACTCGGGTCCCCAGCATCGCTACTCCTCCTTGAACGCAAGGTTCAGACCTCCGTGACGCCATCCTATCGCGCGGCGCCCGTTCGCACAAGTCAAGTAACGCCGCAGGCGCCATGCTTGGGAACGCACGAACCGGGGTTCACCACGACGTCTACCCGCCAGCCGTGTGGAGGGCCTTGTGTGCCTCTGGCACGTTGCCCGTTCGCCGTACGGCGAATGGGTTCGTTTCGCAGAAAACAGCCGTTGCGCCCGAATCGGTCAGCAACGCCCATGTGGGTCGCTTCGGGGCCATGTCGGATATCAGCGGCGTCATGTCTCGCTTAGCAGTCTGTTGAGAAACTGGATCTGGCCGCGTCAGGAGCGCCGTGTGGCCAGATTCAGAGGGCGCCGCCGGCGATGCCTTCTACATCGTCGAGAAGCTGTGCTAAGCCCTCAACGGTGCCAAAATCTGCCAGCTTCTGCTCCCCGGACGGGGGAGTGAACGATTGGCCGGTGCGAAGCCGAAGCCGCCTGCCGGTCACTCCCCGGGAGCCTCAGAGAGCTTTGGCTATCACTAGAAGACCCAAGATACACTATACGGGCAAAGGGGTTCTGTCAAGCGTTTTCTCCCGGGAGCCCGAAAAGGTGTGTCTCAACCGGCGCGGCGGCCTCGGGCTTGTCCCCGGACAGCCCGCCCAGCAGCCCTCTGATAGGGCGACTCAGACGCAGCCTTTCCGTCCAAGTCCGCGGGGGTAGTTCGATGTCCTTAACGCTCACAGGACCGACCTCTGCGCCGGGGAGCGCGTCGAACCGGAGTCTCACCGCAAGAGGCGTCTGAGGCGCGAGAGGATGCCGCGGTAGCGGTGGATGAACCACGCTTTGCGCGGGCGGCTACGGTACATGCGCCCGGCCCGTTCCAGCAGGGCGGTCTGCTCGGTCTCCGTCAGCGGGCGAAACTCCCGGGCGACGCGGACGTTCTGCTCCAGTTCGGCGACGGTGTCCATGCCGACCAGCGCCGTAGCCACCCCATCCAGACCCATCACATAGCGCAGGGCGTCCTGGACCATCCCTTCCTCGCCGAACCAGCCGTGGGCCATCGCTTTCATGCCGATCACGCCCACGCCACGCTCCCGCGCCGTCGGCATCACCTCGTCATAGAAAGGGTGCTCAGCGGCGTTCATTGCTCCTAGGGCGACCATCAGGGTCTCGAACGGATACTCCTCCAGGGCCTTCACGAGCACGGCCGGGTAGCGGTGCCCGGTGACGCCCACGTGGCTGACTACACCCGCTTCCGCGAACTCTTCGATGGTCTTCAACCCCCCGTCCGGGCCGGTCAGCCGGGCCAGTTCGCGCTCGTTGTCGAGGTCATGCACCTGCATCAGGTCTATGTGGTCCGTCTGGAGCCGGCGCAGGCTCTCCTCGATCTCGGCCCGCATCCCGGCGCGGTCGCGGCGGGTGCTCTTGGTGGCCAGGAACACTTCGTCGCGCCGCTCACGCATGACCAGCCCGATCTTCCGTTCGCTGTCGGAGTAGTCGTGGGCCGTATCGATGAAGTTGATGCCCAGGTCGAGCGCCCGGTGGAGCAGGGCGGCCGCGTCCGCGTCCGAGCGCTGGTTGTAGGTCACCCCGCCCAGGGACAGGACGCTCACCCGCCGGCCCGTCTGCCCCAGTTCGCGCGTAGGCAGCCCGCTCGCCGACGCCGCCCCCCCGGCATCTTCGCCGGAGCTCATCCGTGCCCCACGTTCATGGCCCGCATGCCGGCGGTCCCTTGCGGCTTCACCCTCCCGGGCCACGGTACCACCCGCAACGGTGCCCTCTGCGCGTGCCCCGCCGGTTGCAAGGGCGCCCAGCACACCGACGAGCTTCAGGAAGGCTCTTCTGGTCACTGCCATAGCCATGGCTCCTGCACCTGACCGAGGGGAGTGTGCAGTATACACCGGGGGCGGAGAGGATTCAGGGGATGGCGCAAAGGCTGCCTTGAGCCGCCGGCACGCACAAGCCCGATGACGCCGGCAACAGATGACGGCACGGCCCCAGCGTAACCGCCGCCCCGGAGCGGGAACCAGTGGTGAGGGCGCTGGGGATCGAACCCAGGACCTACGGATTAAAAGTCCGTTGCTCTGCCTAACTGAGCTACGCCCTCACGGGAAAGGTGCGCACCGGGCCGGGAGGTGCCGTACCTCGACCTCAGCCCCCGGCGACCGGACAGGCCGCAGTATACGCGCGAGCCCGTCCGGATTCAAGCTTCAGCATTGCAGCGACAGGGTCATTCATTTTTTTGCACACAAGAAGCAATACCCTCTGGTTGGACCGACTCGCGGGGGCAGACTCGCCGTACGGCGAGAGCCCGCGTGGCCAGCCTTGCTTCGGTAGAGGCTGGGGGGGATGGCGGCGCCACAGACTCCGATGTGCCGTCAGCGATCTCGCGCACACTTCTCCCCCTGTCGGCTGAGCAGAGTCAAAGCATACAGTATTGGGAGAGCCGCCCCAAGGTGTCCGCGACCGGCCCCTACCCACCGAGCAGGTCAATCAGCGCCAAGAGCCCGACCAGAAACGCCGCTGCAGGCACGACCACAACCCAGGCTCTGACTTTGAGTAGTTGGGGAAGGGTCACGTCCCCGAACTCGCCTTTGCGCAGGATGCTCGCTTGCAGCTTCGGGAACCAGGCTGCGAACATCCCGGCCCCCACCACAGTACCGACGACCCCGCCGGCAAGGGCGTCGAGGTAGCCGTTTCCCACCGCTCCTGCCACTGTGCCGGGACAATAGCCGAGCAGGCCGAACCCCACGCCGAAGATCAGACCTCCCAGCGCCGTGGCACCCAGCGAACCCGTCTTGGGATGGAGCTTCGCAAGGCCGAGGCTGTGGAGCAGGTGCACCCCCACCATGCCCACAGCAACCGCTGAGAGCATCACCTGGAGCACCGTCCAGTCCTCCAGCAGAAGCTGCGCGATAATGACGTCATAGCGCGTGACGCCGCCCTTCTGGAGAAGGAACCCGAACGCGATGCCGGCCAGAAAACCGATGAACAATTGTGCCTTCCTCCGACTGTGCAGACCTTTGAGCACCGGCGGCCTCCCTCTCAACCCGCTATGACATGGAACAGCAGCATCGCCGCAGCCACACCGCCCACGAAGAAGCAGACAACCGCCAACCAACTGCTCAGAGCCAGTTGCAGCGTGCCGCTGATGCCGTGACCGCTGGTGCAGCCGCCGGCCCACCGGGCGCCGAAACCCAGAAAAACGCCGCCAACGAACGCCGTCACGAGGCGCACCAGACTACCGGTTCCGAACGCGGTTGCCCACCTGCTTGGAACAAGGACCAGTTCAAACTGGCCCGAGAGCATGGCCGATAGGAACGCCCCGAGCACCACACCCACAACCAGCATCCACTGCCAGTCCACGACCGGCTCGACCTGCTGATAATAGGGTTTGTCGGCGACCTGCCGCCCGCGGAGTAGCTTTTCGATCATCCCGCTGCTGCGTGCAAACGCCGTCGAGCAGCCCAGTGGCTTGTCGGACAGCAAGAAAGTCAGGCAACTGAGCAGACCGATGCCCGCGCCGGCCACGTAAGGTGACCACTGTGGCATCGTTAGCCATTCCATCATCTGCATCTCCCCCTGTGGAAGCAATCGGGTTCGGCTACCTGCCCGCGAGACGCGGCACGTGGGGCGCGACGCACATCGGGCACTCAGCGCCGAATCCGGCAGCGCTGTAGCCCGTCATGCCTCCAGCCAGGTTACGCACCTGTGCGTGGCCGTTGCGCTGCAGGATGCTTGCGGCCAGGCTCGACCGGTGGCCAGTGCTGCACATGACCACGACGGGCCTGTCCTTCGGCACCTCGGCGTGCCGGCTACGCAGGTCGGGCGCCGGGATGTTCATCGCCCCTTCAATATGAAACGAATCGTACTCCGAGGGCGCGCGAACGTCCACGAGTGTCATGCCGCTCCCGCTACGGGTCAGTTCGTCGAACTCATCTGCGCTTAACTGGCTGATGTGCGCTGTCGGCAGTCCGGCCCTGGCCCAGGCGAACATGCCGCCGTCCAGATAACCGGTCACCTGATCCAAACCGACCCTGTGGAGCCAGACCACGGCCTCGTGCGCCCTCGGGGCGTCATCGGCCACCAGCAGGATTTCCCCATCCACCGGCAGAACCCAGCCGGCGAAGGTGGCGAAGTTGCCCCCCAGGTCTACATGCCAGGCGCCCGGCACGTGCTGCCCGCCAAACGCATCGTACCTCCGGACATCCAGCACCAGCGCTCCGCCAGTCCGAGCGTGTTCGGCGAAATCCTCGGGAGCCATGGCTACCGGCTTCGGCAGCGTGCGCACCAGGGCGGGTCCGGCCGCGTTGGTGGCGCTGCACCGGGCGAAGTGGTCCGGCGCCGGTGGCATGTGCGTCGTCAGCGAGGCGATGAAATCTTCCCTGCTGTCTATTTGCAGCGCGGCGTTGCACTTCCGCTCGTAGCCGATGGTGCTGGTCCGCTTGGCCCCCATTGCCCGGCCGCACAGTGAGCCCGCCCCGTGCGCGGGATAGACCTCACAGAAGTCCGGCAGCGTCATCAGCTTGCCGTGCAGGTTGTCGTAGAGCTTGCCGGCGAGTTCCTCGGCTCTGCCTGGAAAGAGGTCCGGCCGCCCCACGTCGCCAACGAACAGGGTGTCCCCGCAGAAGATGGCCACGGGCTCCTCGCTGCGTGACAGGTCGCTGACCACATAGGTTATGTGCTCAGGCGTGTGGCCGGCCGTATCAAGGACGGATAGGCTCATGTCCTCGATTTCGAAGCAGTCGCCTTCCTCCAGGCCGACGTGGTCGAAGTCGCACTCTCCGGCTTTCGGCGCATAGATAGTGGCACCGGTCTTCTCCGCCAGGTCCATGTGCCCGGAGATGAAATCCGCGTGCAGGTGCGTTTCCAGAATGTGGGTAATCTCGAGATCCTGCTCCCTGGCTGCCTCGATGTAAACGCCCACGTCGCGACGTGGATCCACGATGGCGCAGGTCTCCTCGCCGCCGAGCAGGTATGAACTGTGAGCCAGACCGTTGACGAAGAATTGCTGAACGAGCATGAAGTCCCCCCGAGGTTACTCATTTGACGTAGCGAAGTTGCATGTTCGCCTTTCTCGTGAAAGGGTACTCCCCCTCAGCGCTGTTTGTCAAAGACAGATCTGCAGAAAAAACCTGCCGCGCTGGTTTCTGGCCCTCGTTTGCCGGGGCAGACATGGCCGGCCGAAAGGGTTTTTGGCCATCGAGAGGCACCTGGACCTGAGTGTGACCTGCCGGCGGTTCGTCCAAGCCCCTTGGCGGGGCGTGGGCCGGTTCTCGTAGCGGCTCATGGGCCGGCGGCTGACCAGGCGGGCATCATCGGGGCTGCGGTCGCAGGTGAGCTTTAGCACCGGGTCGGCACGCATCCGGTCATGGTCGTAACAGTCCTCGTAGCCGGCCACCACACCAAGCACCCGCGGGCGGAGTAGGAACAGAAGCCCATTCTCGGTGCCCCCGGGGCCCGGGGGGGTGAAAGCACCCCAGCGATTTCGCCGATCCAACCGAGCTGCCCGTCGAGGGTGCGCCCGGCCAGAAGGGGGGTGTCGGAGCCGGTCCGGTCCCCATGAAATCGGCGACCAGGTGCCTATCCCGAGTGAAACTGAAAGTCAGTTGCGGTGAACAGCCGGGCATGCGCACGCGAAGGACTTCTCGGCTGTGCCGCACAATCGGGATTCCAGCCCAATGCACCGCTTCAAGACGCTTTTTCCTTACATGAGTGACTGTGTTAAGGGGGGCAAGTGGTTTGGCGATGGGGGATGGTGTGCGTAAGGGGTTAGAGGGGTGGGGGATAGGGCGAAAAGGGGGTATTGGCGGTCGTGGCGAAGATGTCAGGTATGCGTCAGGGCGGTGTCAGGGCGGCGAGGGGCGCTCTCGGTGGGCGGAAAGGGCCTGACAGGCGGGTTGCAGGGCGTGAGCACCGGGCCTGTCGGAAGCGCCCTACGGACGCCTACGGACGCGAGAGGCGACACCCGGATTTCAAAGAATTGCAGTACAAGGCGCGGCGCTCGCGGCGGGCTGACGGCGGAAACCCGGCCCCGTATTCGTTGCAATCCGATATCAGACAAGAAAGGCAAAAAGGGCGGCAAAAAGAAAGGGCCGGAGGTCGGGGGCGAAGCCGATCTCCGGCCACGGCCGGGTTGCGATTCGCGTCGCGGCGGATCGAACGCGACCGGCGGATAGGGTATCTCTGAGTCTACCACACCAGGCAGCCCGCCGTCAAGGCTACATCGCCTGAGCGCCGGTTACAGCCGGCTGAAAGCCGGGCGGGGCGCCGACGGCTGGCACCACGGCCCGCGCCGCCGGCGGCCAGGCGGGGAAAAAGCCTTGACAGCACCCCCGCGAGCGGTTAAGATGTTGTGCATGATGAGCGAGCCGACCGACAGGCGCCCGGAGATCGAGGTCCCGGATACGCCGGATGAACTGCGTGCCTTCTGCACCAGGTGGCGGATTAAGCAGCGCGACGTGGCCCGTGAATATGGCTGCTCTCCGGCCTTCATCTGCCGGGTCCTGAACGGCTACGGTTGCTCACATCAGGTCTGGACGCGCGTAAAGGACGCCGTCAGGGCCTGTTACCTCAAACGTTGGGAGGATTCGTGATGGGTAGCGTAGAGGTCAGTATGGAGGATCAGATCGCGTCGGTGCAGCCCGAGGTGCATGAGCGCCTCAGCCTGGTTTCGGTCTCCGTCTACGGCGCGCTGGAGGACCTGAGGCGGGCTTTGAGGGGGTTGGCGTCAGCCCCACGGAACGTGCGGTTTGTGTCCGCCGAGATTGACGATGCGAGCTTTGGGAGCGTCGCCGATCTCGAAGAGCAGGTGGCGTTGCTCATGGGCGCGGTTGCTCGGGCGACAAAGGTGGGCCGTGAGGCGTGGTCTGGCGTGCAGGCCGCGCTGGACGCCCACGAGCAGGCCAACGCCAGTGTCCGCGAAGCGCAACGCCGCAAAATAGACCGCATGGCGGCCTCCTTCCGCGAAGGTCAGGAGGGGGACGTGACGGACTGATGAATCAAAGGATAGGGGAATGGGCGAAGAACTCTTGTCGTTTTCTGACGTCGAGGACTGTGAGCAGATAAGCGCTACCACCAGGTGGCGCCGGGTCAAGCGCGGCCGCTATGAGACAGTGGAGACCGGCAGAAGGTTACGCAACGGGGCGCCGGAGCGGCTTATACCGCTCCGGTGCCTTTCTGATCGGGGGCAGGCCAGGTGGCGCGCCAGGCGTCCCGGCCGGGGGCCGCAGCGGCCGGAGCCGCCGCCCGATGGGGCCGTCCCGGAAGGCATCCCGCTGACCGCCGACAACCTCCCCGATGAAGCCGAGATGGAGGCGCGTGGCTGGGATGGCATCCTTGAGCGCTATCGCCAGCGCGTCCGGGCCGTCGCGATCCTGGACAGGGAGCGGGAACGTCGCCCCGACGATAAGACCCTGGCGGCCCGGATCGTCGCCGAACTGCTGGACGTCAGCCCGCGTAGCCTCTACAGGTGGCGCGAAGACCTGCACGA
Organism: Candidatus Brocadiaceae bacterium; assembly: GCA_003551305.1. Classification (GTDB taxonomy): domain Bacteria; phylum Planctomycetota; class Brocadiia; order SM23-32; family SM23-32; genus B1Sed10-231. The sequence continues at coordinate 13,776 of PUMJ01000187.1, forward strand.
AGTGGGGCCGGCCGCCCTGGTGGACGTTCCGCCGGGCCGCGCCGGCCAGACGGTGCTTCACCCGGAGCTCCGCCGCAGGATCAAGGCCCTGTACCTGAACGGCCCCGCGCCCACAAAGGCCGACGTCTATCGGCTCGAGGTCCTCCCCTGGTATGCCGAGCGTCGCCTTGACGCGCCGCACTACACGACGGTCTGCCGGTGGCTCAGCCAGGCCCTGACCCTGCTGGAGGCGGTTGCGTTCCGGGACGGGCGCCGCACCTACGAACAGGACCTGGCCCCCAGGGTCCGCCGCGACATCAGCAGCCTCGCGCCGAACGAGTGGTGGTGCGCAGACCACCGCAAGCAGGACACGCTGGTCAGGGTCTCGGACGGGCACGGCCGGGGCTGGGGCAAGCACGGCCGGCGCACCTGCCCATGCGGATCGCGCCGGCAGCGGCGGAACTGTTGCAGCCTGGTGCGGCCCTGGCTCACCGCCATTGTGGACGTCCGCACCGCCGCCTTCGTGGGCTGGCGCATCGGTGTAACGCCCACGGCGGCGGGCGTTTGCCACGCGCTCCGTTCCGCCGCCCTGCGCTTCGGGCTCCCCGCCGCCTTCTACCGGGACAACGGCAAGGAGTTCCTGGCCCGGCGCCTGGGCGGGCGGACCCCGCCGGAGCCTGGCGGCTGGATGATCAACCCCGCCGCCGGCGACGTCAAAGACGTCGATCGCTGGCCCGCTTTCCTCTCTCAAGACGTCGAGGACGCGGGGTTTTGGATCGCCTACGGGGTGCGGATCGTCACAGCCCGGCCCTACTCCGCCTGGTCAAAACCGATCGAGCCCATCCTGGGCAGCCTGGCGCGGGCGGAAAAGTGGATACCAGGCTACGTGGGCAACCGGCCCGAGAACCGCCCCGAGAGCCTCGACGCCGCCATCCGCGAGGGGACGCCGCTCGGCTGGGAACAGTACACCGAGGTTGTTGGCGATATGCTGTACGAGTGGAACACGAAGCACGTCTGCGGCGACCGCGAGGCGCCGCCTCTCGAACTTTATGAGAGCCTCCCCTACGAGGCCGTTGTGCCCCAGCGCGGGGCGCTTGCCTACCTGCTGCAGGACGTGAGGGCCGTCAAGGTGCGACAGGACGGCATCACCCTCTCCGGCCGCCGCTTCTACAGCCCTGACATCGCCGTCTGGGTCGGCACGCGCCTGACCGTCCGCTGGGACCCTGAGGACTGCGCAGACGGCATCTTCGTGTATCCGCCCGAGGGCGGCTGTCTCTGCGTGCCGCCGGCGCGCGATGCCAGGTATGGCGCCTGGAATGATGCCAACGAGCAGGCCGCCCTGGGCGCGAAGGCCCAGCGTGCGCTGCTGGCCCGGACGGTCAAGGAGCTCGAGGGCGTGCAGGTGCCGGCGCCGTCCGACGGCTGGCGGGGCGACCTCCAGAAGCGCATCGAGGCGCGCGCCGGCGCCGCCCGGCAGCAGAAGGCCATCGAGGCCCGCCGCGAGGCCCCCGAGCCGCCCCAGGAGACCGCCCGCGAGCGCATCGCGGCCGCCGAACTGGTGGCCGAACTTGAGGAGGCGGGCTTCGGGCACACCGGCCAGGGCGAATGGGAGCTCGAGGACCTGGCCGTCGCCCTGGCAGAGGGGCTCGGGCTGCGCATGGGAGAGGGCCGGCGCGCGCGGGCCGTCGAGAATCTGGCGCGCCTCTGGGGCAGGGCGTGCCTGTCCACCACCAGGGGGCAGCGCCTGCTCAGACGCGCAAGCCCCGAGCTCCGGAGCTACTTCGGAAGGGGCGGCGTGCTGCTCGACGAAGCGCCCATCTTGGACAATCACGCCCGGTGGATCGAGACGATCCGCGAGGGCCGTCTGACCGACCCGCCGCCCGATCTCAGGAACACCGAGAACGCCCTGTTGCGCCTCGCCAGGCTGGCTGAGCGAACGTGGGCCGGCCAGGTGGACGCGGCCGCCGCCCGCATGGAGTGCGCCGGGGTCTCTGAGGCGGTGCGCGGCATTGAGGGCTTCGGGGAGGGGCGTTCTTTCGAGGCGGCTTCTGATGGTCTAAAGGCCCTACAACGCCTCCACGCGGCCTGACAGGCCGTTTCGCGAGGAACTCAGAAAGTCCGGTTTGCATCTATCTCCCGCCCCCCCCACAATACGGGCACTTCGGGTAGAGGAGGGCGAAACATGTTCATTGCAGGTTCGGACGGGGTGTCGGTTCGTATTGAGCGGGGTGAGGGGGCGGTTCACATTCATGTTGCGCTTGATGGCGGCGGTGCGTCGGAGTCCGGTGCGCCGCTGGTCACTATCGAGGAGGGTGCGGCCCTGGCGGGCGTGACGCGCCGCACCGTCCGGCGTTGGATCCAGTCGGGCGAGATTCAGGGCGTCGAGTTGGTCGGAGAGAAGACGGTTAACGGCCGGCCTGTGCGCCGCGTCTTGCGGCAGCAGGTTTTGGAGATCGCACAGACAGATCAGGAGGGCGAAGATGGGAACTGATGCGGAGGACCGAGCGATTAAAGCGGCGTTTGACCGCGAGCAAGAGGCGAAGAGGGCTCAGAGGGACGATCCGCTTGATCGGCAGGCAGCGCTCCGGCGCAAGGAGCGCTTCATTCAACAGGAACACGACGCCAAGCGTCGGCGGGACATGGAAAATTCGCGGCGCCGAACGGCGCAGGCCATCCGGATGACGCCGGCCTTCCGCCTCGAGGAGGGCAAGCCGGTCTTGTTAAACGCCGCGATGGTGGCCAGGGTGCTGGGCGCTGACGCGATGGGCAAGGTTGAAGCCAAGTCGGCACGCGAAGCCTTCCAGTGGCAGCAGGTGCAAATGGGGCGGTATAGGGACGCCTTCGTGACGGCGGATCAGGTCGTGATGGCCTGCAACCAGGGCAAGTTCGGCCCGAGCAACATGGGCCGCTTCGAGATCGTCGAGTTCCTGACGAGTGACGACCTGCGATCGCGCGGCCTGGCGGTCGGGTATCTCACGCCGGAGCACTTGCTCAACCTCGCCGCCGGAAGCGGTATAAGGATGGAGACAGACAGCCCCAACGCGTCCCTGGTGGACGCGTTCTTCGCCGCGAAGAGGCATTTCGCCCACTGGACGGGCGTTAAGCGGTCGCTGGCGTACGACCATCATTTCATCGAGCACGTCTGGGTGCTTGAGGGTTATCCGAACTGGGGTGAGGGCAAGGCGGTCTCGTCCGTTGAAGGCGCGGTCCCGCTGAGGGTCCTGCTGGACCATAAACACGGCGGGCGGTTGGTGTTCATCCAGAGCCTCAAGGATGATCCGGACGCCGTCGAGGCCGCCCGGCGGAGCCCTGGCGATGCCGCTCCCTTCCGCCTCCGTATCCTCAGCGGGCTCATAGAGTTCGAAACCCTGCCGGGCGCGGAGGATTGCTGCGGGCGCATAGAGGAGCTCGCCCAGGACGGCGTAGAAATCACCCTGGCGCCGAAGGCGAGGCGAATCCTTGAAATATCGGGCCTGCCGTCGCCCGAAGCCGAAGATGGCGACAGCGGCGATCCTGGCGCGCCTGAGAGCGACACTGACGCCGACTCTGGCGAGTAGGGGAGCGGGGCATGGGCGTTGTGTGCCAGGGCGCATTAAGCTGCGGGGCCGGGAAGGCCCCGTCCGGAGACAACGGGTCGCCCTGGTGCGGCCGCGAGAAGGCGTCCGCCGTGTGCTCCACAGCTCACATCGGCGGCGCTGCGGCGGCGTGCATGCCCC
>PUMJ01000001.1 GCA_003551305.1 Candidatus Brocadiaceae bacterium
GGACGCAGACGGCCGAGCGGGTCGAGCTGCACGATCTGATCATCCAGGGCGAGAGTCTGGACCATGTGCGGTCCATTGAACGAGTCGTCAGCCACATCCTGGGTTCGAGGCGCTCTTCGGAGGACTACCAGATCATCGTGCCCCTTCACCTCCTTGTGCAGGCCCGGCGCACCCGGTTCATCTTCAACGTGGTGCTTGGTTCAATCGCCGCCATCAGCCTGCTGGTCGGCGGTATCGGCATCATGAACATCACGCTGGCCAGCGTGATGGAGCGGACGCGGGAGATCGGCATCAGACGGGCCATGGGGGCCAAGAAACGCCACATTATCCTCCAGTTTCTGACCGAGACGCTGCTGCTGGCGCTCTTCGGCGGCACGATGGGGGTCATCATCGGCGTGCTGGTGCCGACGCTGGTCGAGCATTTCGCCGGCATGCGGACCATCGTGACAATGTGGTCGCTGATGCTGGCCTTCGGCATCAGCGCGGCTGTGGGATTGGGTTTCGGCATATATCCCGCCTACCGCGCCGCCACCATGGACCCCATCCAGGCGCTGCGGCACGAGTAAGCCGCAGGCGGAAGGCAGCAAGGGCCCCAGGGCGGCTGCATCAGGCGCCGGACTGCATGCAAGCCCTGCGGCATCGGGCAGAATGAGACGGACAGCACAATTCCTGCGAAAGGATGCCTGCCGATGAGCCTTGTGTACAAAGCCGCCTGCCCTGAGGACACGCAGCGGGTGCTGGCCCTGCGGGAGCGCGTGCGCCGGGCCATGCGCCTCCCCCCTGCCGCCTGGCACTGTCCGGACCGAATACCGGAAGACCAGATGACCGGACCGCTGCCCGTGCGCAAAGCGCTCGCTATTCGCCTGAAGCTCTCCCACATGCCGTCGGACTTGTGGAAGGGCCAGCTTTTTGCCGGCTCAATGACCCTCGAGTCCCCCCGCGTGCATGCGGAATGGGGCTTCCCCGACTACCTAACCGATCGGGAACGCGAGCAGGCCGCCCGCAGAGGTCTGAGTATCCGCTCGGTCTTCGGCCACATCGTGCCTGACTACGAGCGCCTCCTGCGTAAGGGGCTTTGCGGCATTCGCGCTGACGCCGAGGCGCAACTCGGCGGCGCCGATCGGCGGGAGACCGCTTTTCTGAACTCGGTCATCATTGCCGTGGACGCGGTGATGGACTATGCCGCCCGCCTGGCGCTCCGGTGCGAACGCGAGGCGCAGTGCTGTCCCCGACCCGAGCGCGCCGCCGAACTGCAACGCATGGCGGCCAACTTGCGGCAGGCGCCGGCAGACCCCGCCCGGACGTTCTGGCAGGCGCTCCAGTCGGTCTGGCTGCTCCATATGGTCTTCCATTCCACGATGAACGGGAACGCCCTCGGGCGTCTGGATCAGTATGTCTGGCCCTACCTGGAGGGGGACCTCGAGGCGGGGCGTATTGACTACGCCACGGCCGCCGAGCTTGTTTCCTGCTTCTGCCTGAAATTCAACGAACGCGCCAAAGCTACAGAAGACCAATTGCCCGAGTCACGCGAGCCCGAGGAACTCGATTTCGAGAAGCGCACGCGGCACGACACGTCCTCGCAGGTCGGCACCCGCCGTGACAGCATAGACGCCACTAATCACTGGCTGCAGAACATCGTTATCGGCGGGCTGGCGCCCGACGGGGCGGACAGCACGAACCCCCTGACCTTCCTGCTCCTGGAAGCCTACCGGCGCAACAGGATGACCAACCCCTTGCTTACCGTCCGGGTCCATCGGGAGAGCCCCGCGGAACTGCTGCGGGCCGCCTGCGAGGCGCTCAAGGAAGGCGGCGGCATGCCGGCCGTCTTCAACGATGAGACCCTCGTGCCGGCCCTCGAACGCCTCGGCATTGCCGAGTGCGACGCCCGCGACTATACCAACGATGGCTGCTGGGAGGTCATCATCCCCGGACGCACGGATTTCAAATTCCAGCGTCTCAGTCTGATGCTGTGCCTTGAGTGGGCGCTCAACCGCGGCCGCGGTCGCCGGGACGGTTCGGTGCGTGGCCTCCGGACACCTGACCCACGCCAGATGACGTCCTTCGGCGAGGTGTGGTACGCCTTCGTGCGGCAGCTTGACCACATGGTCCGGCGCGTCACGCGCCGCGTCGTGCAGAGCCTGGACGAGCGCAGCACAGTGGCCCCGGTGCCGCTCCTGAGCGCCCTGCTGGACGGCCCCATCGAGAAGCGCCGCGACATGACGGCGGGCGGGGCGAAGTACACGACCTTCGGCATGCTGGCCGAGTCGGCCGCCCATGCCATCGACTCGCTCACCGCGATCAAAAGCGTCGTGTTCGACGAAGGGGCGGCCACGATGGCCGAACTCTGTGACGCACTCGAGGCGGACTTTTGCGGACACGGGCGGCTGCGCGCGAAACTGCTGGCCGCCCCCAAGTACGGCAATGCCGACCAGCGGGCGGACGCGATGGGCCGCCGGGTGATTGACGCCTTCACGGAGTGTGTGAGGCGGCACGCCACACGGTATGAGACACGGGCCAGGTTCCCATGCGGCGTCGGCACGTTCTCCTGGTACATCGGCATCGGTGAGGGTCTGGGCGCCTCCCCTGACGGGCGACGAGAGGGAGAGCCGGTTTCGTCGAACTTCTCGCCGGCCCTGGGTCGCGACGTGGAAGGCATCCCCGCCGCCATCCTCAGCTACGGCGCGATGCCGCACCGGGAGCTACCCGCCGGCGGACCGCTGGACATGCGCATCCAGAAGCGCCTGGTTGAGCGAGAGGACGGCACCGACCGCATGGCGGCGCTCATCCGGGCTTTCGTGGACAGCGGCGGCTCGATGATGACCCTCACCGTAACGGACACCGAAGAACTGCGTGCCGCTCAGCGAGAGCCTGAGAACTACGAGTCCCTGCGTGTGCGTATGGGGGGCTGGTGCGCCTACTTTACAATGCTCAGCCGCGAGCAGCAGGAGCATCACATCCGCCGACAGGAGGCCAGCCCGTGAGGCGCAGCACTCTGGCGGACGTGGAAGGGCTCATTTTCGAGACCGATACGTTCGCGGTCCACGACGGACCGGGCATCCGCCTGGCCGTGTACCTGAAGGGGTGTCCCTTGAGATGCCGGTGGTGCCACAGCCCCGAGTCCCAGAGTCCCGAGCCCGAGCTGATCTCTGTCCCCGACCGTTGCGCATTCTGCGGGCTGTGCGCGGAGGAATGCCCCGCCGGGGTCCACAGCCTCGCGGAGCGAGAGCATAAGATGCGGCGCGAACTCTGCCATGCGTGCGGCCGCTGCGCGCAGGTCTGCCCTGCCGGCGCCCTCTCCATCAAGGGCCGTCGCGTTTCTGCCCGGCAGATTGTGGAGAGGGCCACGCTGTTCATACCCTTCTTTCAGCACTCGGGGGGCGGGGTCACCCTGACCGGCGGTGAGGTCACCATGCAGCCCGCCTTCGCCTCGGCCGTGCTGGAGGGTTGCCGGGCCGAAGGCATACACACGGCCGTTGAGACGTGCGGGGCCTGCCCGTGGGAAGTCCTGGAGCGGGTGGCGGCCCACGCGGACCTGCTGCTCTACGACCTGAAGCTGATGGACGATGCCGAGCACCGGGAGTGGACGGGCGCCTCCAATCGCCGCATCCTGGAGAATGCCGCGCGCCTGGCCGGGCGCAACGTGCAGGTGCGCGTTCCACTCATACCCGGCGTCACCGACACGGAAGGCAACCTGAGAGCCATCTTCGAGTTCATGCTACACGTCGGGCTGGAGCGCGTGGCGCTGCTGCCGTTCAACGCGGCGGCCCCGGCGAAGTATGAGTGGATGGGCCGGGAGTTCGGATTCGGCGAGAGCGGCCGGGACGACGCGACTCTCGCAGGCGCGCTGGGCCTGGCGCTGGCGCAGGGCCTCGAGGCCGAGCCGGGATAGAAAGGCCCCTGTCACCCCCTGGCGCTGAGTCCCAACCGGCCTTGAGCAAATGTGCGGGGGCCGTGGATCTCTTGCAGGCACCGGACCTCGAAGTCACCGTCTTTCAGGGCCTCTATCGCCTCGCCGACCGCCCGGGCCGCGGCCACAGTGGTGATGAGCGGGATGCGGCGGCGCACGGCGGTGGCCCGGATGAGCACCTCGTCCCGGCGAGGCGTGGGACCGCTGGGCGTGTTGATGATGAGCTGCACTTCCCCGCTTTTCATGTGGTCGAGCAGGTTGGGCCGGCGGCCCTCGGCCAGCTTCGGCAAGACGCCGGCTGAGAGCCCGGCCCCGGCCAGCGCACGGGCCGTCCCTTCCGTGGCCACCAGGCCGAACCCGTGTTCGCTCAGCGTCCGGGCCACGGGTAGTATTCCGGCCTTGTCCGCGTCCTTGACGCTGATAAACACATTGCCCTCCGGGGGCAGCGGCTGGTTTGCCTGCATCTGGGACTTGGCAAACGCCAGCCCGAAGTTCAGATCCACCCCCATCACCTCCCCGGTCGAACGCATCTCCGGGCCCAGCAGCGGGTCTACGCCGGGGAAGCGGTCAAACGGCAGCACGGACTCCTTGACGGCGTAGCAACGCGGCTCGGGGTCCTCGCTCAGGCCAAGGTCAGCCAGCTTGCGCCCTACCATGACCCTGGACGCCACCGTCGCCAACGGCATCCCCGTGGCCTTGCTCACAAACGGCACGGTCCGCGAGGCACGGGGGTTGACCTCCAGCACGAAAACTTCCCCGTCCCGCACAGCGAACTGCACGTTCATCAGGCCCACGACGCCGAGTTCCAGGGCCAGGCACCGGGCCTGGTCTTTGATACTGGCGATAGTGGTGTCCGGAAGAGAATGCGGGGGCAGCACCATGGCGCTGTCGCCGGAGTGGACGCCGGCCTCTTCGATATGCTCCATCACCCCGCCGATGATGACGGTCTGTCCGTCCGCCACGGCGTCCACGTCCACTTCGATGGCGTCGTCCAGGAACTTGTCAATCAGGATGGGCCGGCCGGGGGCGACCTCCATGGCGTCGGTCACCACGCGTTTCATGTCATCCGGACTCCACGCAATGACCATGGCCCGCCCACCCAGCACGTAGGACGGCCGGACCAGCACCGGGTAGCCGAGGTCGTCCGCGATCCGGCGTGCCTCCTCGTAGGAGACGGCCGTGTCGCTGGGCGGTTGCTGGAGCTTCAACCTTTCCATCAGGGCGCGGCACCGCCTGCGGTCCTCGGCGCGGTCAATCGCCGAGGGCGGCGTCCCGAAAATGTTGACGCTGGCCTCCTCCAGGGGCACGGCCAGGTTCAGCGGCGTCTGCCCGCCCAGTTGAACGATCACCCCCTCCGGTCGCTCCGTGTCCACGATGCTCATTATGTCTTCGAACGTCAGCGGCTCGAAGTACAGGCGGTCGGCGACGTCGTAGTCGGTGGAGACGGTCTCCGGGTTGGAGTTGACCATGATGGTCTCGTAGCCTTCCTCGCGCAGGGCCAGCGCGGCGTGCACGCAGCAGTAGTCAAACTCGATGCCCTGCCCTATGCGGTTCGGCCCGCCGCCGACGATAAGCACCTTCGGGCGGTCGCCGGGGCGGCTCTCGTCTTCCCGCTCATAGGTGCTGTAAAAGTACGGGGTGTAGGCCTCGAACTCCGCGGCGCACGTATCCACCAGCTTGTAGACGGCCTGCACATCGTTGGCCAGGCGACGCTCACGGACCGCCGTCTCTTCGGAGCCGATCAGGGCGGCAATCTGGGCGTCGGAAAAGCCCGTCCGCTTCGCCTCCCGCAGGAGGCCAGCGTGAAGCGCTCCCACGGCCCCGGCCGCCGCGATGCGCTCCTCCATCTGCACTATCTGGCGCATGTTGAACAAGAACCACGGGTCGATGTGAGTCAGATCAGCAATCTCATCAAGGGACATACCCGTCTTCAGGGCCTGCTTCACGTAAAGGAGGCGCCAGGGGTTGGGGCGCGCGAGCATCGGCTTGAGGCTCTCCGGTGCCATGTGTTGCTTGGGTGCACCCTCAAAACCACTCAGGCCGACCTCCAGCGATCGGAGCCCCTTCTGGAGCGCCTCTTTGAAGTTACGGCCGATGGCCATGACCTCCCCCACCGCCTTCATGGACACGGTAAGGGTGTCATCGGCGCCGGGGAACTTCTCGAAAGCAAAACGCGGTATCTTGACCACGCAATAGTCTATGGTCGGCTCGAAGCAGGCAGGCGTCTCGCGGGTGATGTCATTGGGTATCTCGTCGAGGGTGTATCCGACGGCCAGCTTGGCGGCAATCTTGGCAATAGCGAAGCCGGTGGCCTTGCTGGCCAGCGCGGAGGAGCGCGACACGCGGGGGTTCATCTCGATGGCCACCATCCGCCCTGTCTTCGGCTCGACGGCAAACTGGATGTTGGACCCGCCCGTCTCGACCCCCACGCGGCGGATGATGCGGATGGCGGCATCCCGCATGGCCTGGTACTGCCGGTCGCTCAGCGTCTGGGCCGGCGCCACGGTCATCGAGTCGCCGGTGTGCACGCCCATCGCGTCCACGTTCTCCATCGTGCAGATGATGACCACGTTGTCGGCCCGGTCCCGCATGACCTCGAGTTCATACTCCTTCCAGCCGATAACGGACTCCTCGATAAGCACTTCGGTGATCATGCTGGCCTGGAGGCCGGCGGTGACCGTCTCCTCGAACTCCTCGACGTTATAGGCGATGCCCGCGCCAGTGCCCCCCAGCGTAAAGCTGGGCCGCACCACCAGGGGGAAACCGACCTCACCAGCGGCCTCGCGCGCTTCCTCGAGGGTGTAGACGGGGCGGCTGCGCGGCATCGGCACGCCGATTTCTTCCAGCGCCGCCTGGAACTCCTGGCGGTCTTCGGCGCACTTGATGGCCTGTTCGTTGGCGCCGATCATCTCCACGTCGTACGCGCCCAGGACCCCGGCCTCGGCCGCTTCGACGGCCACGTTTAGGGCCGTCTGCCCGCCCAGGGTGGCCAGCAGGGCCTGGGGGCGCTCCTTCGCGATGATCTTCTCCAGGCTGTGCACCGTTATCGGCTCGATGTAAGTACGATGCGCCAGCGCCGGGTCGGTCATGATGGTGGCCGGGTTTGAGTTCAGGAGGACGATCTCGTAGCCTTCCTCCAGGATGGCTTTGCAGGCCTGGGTGCCTGAATAGTCGAATTCACATGCCTGGCCGATGATGATCGGCCCGGAGCCCACTATCAGGATCTTGCTTATGTCGGTTCGTTTCGGCATGTCTTTCCGGGTTGGCCCTGCGGCCTATTCCCACTCGATTGTGCTGGGGGGTTTCGGACTGATGTCATAGACGACGCGGTTGACACCGTGCACTTCGTTGATGATGCGGTTGGAGATTCGGCCCAGGATTTCGTAGGGCACCCGGACCCAATCGGAGGTCATTCCGTCCGTGCTGCTCACGATGCGCAGCGCCACCACGTTGGCGTAAGTGCGCCCGTCTCCCATGACGCCCACGGTCTTGACCGGCAGCAGCACGGCAAAGGACTGCCACACCTCCTCGTAAAGGCTCCGCTGTTTCTCCAGTTCCTCCTGGACGCACAGGTCGGCCCGGCGCAGGACTCCGAGGCGCTCCGGGGTGACCTCCCCGATGATGCGCACGGCGAGCCCGGGCCCGGGAAAGGGCTGACGGCTGAGTATCTCGCCGGGCAGGCCGAGTTCCCGGCCCAACTCCCGCACCTCGTCTTTGAACAGGTTGCGCAGGGGCTCGACAAGCTCGAAATCAAGGTCACCCGGCAGTCCCCCGACGTTGTGGTGGCTCTTGATGTGCGCGGTGGGGCCGCCGTGGGCGGCGCGGCTCTCTATGACGTCGGGGTAAAGGGTGCCTTGCGCAAGGAATCCCACCTCGCCGAGTCGGCCGGCTTCTTCGCGGAAGACCTCGACGAAAAGGCGGCCGATGGTCAGGCGCTTCTCTTCCGGGTCTGTCACGCCGCGAAGCGCTTCCAGGAACTGCTCGCTCGCGTCAACGACCCGCAAATTGAGGGGATACTTTTTGCGGAAAAAGCGGCGAACGTCCTCCCGCTCCCCTTGCCGCAGAAGGCCGTTGTCCACGAAAATGGAGACGGCTCGCTCGCCGATGGCCCTGTCCATCAGGGCCGCGGTCACGGCGGAGTCCACGCCCCCGGACAGGCCGATGATGGCCCGACCGGCCCCGACCTGCTCCCGGATGCGGCTGACCGCTTCCTCGATGAAATCGGCCATGGACCAGCCGCCCTTGCAGCCGGCCACGCCGAAGAGGAAGTTGCGCAGGATCTCCGTGCCGCGAAGCGTGTGGACGACCTCCGGGTGGAACTGCACCCCGTAGATTCGCCGCCCGGGATGGCCCATGGCGGCCACGGCGCAATTGGCGGTGTGGGCCAGAACCTGGAAGCCGGGGGGAGGTTCCACCACCTGGTCTCCGTGGCTCATCCAGACACGCAACGCACCGGGCAGGCGGTCGAAAAGCGGCGTTTCAACGTCCACCTCCAGGACCGCGGGGCCGTACTCCCTGCCCCCCGCCCCGGCGACCCGACCGCCCAGCCCGTCGGCCAGCAACTGCATGCCGTAACAGATGCCCAGCACTGGCACGCCGGCGGCCAGCGCCGCCTCGTCCAGCCGGGGTGCGTCTGCCTCCATCACGGACGACGGCCCGCCGGTCAGCACAAGCGCCCGCGGCTGATGGACGCTCAGTTCGGCCCAGGGCGTCTCGTGCGGCGCGATCTCGCAGTAGACGCCCAGGTGACGCACACGTCGCGCGATGAGCTGGGTGTACTGCGAACCGAAGTCCAGTATGAAGACCGTCTCGCGCATGGGGGCTCCCGGGCGTCTCAGTCCCGCATCATCCGGATAAAGGTATCGAAAAGGTGGCGCGCGTCATGAGGGCCGGCAGAGGCTTCCGGGTGATACTGCACGGCCATCACCGGCAGTTCGCGGTGGCGCAGTCCCTCCGCGGTGCCATCGTTGAGGTTGGTATGGGTGAGTTCGACCTCGTCGGCGTCCAGACTGTCAGCGTCCACGCAGAAACCGTGGTTCTGGCAGGTGATGTCAATGCGGCCGGTGTCGAGGTTCTTGACCGGGTGGTTTGCGCCGCGGTGGCCGAACTTGAGCTTGAATGTGCGTCCCCCGAGAGCCAGCCCCAGCATCTGGTGTCCCAGGCAGATGCCGAACACCGGTTTGCGCCCTATTAGCTCCCTGGCGGTCTCGACCACGTAGGGGACGCCCTCCGGGTCTCCTGGGCCGTTAGACAGGAGAATGCCCTCGGGTTCGAGGGCGAGGATTTCGTCCGGGCCCATCTGCGCCGGAACAACCCGCACCCGGCACCCTCGCCGGACGAGGCAACGCATGATGTTGAGCTTCGCGCCGCAGTCCAGAACGACCACGAAAGGTGCGTCTGGTCGCGGCCCCGCGGGGGTGGCGAAGTCATACGCCTCCGGGCAGGTGACTTCCCTGACGAGGTCCCGCCCTACCAGCCCAGGGGAGGCTTTTGCCTCGTCAACCAGTTCATCCCGGTCGTAGTCGCCGGCTGCAATGACGGCTCTCATGGCGCCCGCCAGGCGGATGTGCCGCGTCAGGGCGCGCGTGTCCACCTCGCTCAGGGCGACCACTCCGTGCCGTTCCAGGTAGTCGCCCAGGCGGCCCTCTGCGGCCCAGTTGGAGGGAAAGGGAGAGTACTCCCTCACCACAAAACCCTCGAGCTGCGGCGCCGCTGACTCCACATCCTGTTCGTTCACCCCGTAATTGCCGATGAGGGGGTAGGTCATCGTCACGATCTGGCCCTTGTAGGACGGGTCGGTCAGGATCTCCTGGTAGCCGGTCATACTGGTGTTGAACACGACTTCCCCAGCCCTCTTGCCGGCCGCCCCGAAGGACCGCCCCTCGAAGACCCGTCCATCCTCCAGGGCAATTGCGCCTTTCATGTTTGGACCTTCCCTTTAGCTTGCTCGCGTTTGGGCGTGTTCATCCTTCCTGCAACCGGGCCGGGATGGACTATCCCCGCCGGTTCCGTGATGTCGGGGCAAGACGCTGCGCCGCGCGGGATGTGCGGATTCTAACATAATCCGACCCAGGCGACACGAGTCGCCGGTCAGTCAGCATCCTGGGCGGCGTCGCCGCCACGTGCCGAGCCCGCCAGGATGGCCGAGGAGCCGTCTCCACTGATGATCCGCATAGCCTCATCGCGGTAGGCGTCCATCACGTAAGGGATGCCGGAGATGCGCGCGGCTTCCTCCGTGAGGGCCATCAGGTCGTTGCGGCTGATGGCCGAGACGGTGAAGTTGCGGCTCCCGGCCATGAGTTGCTGTAAGCCCACCCGCAGTTTCTGCACCACCGAGTAGATTGCCACCGCGCCCAGCGGCATCCGGCGCACGGCTTCGGCGCCGTACTCTGCGACCAGTTCATCGTAGCAGACGAAAATCTGCTCGGGCCTGTCACCGAACTTGCTGACCGTCTTGGGCAGTTTGCCGTCGGCCAGCCATCGGGCCGTGTTCTTGCCGACCATGCCCGGGATCATCAAGCCGCGCCCCATGCAGACCGCCTTCGTGTACGGCGCGCCCAGGGCGAGCACTTTGAAGATGTGGTCTTCAGCGGAAAAGCCACCGGCCATGGCGATGTGCGGCACGTAATCGCCCTGCTTGCTGAGCATCCGGCACAGTTCGTAAGTCATGCACTGGAGGTAGAAAGTCGGCACGCCCCACTCGTTCATCATGCGCCAGGGGCTCATACCGGTCCCCCCCGGGGCGCCGTCAATGGTCACAAGGTCTATCTTCGCGTCCGAGGACCACCTGAGGGCCATGGCCAGCTCGCGCATCGGGTAAGCCCCGGTCTTGAGGGTGACCCTGCGGGCGCCGAGTTCCCGCAGGCGCTCGACCTCGGCCAGGAAAGTCTCCTCCTCAACGAAACCCAGGCGCGAGTGCCGTTCGAACTCCTTGAGCGCGCCGTCGAGGTAGGCGGCCTCCTCGCCGGGGTCGTTGGGATCGGGGGTCACCAGGTAGCCGCGCTGCAGCAGCTCGCGGGCCTTCTCCAGGGAGTCAACCTGGATCTCGCCACCGATGCACTTGGCGCCCTGGCCCCACTTCAGCTCGATAGTCTCAACGCCCAGTTCCTGAACAACATACTCGGCGACACCGAACCTGGTGTCTTCGACGTTCAGCTGCACGACGAGGTCACCGTAGCCCTGGTGCCACCGGCGGTAGGTCTCCACGCGCCGTTTCATCTCCGGTGAATGTACGATCCTCCCCTGCGGGCCGAACTCGGCCTCGGGGTCAACGCCACAGACGTTTTCGCCGCAGACGAGCGTGATGCCGGCGATACCCGCGCCCGCCGCGAAGTGCTCCCAATTGTGTCGGGCAATGTCTGTCGAACCGAGCGCACCGGTGAACACCGGCAGGCGCATGGTGACGGGATGCTCGACACCGTAGGCGGTCTCCGTTTCCACGTCGACGAACAGCGTGCTGTCAGGGCCTGGTTCGACTCCTTCCGGCAGGCCCCTGGCCCCCAGGGCATATCCGCAGATATTCAGGTGCGAGTAGTCCACCGGGTAGTCTTTGTCGGCCCCGGCGGTCATCTGGCCGAACGGTTCCGGATAGAGCACTTCCCGACCCCGGAACGACGCCTTCCAGAGTTCGCAATTACCCGTGCATCCGTCCACGCAGCGCGAGCATATGCCCGATGCAGGCGTGACGTCCCGCGACCGGTTTCGGGTCAGGGTCACTTCGTCGGCGTTCGGACGTTGAAGGGTCATAGGCACCTCCTCAAAGAAAAGCCGCCAGCGGTATGCAAACGCCTGCGGCCCAGGTCGGAGCGGAGTTCTCTTGCACACGGTAATCGCAGTAAACCATCGTTCAGAAGGAATAGTGCAAGCGGCATGCCGCTGAGGTGCCAACCGGTTGGCCCCACCATAACCCCTTGTACAAGCAACAGGTTATGCGTCTGGCCCGCCCCGCGAGCATACGTCCCGGCTGCCCAGAACCTGCGCAGTGCCCCCTTCTTGCGCAGCCTTTTACGGAGAGATATCGTAGTCGGTTAGTTTGCGGCGCAGCGTATTGCGACTGATGCCGAGGGTCTCGGCCGTGCGGGTCTGCACACCATCGTTGGCCGAGAGCGCTTCTTCGATCAACGTGCGCTCGATGGTGTTCATAACGCGATCGTAGAGGCCGCCGCCACCTCCTCTGCGACAGAGTTCCCGGGTGGCATGCTTCAGCAGGGTCTCCGGTGAACCCTCCAGGCGAGAGGGCCTGTCTTTCATGGCGGCCTTCCGTACCGGGGCGGAAAGCAGCTCGAGGGTCACCCCGCCGTCCTCACTCAGCACCATCGCGCGCTCGATACAGCTTTCGAGTTCGCGCACGTTGCCGGGCCAGTCATACTGCGCCATAGCGTCCAGCGCTTCGCGCGTGACGCGGGCCGGCTGTTTGCCGTATTTCCCGCCGTACTTCTCCAGGAAGTGCTCGACCAGGAACGGGATGTCCTCGCGGCGCTCGCGCAAGGGCGGGATGACGATGGGTATGACGTTGATCCGGTAATAGAGGTCTTCGCGGAAGACGCCCTGTCCGACCATCTCCTCCAGGTCCTGGTTGGTGGCGGCCACCACCCGCACGTCCACGCCGATGGTCTCCGTGCCGCCGACGCGCTCGAATTCCCGCTCCTGCAGCACCCTGAGCAGCTTTACCTGGAGGTGTGCGCTCATCGAGCCCACCTCATCCAGGAAGATGGTGCCGCCGTGGGCGAGTTCGAACCGACCCTTTCTACCGGCCACAGCACCGGTGAAGGCGCCCTCGACATGGCCGAAAAGCTCGCTTTCCAGCAGCCCTTCTGTGAGGGCCCCGCAGTTGACTTTCACAAACGGGCTCTCTGCCCGAGCGCTGTTGTAATGGAGAACACCCGCGATAAGCTCCTTGCCGGTGCCCGTCTCCCCCCGCAGCAGCACGGTGGCGTCGCTGCGGGCTACGGCCGCCGCGGTGGCCATTACGTTCCTCATGGCCTCGCCGGCTGCCACGATGTTACCGAATTTGTGGCGGGCGCCCAGATCCTCACGCAGGCGCAGGTTCTCCTGAAGCAGCTCCTCGCGCTCTATCATGACCGTCCGGTTTATCTTGATGGCCTGTGAGACAAGAGAGGCGATGATGCCCAGGAGTCGGCGGTCCCGGGCCAGGGTCTGCTCATCGGCGAACTCGCGGTCCACGCTGATGGCGCCCACGACCTCGCCGTCAACCGCCAACGGCACGCAGACGAAAGAGACCGGCCCGCGCTGCTTGTCCTCGGTGCGTGCGCCGGTGCGGTTGAGGAACCGTTGGTCGCGGCTGATGTCCGCCACCGCCACAGGCCGTCCGGTGCTGACGACCTCGCCGGTCAGACCCTCTCCGGGCCGGTAACGTCCCCGGCGCCTTTCTTCCTCGCTCAGGCCGTGGGCGGCTGCGATGCGCAGCTCGCCGGTGGGCCGGTCCACAAGCACCAGGGTCCCGCGCTTCATCTGGAGTTCGCGAGCCAGGATGTTCATGGTCTGCTCGAAGACGGCCTCCAGATCGAGCGCCCCGCCGATGGCGGCGCTCATCTGGCTGAGGACCGTCACCTCGAGCTCCCCGCGGGACGCGGGCACAAACTTCACCTCCCCGTCTGTAAGGGCGAGTTCCCGGGGGATGCCTATGCTCTCAGAATGCCGCCCTTCCGCCTTCCGCAATGTGAAGGCAGGCCGACCGTCGTGCACGCCCAGTTCGATGACCACCTGCGTCACGTGCCTCAGCCCGGCCAGAAAGGACTCGGAGTGGGCTTCTTTCTCCAGCACCCAGTAGGCGACCGCCCCGAGGTCATGGAGCCGGGGGCAGATGTGCGTGAAAAAGCCGAGGGCCGCCTGCTCATCGCTCCAGAGTTCGGCCATGCCCGTCAGGCTGTCGAAGACGTAGCAGAAGGACGGCGCCTCGGTTTCGGCCTCTATCTGCTCGAGGGTCTGAGCCACGTCCTCGGGGCCAACCCCCGCCGGCATGCGGACGATGGAAGGTGCCTCCGGCCGGCCCCTTTCCGGTTCGGGGGACTCGGCGAAGACCCTGTCCCCCTGCCCTTTGCCAGTTGAGAAGCAGTCCACCAGGATGAGCCGGCCCTGCACTTTGTACCCGTACCTGCGCAGCACGGCATTCGGAGAGCGGTTGAAGCTGACGAAGACGACGGGGCCCTGCGCAACTTCTGCGTAGCTGCCCAGGAACACATCCATCGGCGCGCCGGAGTCCACCTCCCACACGACGCTGTCGCCCGCCTGCAGACCGCCCAGAATACGGTCCACATCCTCCAAACCTGTGCTCAGGCTCCGCTTATGCTTCATCGCCCTCTTCCCGACGCAAGAATCACTATCCTATCTTAGTGCATCTTACGGCATGCACAATGATTTGTCAGAGTGCGTCCGAAATGGGCACCAGATGAGCAGGCGGGGCGGGACAACACGCCGGCGCGTCAGCGGGAGGATTCAAGGGCGTGTTTACCGATGCCCTGCTCGGCCATCACGGGGTAGTCGCCTGCGAAGCAGGCGAGGCAGTAGCCGTCCCCGTCCCCCGCTACGGATTCCACCATGCCCTCGATGGTCTGGTAGCCGAGACTGTCCACACCGAGGAAATCGCGGATATCCTCTACCGACTTCGAGGCCGCTATCAACTCGTCGGCGTGCTGAAAGTCAATGCCATAGTAGCAGGGATGGGTGATGGGCGGGGCGCTGATGCGCAGATGTATCTCGCGGGCGCCGGCGCGGCGCAGGTTGGCGATGCGCTCGCGACAGGTGGTGCCTCTGACGATAGAATCGTCCACGACGACAAGCCGTTTGCCCCGGACCGCGTCGCGGATGACATTGAGCTTAATTTTGACGCTGCTGACCCGTTTTTCCTCGGCCGGCGTGATGAACGTACGCCCGACGTAATGATTGCGCACGAAACCGATGTCAAACGGTATGCCGGATTCCCGGGCGTAACCGAGGGCCGCCGAGTTGCCGGAGTCCGGAATGGCGATGACGCTGTCCGCCTCCACGGGCCAGGTGCGGGCCAGGGCGGCGCCCAGCCGCAGCCGCACATTGTGGACGACTTCGCCGAAGACCACGCTGTCGGGACGCGCGAAGTAAAGATACTCGAAAACACACCGGGCGTGGCGCGGAGCGCGCCCCAAGCTGATCGAGCGGAGCCCCTCCGGACCGATCCGGATGATCTCGCCTGGTTCCACCTCCCGCACAAGCTCCGCCTCCAGCAGGTCGAGCGCGCAGCTTTCGCTGGCCACGACGTAGCCGTCCGCCCTCCGCCCCAGCACCAGCGGTCGGAATCCGTAAGGGTCGCGCACCGCCGTCAACCTGTCGGCCTGCAGGATGATCAGCGCATAGGCCCCTTTCACCGCGTTGAGCGCATGCCGCAGCGGGTCTTGAGCGTTGGCGTGCTGAGGGTCAGCCAGCAGATGCACAAAAACTTCACTGTCGGTGGAAGTCTGGAAGATGGAGCCCCGTGCTTCGTAGGCTTGCCGGAGGCAACGGGCGTTGGTGAGGTTACCGTTGTGGGCTACCGCCACGATGCCGCCGGAATATTCGATGACCAGGGGCTGTATGTTCTGCACCCGCCCCGAGCCGGTGGTTGAATAGCGGACGTGCCCGACTGCAACGTGACCGGGCAGGTCGTCGAGTTCAAACGGGCTGATAGCTTCCGACAGGAGGCCCAACCCCTTCTTGCTCTGGATGCTCCGGCCGTCGGAAGCCACGATGCCAGCCGACTCCTGGCCACGGTGTTGCAGGGCATAAAGGCCGAGATAAGCCAGGTCAGCGGCATTTGAACTGCCGTAGACTCCGACGATGCCGCACTCCTCGCGCGGGCCGGAGTCTGGCGCGCAATCAGCGTTCTGTCCGGTCAACTCAAGAACCTCCCTGAGAGCAAAGACGCCCGGTGTAGATAAAACGCGCGTCCCCGGTCAGGCGCACGTCAACAACCCGCCCGCTGGCCGAGCGGAAGTCAATGGACAGTTGCCCGCCCCGGACATGCACCGTGATGGGAGGCGCCCCGGCGCCGCCACGCTCGTGGCCGGCCACAGCCGACGCAATCGCTCCCGTGCCGCAGGCCAGAGTCTCGGCCTCAACGCCGCGTTCGTAAGTGCGGATGCTGACCTGGCCGGGCGCGGTCACCTGGACGAAGTCCACGTTAGTGCCCCGGGGCTGGAAAAGCGGATTGTGGCGTATCTCCCGCCCAACCGGTTCGACTTCGGCGGACTCGACGTCGTCGGTGAAGATGATGGCATGAGGCACCCCCGCCTCGACCGGATGCAGGGTCCAGAGCCGCCCGCAGGCCTCCACTTCGACCTCCTGCCCCACCGGCTCGACGTCGCCCATGCCGATAGTGACATCCTGCCCGCTGACCGTGGCGGTGACGGGCCCGGCTATGGTCTCCATTGCCATGGAGGCGGGCGCAAGGCCGCGCTCGAAAACGAAACGAGCAGCGCAGCGCGCGCCGTTGCCGCACATCTCCGCCTCGCTGCCATCTGCATTGATGATGCGCATGCGAAAATCGTGAAGCTCGGAGGGCTCGATCAGGAGAACCCCGTCCGCCCCAACGCCCACGCGGCGCGGGCAGTACCGGCGGGCAAAGCCGGGGCTGTCCGGCCCCACGGCCTCGTCCCGGTTGTCCACGACGATGAAGTCGTTGCCCGTGCCAGCCATTTTTGTGAACTCAAGGCCCATATGTCGCTCCCGCCGCTAGGTCCGAGGATATAGCGTACCCTTCCGGTGGGCTTTCGTCAAACAGCCGCCCCCGCCCCGACGAGGCACAAAGAGCCGGCCTGGCCAGCGGACGCAATGACGAAAGCACTGTGCAAGTTACACCCAGCCGCGCAGTTGCATTGCCTCCGCCACGTGTCTTACGGCCACAGCGTAGGCGGCCTCGCGCATATTGACGTCGAGCCGCTGCGCCGTCTCCAACACGGCGTGGTAGGCGGTGGTCATCTTCGCGTCCAGTCGCTGGTGCACCTCCTCTTCGTCCCAGTAGAACATGTAGAGGTTCTGCACCATCTCGAAGTATGAGACGGTCACGCCACCGGCGTTACAAAGGAAGTCCGGCAACACGTGCACGCCGTTTCGGTGGAGGATTGAGTCGGCCTCTGGTGAGGTAGGTCCGTTGGCCAGTTCAGCCACGATTGACGCCCTGACATCCCCGGCGTTCTCGCCCGTGAGGACGTTTTCGAGGGCGGCCGGAATCAGGATGTCCACCTCCAGGCCGAGCAGCTCCGCGTTGGAGATGGGCTCCGTGCCGGGGAGACCGGCCACGGACCCGGTCTCGGCCTTGTGCGCGGCGACGTGCTCGGGATCGAGCCCCTCCTCGGCCAGGATTCCTCCCCGGCTGTCGCTGACGGCCACGACTTTGCAGCCGAAAAGCGTGTGACCGAGGTGTGCCGCGTAGTAGCCGGCGTTTCCGTATCCCTGCACGGCCACCCTGGCGCCGGCCAGGTCTGTGCCGCATTCCTTGGCGGCTTCGCGTATGACGTACCACCCCCCGCGCGCGGTGGCGTCGCCCCGACCGGCGGAACCGCCGAGCGCCGGTGGCTTGCCGGTGATGACTCCGAACTGGTTGGCCCCCTCCAGCCTGGAGTACTCATCCATCATCCAGGCCATGATCTGAGGATTGGTGTAGACATCGGGGGCGGGGACGTCCCGGTCCGGTCCTATGAGGCGGCCGAGGGCCCGGACGTAAGCCCGGCTGACCCGCTCCAGCTCCCCCTGCGACATCTCCTTCGGGTTGCACACGATGCCGCCCTTGCCGCCGCCGAGGGGGATGTCCATCAGGGCGCATTTCCACGTCATCCAGGCCGCCAGGGCGCGCACTGTGTCTATATTCTCTTCCGGGTGGAATCTGAGGCCGCCCTTCGTGGGGCCTCTGGCGTCATTATACTGCACCCGGAAGCCCTGGAAGACCCTGGTGCTGCCGTCGTCCATGCGGACGGGCAGCGAGACCCAGACCTCGCGCATAGGCCGGCGCAGCATGTCATGGACGCCGGCATCCAGTTTCAGTATCTCCGCGCAGCGGTCAACCTGCTGCTGCACAACGGCGAACGGGTTAAATTCTGCCATATTCCAGACTCCGTGCGTGAGTTCCGCATTACAGTAACCCCTTCCGGCGCGGACGCGGTGAGAAGCGGCATAAGACTGGCGAGGTTACGATACCACGGGCCGTTGAATGAGAAAGGGAAATTTAGCATTTATCGGCCGCCGGCACAAGCAAAAGGGGCATCCGTCCTCCGGATAGAGGTCGCCCGAAAGAACTCCCCGATTGCTATTCCCCCGGCGCATCGGTGGGACGAGGATGGCCATGTATGTGCTGTGCAAACAGTCCCACACCTCAGGGGCCGACCCAGCTCACCGTCAGGATTTGGATGGCTGAGTAAGTGCCAGCATCCGGGAAAGGCCCATCCAGCAGGGAGGCCCGGACATGGAGGGTGATCTCTACCTCGTCGTCGCCCGGAACGTGCGTTATCCTGACAGGCGGCACCAGGAAGGAGTCGTGTGGGGCCCATGCTGTGCCGCCGGCGCCGCTGGAGCCGGTGCCCTCCCCGTCGAAGCCCAAGCGATATTCCGTTCGAAGAACGCCGCCTGGACCGGCCAGTTGGGCCGCCGCACTGGTGTCCGCTGAGATCTCCGCATCCCCGGTGAGGATCAGGCGGGCGTTGGAATTGCCACGGGAAGTTTCGTCCGTCCCCGTCAGGGGTGCGAGTGTGACGGGAGAAAAGCCGGAGTCCCAGTACATCGTCTGCGCAAAGAGCGGCCAGGGCGTCAACAGGCCGGCCAGCACCGCCCCCGCAACGAGAAAACAGCGCATCCACACCGTCCCCCTGCCGCGACCGTTCACTGGTCCGCCTCCGGCGCCAAGGGAGCCGCCCTCGAGAACCAGTCTTCGAGTTCCTCCGGCTCGCCCCCCGGCCCGTGGGCGGCCTCCTTCATGGCCTCGAGTTCGCCGGGAACGTCCAGCATGGTGTGTCGGTCGGACAACGGCGACTCCCCCTCCTGCATCAGACGGGGGGTGATGAAGATGACGACCTCTTTCTGCACTTCCTCCCGGGAGGTCGAACGGAAAAGAGCGCCCAGCACCGGGATGGCGCCGAGGATGGGCACGCGCCGGACCTTGTCCCGCTCATGAGTTTCCACCAGCCCGCCGATCACAATGGCGTCTCCTTCCCGGACGCGCACGCGCGTCTTCGTTTTTCGGCGCTGTATGATGGGCAGGTCGCCCATCTGCTCTCCCCCGTCAGTGCGGTTGAGGTTGCTGGGCTCGCGCGCGACGTCGCTCACCTCGGTCGTGACGTTGACCGTTATGTCGCCGTCCCTGCCGATGTGGGGGGTCATCTCGAGCAGGACGCCGGATTTGACGACCTGCAGGTCTGTGCGAAGAAACGGCCCGTTGATATCAGTAACTATAGTGAAATACTGCTCGCGGGTGATGTCAATGACGGCGGTTTCACCGTTGAGCGTAGCGACGCGCGGGCGTGAGCGTATGCCGGCCACGCCCTTTTCGACCAGCATCCGGAGTGTGAGCAGCAGGGTGCGAAACTCTCGTTCGTCCACGCTGGCATATCGCGCCAGGCCGACAAAGTTCTGGGCCTGCTCCACGATGCTGAAGACCGTGTCGGGCCCGGTGCGCGTCCAGTCAATGCCCAGCTCCCGGCCGGCGTCGCGGGTCAGTTCGACCACCAGAGCCTCCAGAACCACCTGGGGGCGCGGAACGTCCAACTGCCCTACAATGTCGAGCACCTGCTCCAGGCGGTCTTGGGGGGCGTATACGAGCACCTCCGTGCTGCGTCGACCGCTGCTTACGTAAGGCACAAGCTCACGGGGCAGGGAGTTTTGCAGGTGCTGGGCCGTGACGTAGCTGAGGTACACGCGGCGGCTCTGCGCCAGCCGGGGAAAACTGGGCGAGTCCGGACGGCCGCTGCCGATCAGATAAAGGCCGCTCGACAACTCCCGCACCGAGAGAGCCTGAGCGGCGGTCACCTTCGCGAGCACATCCTCCAGGGAAGCGTCCTGCGCCTCCAGCGATATGAGCGTATCCTCGACTGCCGGGTCAACCACCACGGCCACGCCCACCTGCATGGCGATGTCGCGCACAACCTGCCGCAGCGGCACGTCCACCCAGACGTTGTCTATCAGTCCCGCGGGCGGCTGTCCGCCGGCCGCCATCGAGATGGGGCTGACGAGCATGAGCACCAGAGTGAGAAGGACAAGTGCCCCGATTCGCGCTGACCTCGACTGACGGGGGCCGCTCTTTGGCACGTCCGCATTCATGAATTCACTCCGACACTTGGAACACGATCCTCACTGTCCGAGACTCGTCTGCAGTGTCCGGCCCCACGGCAGCGGACTCGGCGCTCACCCGGATGACGGCCTCATATTCACCCGGGCTCGCCCGCGGTGGCACGGCCAGCCGGGCGGACACAGCCCGATGCATTCCGGGCGCCAGGGTGAAGCTCTCGGGCGAGACGGCAAGCCAATCCGCCGCCATCGCGTCAGGCTGCACCCGGATGCGCATCCTCATTGTCGAACCGGACTCGTTGCTCGTGCCGATGCTGAAAGAGGTGAAGCGACCAGGGTTGAGTCTCATCTCCACGAGTTCCGGCTTGACGCGCAGGCCGGTCGGTCCTTCCCGTGCGCTCACTTGTTTCCATTCGGCAGCCAGTTTTTCATCTACCGAGAACCGGCTCTGGGCAAAAGCACGCCGCCCCTCCATGCCCTCAGGCGCCACTGCGAAACGCACAACGTAATCGCCGGGTGGTACGGGTTCGGCGAGAACGCCCTCGAAAATGCGGCTGTCGCCGGGCAGCACGCGCCGGCGACGCGAATGCAATGGCACCGTTGCCGCCTGGCGGCGCCCGTCAAGGTAGAGGGTCGCCGTCGCATCGCCGGTGAAGCTGACCAGCCCGTCGTTAAGAACTTCCAGCGCCAGCCGCAGACCGGCTGGCGGGCTGGCGGCTTCCCCTCCGGCTGCGGCATCGAACCGGGGCAGTTCTACCTGCACCGAGGTGACCTGCGGCCGGGCCAGCCGGGTGTGGCGGGTCACACGCACGAACACCGCCGAAGCGGTTCGCAAAACGACCTGCACCCCGCCGGCCTGGCGGGGGCCGTCCAGCGTGACCATCACGGCTGCCCAGTAGTCGCCGTCCGCCTCCAGCGGGGGCGAGACGGTTCCCCGCATCGTCCGCTTCTCTCCCGGCCGGAGACTGACCTCCTCAGCCTCGAGCTGGAGCCAGGGGGTCGCCGAACGCTCGTGCCCCCGCTGCTCGCCAAAGGCAAGCCCCCCTTCCCGGCAAACGGCGAAGTCTGTGGCTGCTATTCGAACGCGCGCCGTCTGAGTTCGCGTGCCACGCTGCACGTTGTTCAAGGTCAGCTCAAACTCAGCAGTCTGCCCCGGCCGGACGGTAACCTGCTGCTGCAACGGCGAAACCGCAACACCCGCGAAAGCCGGCCAGGGCGTGACAAAAACCAGCAGAACGAGCGCCAGCAAGGGCCACGCCGTCGAACCCGCAAGCCTTCGACTGCGGCTGCACCGCGAGCGGATCATGTGTGCGGGGCTCAACATTTGCGGACCCTCCCTTCGTGGCCAACAGGTTATGTGCCCGCCCAGCTGGCGGTCAGCGTCTGTGTGGCGGTGTAGGTGCCGGCATCACCGAGGGTGCCGGCCACGTTGGATGCGCGAACCTGAAGGGTCACGTCCACGGCGCCGTCACCGGCGACATGCGTAACGGCCGACCCGCCGCTGAGAAATGAGCTATAGACCGTGTAGGCCACGTCAGCGCCACCAGTGGCGCTGTCACCGTCGCCGTCGTACTTCAGCCCGTACTCGGTGTAAAGCGTCACTCCGCCGGGCTCGGCCAGTTCAGCCGTGTCGGAATTGTTGGCTGTGATGGTGACGTCACCGTTGGTAAACAGGGTCACCGTCGAACTGCCGCTCACCACATCTGCCTGGGCAGTGATGGTGCCCAGGTCTATGGCGGAGAAATTGCTCTCCCACTCCATGATCTCGGCGACAGCGACCTCGATGTTGCAGGTGGCTGAGTCGTCCGAGGGTTGGGCGCTCGCCACGTGAGCAACGCCGACGATGCACACGACAAGAGTGACGGTGAGACCGACACGTGAGACGGACATGACTGACTCCCTTCACAGCTATGGTTATGCGAGGGCGTGCATCAACCCCGCGCACTGTCCTATGGGCGGACCGCGTGTTTTGGGCCGCAAACCGAAAAGAACTGACCCGGGCGGTCCGAATCAACCGACGTGTGCAAGCTGAAGCAAGAGCCATGCCGCAGCAAGATCTTTATGTCAGGATATGGTTCGGCCGGACGGATGCCGCGAATTACCGGTGGGCTTCTCCGGGCGTTATTCGGGCTCTTGAGGCCTTTTCAGCGCCCTTTCGGCCCGGCGGCGAAAGCATTTGCTGGGGGTAGATGCACAAGAAAGACAACCGCCGGGAAAGCGCAAGATCAGGGTGCGCCCAATTATGCGACACCCCGGATGGTTACGTCATCGAGGCTGCCAATCCCCGGTCGTGGTGTCCAAACAAGCCAGCCTTGCCCGGCGCACAGAGGACACGAAGCTCGTGCGTAGTGACACAGGTGAGGAGGGTCACGACCGCCCGGTACCTACCCGGAAGATGGGGCCGGCACGGGAAGCAGGGAGGCGTCCCGCGGGCGCGGGGTGCCTGGGGGCGCCGGATGAACCGGGAGGCGGCCGCGGAGGCATAGTCCGGAACCGCCGAGGCGGGAAGATGCCGGGATGATGGCAACGGCCAGCTCAATCGCTGGAAAGCGACTCGAGCCGCTGCCGCTCCTGCATGATCTCCAGCATCACTGCGTTCTGCAGGTAGATGCCGACCAGTGCATTGGATATCGCCTGCAGATAGCGTATCTGCCGCGTTTCGTGCTCTTCGCGGAATTCGGCGTCAGACATGAATCCACGGGCGTTCTCAAGCCTTTGATAGGCTTCTGCCAGTCGTTCGTCTTGTTCTGCCATTGTCTCTCGCTCGGCTCCCGGGATGAAAAGGGGCTACAACCCGACAGTGAGCCGCTCGCCCAGCGTGTCGGGTAGCTCGGGTTCGTCTTTGATCTTCTGAATCGTCGTGCCGATATCATACGGGACGCGCAGGATGCTCGCCACTTTGCTGACGATACGAAAACTGAGATCCTCATCCTGGATATACCTGAACTTGAACCTGACCAAATCAAGGATGGCATAACTTGCCATCCAGTTCCTGTCCCGCGGCTGGCCGACACTGCCGGGGTTCATCACGCGCGCCGTGCGCATCGGCAAATGGCTGTGGCCAACGACCAGCATACGGCCGCCGACCTGCTCTGTCAGGGCGGCCGTCGCCTGGCCCGGCAACACATAATCGTTGAGCATCTGCTCGGGCGTGCCGGGGCAGCCGTGGACGATCGTCAGGCCCTCGACTTCCAGCTTCAGGGGCAGTTCCCGCAGCCACTGCTTGTTTTGGCCGGTCAGAACCCGGTTGGTCCAGCGGGATGATGCCTTGGCCACGGTATTTTTCCCTTCGAAAATGCGCCGGCACAACTCCCGCTGCTCATCGGGGAACTGCTCATCGCCCGAGTCCAGGCGGTCGATGTTGGCGCAGGCGAAGTCGTGATTGCCCATAACGGCGGGCACCCCCCGGCTGCGTAGCAACTCACAGCACTCATTGGGATTCGGCCCGTAGCCGACCACGTCCCCGGCGCAATAGACGTCACAGTCCGAATCCATGTGCTTGAACACCGCCTGCAGGGCTTCGAGGTTTCCGTGGATATCGGATATGATCGCTATCATACTAGGGGCAATCCGCGTTCCAGGGAGCGCCGGGAAACGGCATTATGTTAGCAGAATCCCGGCCGTCACTGCAACCCTGGAGGCGGGCTGGCGCAGTGCATCTGGATCGATTCTAAGCCGATGCCCTTGGGCTCATCACCGCCGGATCATCGCCCACTGAGGACATGTCGCAGGGTCGGCGCGGCTCAGTGCAGGAATCAACCATGGGGAGCTATCTCAGCCCCGCCGGGCTTTCTGGATGAGTTTGAGAACATGCTCGACGTTGTCCCGCACCCTGCCGTACTGTTCGGCGGCGACCCATTCTTTGCGAATGAGGCGGCTTCCCATACCGAGGCAGGCCGCCCCGGCCTGGATCCAGCCGTTGACGCTCTCGGCCGTGGCATCCACCCCGCCCGTGGGCATGATCCGGACCCAGGGCATGGGGCCGAGAACAGACTTGACGAACTTTGGGCCGCCGACCTGGGAGCCGGGGAAGACCTTGACGATCTCCACGCCCAGTTCCTCGGCCTCTGAGATCTCGCTGGCGCTCCCGCAGCCGGGGGAATAGGCGATGTGACGCCGGTTGCAGAGCCGCCCTATCTCCGCGTTCAGGACGGGGCCGACGACGAAATTCGCGCCGCTGTTCACGTAAAGGGCGGCCGTCGGCATGTCTATGACCGAACCGACCCCGAGGATCATCTCCGGGTGTGCCTCTGCGGCCCAGGCGGCTAGGTCGCTGAAGACCTGCCAGGCGCGGTCGCCGCGGTTGGTGAACTCGAGGATGCGTGAACCACCCCCGGCGACGGCTGTCAACACCTCTTTGGCCACCTCGAGGTCAGCGTTGTAGAAGACCGGCACGAGGCCGGACCGGAGCATCTCGTTCAGAACGGTCAGCCTGTCGAATCGGGCCATGGAAGACTCCTCCACCCGGCGGATGGGCACCGGATGTCTCAACCATAGGTGTCGTGCGGGCGGGGGTCGTCGCCGTTCCTGCCGCGGAACAGGCTGCCCTTCCGGAACTCCGCCCACGTATTCTCGAACCAGTATTCGGCCTGCGGTAGCGGTCGGGGCCTGACGACCTGCAGGCCGAACTCGTCCGCCTCGGGGTCATAGCCCACGCTCAGGATCTCGTCGCGCAGGTCCTCGTTCTCGGGCCGGAACCGCCACTCGTCGCCGAGGTCCGGATGCGGCAGGATGCCGCCCGGCTCGGCCACCAGGTGCGAGCCGCGGGAACCCTCCCCCCGCTCGATGAGCCCGAGCATGGCCTCCAGGAATGCCCTCTGGGCCAGGGCGAGTTCGCGCACCTGCACGGCGCAGAGATAGCCGTCCTCTGACTGGACGAGGCCGGCCTCGGTGATGCGCGCCCACTGCTCCTCGGCCTCTGAGAGCGCCTGACGCAGGCCATCGGCGGAGCGCACCATGCCCGCGCGGGCGCTCATGCGGTGTTGAATGCTTCGCTTGACCTCGGCGTTGTCCAGGGCGCCGTCGGGGCGCTCCTTCACGTGGCCCACGAGCCGCGCGAACCGGCGCACGACGGGCGCGGCGGCTTCGCGAAACTCTTCGAGCGGGTCGGCATCGCCGTAGTAGACGTGCGCTATGCGCTGGGCGGCGCGCAGGCCGCCGACCTGCCCCGCGTTCAGGGCGGAGCCGCCCGGCCGTTTCACGCCATGAGTGCCCGCCAGTTCGCCGATCACGAACAGGTTAGCGATGCCGGACTCCCACCAGCGGTCCACGGCGAAGCCACCGTTACAGTGCTGGCAACAGACGCCGACCTCCAGCGGTTCCTGCCACAGGTTCACGCCCATCTGGTGGTAGAGGTCAATGCTGGGCTGGTTCATGTGGGCGAGCCGTTCGATGGGCCTGACCTGGTTGGCGCCGGACTTCTCCAGGTAAGTGCGCGCCTCATCGCCGAGGTCTTCCAGGCGGAACGGCTCCATTCCGTCCGTCGGCACCGGGTTGCGCAGGAAGTCCATGAACACGCGGCGTCCCTTGCCGACCATCTCCTCCTGCACCAGCACGTCAATGAGCGAGGAGCCGGGCAGTTTCTGCGGGTCGAACGGCCATTGGTAGCCCTTCAGGAAGATGCTGGTGGCCATCTGGCCCATCGAGTCGAACCAGGGGTTCAGGAACTCCTGCACGTCCCCCCCGTCGGCATCGGTGCTGTAGTAGCGCGGGATGACCTGCTGGTATGTGCCGGACAGGTTCCAGCGCGGCTGCAGGGACGCCAGGCCGAACTGCAGTTCGGTCAGGTTCTCGGCGCTGGCGCCGGCCTCCAGCAATGCGGCGTACGGGCCCATCTGCCCTTTGGGATACACCGAGATATCGTAGAGTTCACCCGGCCCTCCCCCGGCCACCACCAGGTTTCGGCAGTTGAAGAGGGTGAGCCCGTGGTTCTGGCGGTCTCCCTGGGCCGCGATGTCGGTGCACAGGGCGCCGCAGGCGCGTTTCCTGGCGCCCGCGCCGGTGGTAATGACGGCCAGCAGGTGGTAGCCGCCCATGATGCGCACCCCGTAGCGTTTCAGCTGGGCCAGAAGCTTTTGCACCATGAAGCGGCTGGTCCACGGGCCGGCCGAGGTGGCGCGCTGGCTCGGGTCGTGGTCGGTCTTGTAGCCGACGTACTCGCCGCGTTCGTTGTGCGGGAAGGGGACGCCCGCCTCCACCAGGTGGAAGAACCCGCGCATGGAATTGACCGCTTCGATGAGGGCCAGGTCGCCATGGGCGCAGCCGGCTGCCGTCAGAGTGCGGGCGAACTCGACGGCCGCGTCGCCCTCCACCGCATCAAGGCCGAGCTTGTAGTAGGTCTGTTTATCGGAACCCGAGTTGTGAGAAGTGCCGGTGCCGATGCCGTGCGTGATGACAGCGACCTGCTCAGCGGGGTTGCGCACCCCGCACTCCTCCAGTTCGCGAAAAAGCCGCGCGGCGCAGTTCAGCCCTGCCGCCCCGCTGCCCACTACCACGGTGTTGAGCATATGAACGGGGACGCTCATGCCGTCCAGTTCGAGTTCACCTTGCTGTGTCATCGCTTGTCGCCTCTCAGAGCCTTCTGATTCCGAAGCCGCCGCCGACCTCGATGGCCTGGCCGGTCGAGTAGTCCAGGTCCCCCCGTCCGATGGCCGAAACCACCCGGGCGACGTCCTCAGGCCGGCCCCAGCGCTTCAGGGGCAGCAGCCCTTCGGCGATCAGCTTGTCGTATTTCCCTTTCACCACGCTGGTCATCGGGGTCAGGATGATGCCGGGGCGGACTTCCAGCACGGGAATGCCGTACTCCGCCAGCCGGTCCGCATACAGTTTGACCGCCATGCTGACGCCGGCCTTGGAGACGCAATATTCGCCGCGGGAGGGGGACGACGTGTATGCCGAGATGGAGCTTATGAACACGATGCGCGGCGTGCCGACCGTCCCGTCCTCCTGCCACTGCACCATCCGGCGGGCTGCACGCTGTGTGAGAAAGTACGGGCCCTTCAGGTTTATGCTCATCACGCGGTCGTAGCTCTCCTCGGTGGCCTCCAGGATGTCCATGCGCTCTTTGGGAGCCACCCCCGCATTGTTGACCAGCAGGTCGAGCCGGGCGAACTCCCCGGCGACGTACTCCACCATTGCCTCCCGGTCACGGGGCGAGGAGATGTCGGCTTTGAAGACCACCGCCCGGCCGCCGGCCTGCTCGATGGTGCGCTTGACCTCATAGGCGCCCGATGCGGTGTCTTGCGGATCGGCCACGACGTCGTTGACGACCACGGTGTAGCCGTCCCGCGCCAGTTGCATGGCGATTCCGCGTCCTATGCCCTGGCCGGCCCCCGTCACCAGCGCCACGCATTCTTCCGGCTCGCTCATGTCGTTGGTCCTTTCGGTCGAGAAATCTGCGGCCCCCGGTCGGCACTGCACGCAACGCCCAATGTAAGAGCCCTGCCGCGGCGGGTCAAGCAGAGATGCCAAACGGCTCCTTGACGGTCGCCGTTTTCGGCGCCTTTGCCCGATTCGCTTGCATTCAGGCGGCCAGACGGTATTACAAGCAGCCTGAGCAACCGGGCCGATCGCGGCTGACCGTTGACCGGGGAGTCGCCCTTCGACAAGAATACCGCGTTTCGGCGCTTTCCCGCCGATGGCCGTTCTAACTTGCCCCTGACCGAACTGAGGAGCAGACCGTGAGCATTCCGAAATCCCTTGCCCTGACGACGGTATTGACAGCGTGCCTGCTGTGCGCCGGCTGCCGCGCCCACGGCGGCGTTCCTCATGACCACCGCTCCGGGAACTCGCCGGGGCCCGGCGCTGAAGTCCGGAGGGAACCCTCTTCACTGACACCGCAGCGGCAGACGATAGAGGCCGACAGGTCGCTCGAACCCGCCAGACGTTTCTCGGGCGAAGACATTGCTGTTCCCGCCGAACTCACCCTGGAGCAGGCGTTCCTCATGGCGCTTCAGGCCAACAAGGAGGTGGCCGTGACTTCTGTACGGGTCGGGCAAGACGAGCATCGCATCACCCGGGCCAGGGGCGAGTTTGACCCCACCATCTTCGCCGAAGCCGTCCGGGGTCGTTCGGAACTCCCTGAAGCCGGCGTGCCCCTCGGCCGGGAGGAAAGCGCCGTCGGCGCCGGGGTTGCGGGCATCCGCAAGCGTTTTCTGCCCGGCACCGAGGTCGAGCTGTCCGCCACCACGGACTACGAGCGCCGCCTCAGCGGGCCGAGCGTCCTGAACCCACAGTACGACACGGGGGCGCGCGTGAGCGTCGAGCAGGACTTGCTGCGGGGCTTCGGCGTGGGGGTCAACCGGACGGAGATTGCGGTGGCGCAGAATGACTGGCGCACATCGAAGGAAAGGCTGCGCAGCAGCACTATCGAGACCCTCTTCGAGGTGGAGCGGGTTTACTGGGACCTCTACTTCGCACGCACGGACCTGCAGGTGCGCGAGAAACAGCTTGAGCGCGCCCTGACGCTGGTCGAACGGGCCCGCGCTTACGTTGACGTGGGGTTCGCGCCGCCGCTTGACATCACGCGGGCCGAATCCAGCGCCGCCTCCCAGCGCGTGGCCATCATACAAGCCCGGAACCGTGTACAGACTCTGCGTCACCAGTTGCTCCGCCTGCTCGGCGTCTCGCGGCCCGAGGACTACACGGAGGAACTGGCGCTGACCGACGAGCCTTCAGTGATTCCCTTCGAGCAGTCCCTCCAGCAGGCCCTCCGCCTGGCCAAAGAGCATCGGCCCGAGTTGCAGCAAGCCCACTTGAGCATCGAGAGCGCCGAGTTGCTGGAGCAGTTTCACGCCAACCGGCGCCTGCCGCGCCTCAGCCTGTTCGGCCAGTACAGCCTGGCCGGGCTGGACGACGGGTTCCGCCCCAGCGCGGACCAGGTCAGCGACGGCGACCACGCAAGCTGGCTTGTGGGGTTGCGTTTCGAGCTGCCGATACCCAATCGCACCGCCCGGTCGGACTACCAGGTGGCGCGGCTGGAGTCCCGCGCACTACGGCTGGAGCGGGACGCCGTCCTGGAGCGGATCACGCGCGAAGTGGCCGACGCCCTGACCAACCTGCAGGCGGCGGCGGGACGCGTGGACACCTCCGAAGAGGCGCGCCGGTTGGCCGAGCAGCTGCTGGAGGCGGAGGAGAAGAGCTTCAGCCTGGGGCGCTCCAACAGCCTGGATGTGCTCAGCGCCCAGGCCGCGCTCGCAACGGCGGAGCGGGACGAGGTCCGCGCACGGGCGGACTACGCCACCGCCCTGGCCAACCTGCTGCGCGCGAAGGGAACTCTGCTCGGAGTCAAAGGCGTCCGCATGGAGTGAACCAACCCCGGCCACGCCCTGAAGCCCGGGATATGCCCCGCACCACCGCCCCTGCGGCCATGCCGTCGTATTTCACTCGCTCCCTCGACCGTGCCGCACGCCTTCAACCTTTTACGACGCCGATCGGTTCCAGGCGTGCCACCTTGCGGGTTATGCCCGCCTCGTGCATGACGGAGACGACGGCGTCCACGTCCTTATAGGCTTCGGGCATCTCCTCGGCCAGCGTGCTGCGGCCCTCCCAGGCGACGGTGACGCCGCGGTCGGCCAGTTCCTTCTTCAGGTTGCGGCCGCCCGCTTTC
Organism: Candidatus Brocadiaceae bacterium; assembly: GCA_003551305.1. Lineage (GTDB taxonomy): Bacteria > Planctomycetota > Brocadiia > SM23-32 > SM23-32 > B1Sed10-231. The sequence continues at coordinate 29,757 of PUMJ01000001.1, forward strand.
TTCTTGGCTCCTTTGCGGCTCATCACCCGTCCGGCGCCGTGGCACGTGCTGCCCCACGTCTCGTCCATGGCCCCGTCCGCGCCCACCAACAGGTAGGACGCCGTGCCCATGTCGCCGGGAATGAGCACCGGCTGGCCGACTTCCCGGTAATCCTCCGGCACGGCGGGATGGCCGGCCGGGAAGGCCCTTGTCGCCCCTTTGCGGTGCACGCAGAGGCGGCGGCTCTGTCCGTCCACGTCGTGCTCCTCCATCTTGGCGATGTTGTGGCACACGTCGTAGACCTGCCGGATGCCGAGTGCGTCCCGGTCTTTGCCGAATACTTGCTCCAGCCCTTCCACGACGAGCGCGAGGATGACCTGCCGGTTCGCCCAGGCGTAGTTGGCCCCGCAGGCCATGGCGGCCAGGTACTGCTCGGCCTCCGGCCTGCCCAGAGGGGCGCAGGCGAGCTGTTTGTCCGGTACGCTGATACCGTATTTGCTGGTGGCCTTCTGCATCGTCTTCAGGAAGTCGCTGCATATCTGGTGGCCGAATCCGCGCGAACCGCAGTGTATCTGGAATGCAACGCTGCCCCTGGCCACGCCGAACGCTTCGGCCACCTCTTCGTCATAGACCTCCCGGACGACGTCCACCTCCATGAAGTGGTTGCCGCTGCCGAGGGTGCCGACCTGGGGTTGACCGCGCTCGATGGCGCGGGCGCTCAGCACCGAGGGATCGGCGCCGTCCAGTGCGCCCTCCTCCTCGGTGTGTTCGACGTCCTCGGGCCTCCCGAAGCCCTGTTCGACGGTCCACGCCGCCCCCCGCCGGGAGAGGTTGCGAAGCTCCTTGTCCGAAAGCTTGCGGATGGCCTTCGACGAGCCCACCCCGCACGGCACCTGCTGGTAAAGAGTCCGGACGATCTTGTCTATGCGGGGTTTGACGTCGTCTTCAACAAGGTCCGAGGCCACCAGCCGGACGCCGCAGTTGATATCGAACCCGATGCCGCCGGGCGAAACCACGCCACCCCGTTCGGGATCGAACGCCGCCACGCCCCCGATGGGGAAGCCGTAGCCCCAGTGGGCGTCGGGCATGGCCAGCGAAGCGCGCACGATGCCGGGCATGTGAGCGACGTTCATCGCCTGCTGACCGGCGCCGTCCTGCTCGATTCCCTCCAGCAGCCGGGAGTCCGCATAGATGCGCACCGGCACGCTCATCTCCCCGAACGGCTCCACCTGCCAGATAAAAGGGCTGATCTGCCGAATTTCGTAATCTCTCCGGCTCATGGTAAGTCCCCCCAGACGAGTCAGAGGTTCCGAAGTCAAACGTCAAGCACGATCCGGACCCGGTGCTGTCCGTTGTGCCGTTCGATGCTCAGGCCGTGGTAGGTGACGGCTTTCACGACGGCCGAAACGGCGTGTCGCGTCGGGTCGAAGGGCTCTCCGAAGAGCGTCCCCGCCACCTCCCCGTCCGCCAAGGAGTCCACGCGAGCCCTGACCGGGGCAAAGTCCTGCCCTTCGAAGGCGAACAGCACTTCCTCCAGCCAGGCTATGAGCAACTCCTCGGGCTCTTCCCCCTGGGCAGCCATAGACAGAGTGTCGGTCTCTTCCACAGTGTCGACGATGAGCATCGCCTCGGCCAGAGCGCCGGCGGCCTCCTCGAACAGGGCCTCGAGGCCCGGCCCCCACGCTTCTATGCCGATGTCGGCCGTGTGCTCGAAGGTGTCGTGGCCGCGCTCCCCCGGCTCATTCCATGCCATGGACTCACTCCTCACCAGGCTGCCAAGGATCGTTACTCGCATGCCCCTCGGGGAAGGGTAGCGGACCCGCTCCCCTCCTTCTATTATCATGGCCAACACTGACTGCGCAGTCAACCCCGCGTTGCTGGTCAGGCGCCGGTCAGCTCGATCAACGCCCCCCCGGTCGCCTCGCGCACTCGCCGGGCCCACTGCGGATGGCATGTGAGCACGAACACCTGGCGTGTCCGCCCCACCGCCGCCAGCAGTTGCGCGGCCCGGCCGCTGCGGTCGCTGTCCCAGTTGACAAAGACTTCGTCCAGAAACAGTGGCAGTCGCTCTTGTCCTTCGTCCAGATGGTCCACCACGGCCAGCCGGAAGGCCAGGTATATCTGGTTGCGTGTGCCTCCGCTGAGCGGTTCCTCGACGGACCGCCACTGGGGCCCGTCACCCAGGATGACGGCCAGGCGCTCCACGCCGTCCTCGTCGGGCATCATCTGCAGACCCCCGTAACGGCCCTGGGTGATCTCGCGCAGGTAGCGGCCGGCTCGTTTCAGGACATCGGGCTGGTGCTCACTGCGGAATTGAGCGTCCGCACACCGCAGGATGGACTCCAGCAATGCCAGCCGGTCGTGCTGCCGCTGCGCATCGGCGATCTCCTCCTCGATGCGGACAATCTCCCCGCGCAGCTCGGCCACGGAAACATCGCCCAGCACGGCGGCTATGTCTTTTTCCAGTTCAGCGGCGCGGACGGCCTTCTGCTGCCGCTCTTCCTGCAGGTCTTCAGCCCTTTGCCGGATGCGCTCGACCGTCTCGACGTCCATGGACAGGGTTTCGTCCTCTGCGGAATCGAGACGGCGCAATTCCGCCTTCAGATCCTCGAGGTCGGGATGTTCTCGCTGGAGCTCTTCCTCGGTCTCGCGCACCCTGTCGGCCAGCTTCCGGATTTCCGCCGCCCTTTCGGCGGCCTCCTCCAACGGCTCCATGCGGGGCACCGCGGCCCGAATCCGGCGGATGACGTCTCCGCGCGCCTGCCGGGCGCGGCGCAACTCCGGCACAACCTTGCGCCGGGCTTCGTCAAGTATCTGCACTATTCGCTCAGCGGCATCGTCCGCTTTTCGCTGGCGCTCCTCGGCATCCGCAAGCAGTCGCTCGGCCTGGTCGAGCCCCGGCAGTCCGGCCGGGCAGCCGACCTCCTGCAGAAGTGCATTCAAAGCGTCCAGCTCTTCGCTGTGGTGTTGCCGCATCTGCTCAAGCCGTTGCTGCAGCGAGTCGCACTCCCGGGCGGCCCCCCGGAGTTTCTCGACCTTCTGCAGCAGCCCGAGGTCGGGTTTTTCGAGCAGCGCGGGGACGACCGGCAGCCCTGCCAGGGCGTCAGTAACGGCCTGTCGGGCTTCCTCGACCTGAACCGCAGTCTCCACCTGCTGCCGCTCGATTTGCCGCAGTCGCTCTGCGCGTCGCTCCTGGAGCAACTCGCGCTGGCGTCGCTGGTGCCACCTGACCATCCACAGAAGCAGCGCCAGCAGCAGGGCCACTATGCCGGCGCCCCAAAGCCCGCTGACTCCGACGACCACACCTACCACCAGCAGCGCCCCGGCGGTCAGCCCCGCCACGACCGCGTACCACGCGGGCATCGGCTCGCCGGTGAGCACTTCCTCCACAGGCTGCGCTGCCGCCATTCTGTGCTCATCAGCCCGCTCCTGGTAGCGGTTGATGCGTCCCTTCAGCTCGGCAGGCGCGACGGCAGCCGCGGCCCGCGCAAACTCCGGCCGCCAGGGCCGGGCCAGCATGTCGTCCGCGGCCTCGCGTAAAGCCCCCCGCCGATGCTCGAGTTCCGCCTCCAGGTGGTTGATGTCCTCGGACTCTTTCTGCAGACGGCCGCTGCTGCGCATCCAGGCGCGGATTTCGTCCGCCCGGGCCAGGAGGCTCTCATCTTCCGGTGTCACAGCCTGGCGGGTATTCTCAAGCCGGTCTTTGTCGCGCAAGAGGCTCTTGAGCTGGTGCCATTGCTGCTCGGCGGCTTCACGGGTGCGCGAAAGCTCCGCTCGCGGAGCATCCGGCAGCTTCAGGGCAGCCGCCTCGTCCGGTATGCTGCCGCGCCACTGCTCTATCTGCTCGAGCCGTTGTTTCAAGGGCAGCAACTGCTCGGCCTGCCGGATTTCCGCACGCAAACGCGGGAGTTCGTCGGCGATCCGATCCAGACGCTCCCGCAGATCACCGAGTTCCCGGGCGCTCTCGCGGACCTGGCGGTCCTTCTCTCGGGCCTCCTTATACTGGGACCTAACCTCAGAAAGCCTGTTGGCGAGTTCGCGGCATTTCGGTTTACCCCGATTGTCGGAACGCCAGAGGCTGTCCGCCTCCTTGCCCACCTCGGCGAGCACCTGGCTTACGGGCCGGAGCACATCCGAGCCGAGCCCGCCCAGCAGCCGGTCTTCCACGTCCTGCCACGCCTCACCTTCGAGCGCATCCATGTCGGCCAGTGTCAACGAGTAGAGCGCGTCGTAGAGACCGCGTCCCAGGTGCTGCACGAACGGCAGGTCCCGGTTGCGCAGGTCATCATACGTCTCTCCGTCCAGTGTGACGGTCCCCTGGGGGGCGCTCATCAGCTTGCGCCACACCACGGCCGAGCGGGCATCTTCCAGGGCGAGGGCGGCCTCGATCTCGGGATAGACATCGCGGTGCCACGGTCGGTAGGGGAAATCCTTGACCGGGTAGAATCCGTAGAGCAACGCACGGCAAACGCTCAACAGGGTGGTCTTGCCGGCCTCGTTGGGTCCGCAGACGACGTTCACTCCACTGGCAAGCTGGCCCTCCTCCAGCGTGAAGTCGTGCAGCGCGCCGAAAGCCGTGACCTTCAGTTCGCGGATTCTCATCGGTGCTCCTCCGGCACGAGGCGCGCGGCGGCCTCCAGGTCCAGTCCGGCGAGCAGTTCCCGCAGGTAGGCGAGTTCGTCCTCCGGGGCATTGGCCAACTCCTCGGGGCGGATCCGTTCGATGAGTGCGTCGTCAGAATCTGCCCTGTCTATGATCTCAAGGGCGGTAGCCAAAACCGTGCGACCGCCCCGATATGCATCCAGATCCACAGGGCGCACCACGCTGTCGGAGCGGACCTCCAACCAGCCTGCTCCCAGCCCGTCCTGCAACTCATCGGAGAGAACCTCCAGGTTTTCCGGCAACGCCAGGTCGCCCGCCAAAGGTGACTGCCCGGTCAGGTCCACACGTACGAAGTGCTCCCGGCCGTCTTCGACGGGTACCAGTTCCCGCAAGGAAGCCGTCAGTGCGGGCACCAGGGCGGCCATCGTGGTTCCGTCGGGGGGACACGGCACCTCCACACTGTGCCAGACGACCGGGGCCAGCGGCACAAACTCCGGTTCAACCGGAATCCCTTTCTCCACCTCGACCCACAGTGCGCCCTTGGGACCTGTCTCACGCGGATGACGCCCCTGGGTGTTGCCGGCGTACCAGGCCGGGATTTGCTCGGAGACAGTCTGGCGCAGGTGGACATGCCCGAGCGCCCAATAGTCGTAGCCCGCCTCGCGAAGATCACCTTCGGTGCAGGGCGCGTAACGGTCGTGCTGGTCGGCGCCGCGGGCGCCGGTCACCTGCGTATGGAGCAGGCCGACGTGCGCCAGTTCACCGTTGGCGGCCGGGAAGCTGCCCGCAAGATTCTGGCTCTCCGCCTGGGTCATGTGTCCGGCGCCGGTCAGACGGGCCACGGTCTGGCCGTCGGAATCCCTTATGTCCACCGTCTCCGGGTTGCTACTCGCAAACATGTGGACGTTGGGCGGCCATTCGATCTTGCGCGCCCGATAGGTAGCGCGGCCGGGATCGTGGTTGCCCGGCGCGTAAAACAGCGGTATTCCGGACTCGTGCAATGCGCCGCAGCAGTCCACCAGCAGCCGCTCGGTGGCGAAGGAGAGCAACTCGTCATCGAAGAGGTCGCCCGCGATGAGCACGGCGTGGGCACGGCGCTCGATGGCCAGATCAACGGCCGCGCGGAACGCCTCCCGGCAGGCGTCCCGCAGCCGGCGGCGCATCTCCTTTTCCCGACCGTAAAACGGCGTGTCCAGATGACAATCGGCCAGATGAAGGAGCCGCACCGCCTCCATAGCTGCCTCCCGTGTGCACAGTGGAGCGGCGTGTTCCCGCAACATGAGAGGCGGGACACGAATCAACTATGCAGAAGCCTAACACGCCATGACCGAAAGGACAAGAGGACGCAGGCCGGTCTCAAGCCCATTCAACCATCCGGAGTCGGCCGCCCCCGTGCCGGCCACCTCAGCAGGACCGCCTCGGTTCGCCGGGAAGCCTGCGGCGCAAGAGTCCGCCTCAGAGCGGACGTCATCCCTCCGCAGCCGCGCATGCTCGTTGTTTCGTGGAGGAAGAAACGGAGCAGACCCCTGCCTTGCACTTTTCCAATCTTCGTCTCCTTAAATGTTCCGCCTCAGACGATGGTGTCCAGGAGCCCCGCCAGGTCGGCGTCGGGATCCTTGAGGACGTCGGCGGGTATCTCCCGGCCCGCTTTCATCAACTCCATCAGGGCGAGTATTTCCCGGTCCATCCATTTGCAGGCGGCGGCCCGCAGCCGGCCGTTCTCGTAATAGCCGACCAGCCACTCGCCTTCGCCCACCTCGCCGCGCACGGCCACTTCGTCGGTCTCGCCGGGATAACCGACGTAGCTGATGGAGACCTCTGCCTGTTGCGTCCAGAAGAACGGGACCTCCTTGTACGGGGCTTCGCTGCCGAGCATGGCGCGCGCGGCGTGCTGTCCCTGGTGCTCGGCCACAACCCAGTGCTCGATGCGGTGGCTCTTGCCGGTGTAGTGGGACGGCATGAGTGCGATGTCCCCGGCCGCGTAGACGCCCTCGGCCTGCGTCTGCAGGGTCGCATCGACCGGAACAACCCCGTCGCGCACCAGGCCGGTGCCCTCCAGGAAGCTGACGGCCGGGCGGACGCCGATTCCGACGATGACCACGTCTGCCGCCAGAGTAGTGCCGTCCGACAACTCCACCTCTTGCACCCCCCCGTCCCCGCGCACCTCCTTCGGCGTGATGCCGAGATGGAACTCCACGCCGGCCTTCTCATGCTCTCCGAGCAGCCACTCCCCCACCGCCTCGCCGAACACGCGCGCCAGGGGGACCTTGTCCGGGGCGACGAGGTGCACGTCCAGACCACGCTGGCGCAGTCCCCAGGCGACCTCCATGCCGATGAAACCGGCACCGATGATGACAGCGCGGGCGGCGTCCTCGATATTCTCACCGATGGCTTCGGCGTCGGCCCGGCTCCGCAACAGGTAGCAGCCGTCCAGGTCGATGCCGGGGATGTCGAGGTTGCGCGGGGTGGCGCCGGTCGCCACGAGGGCCTTGTCGAAGGTCAGCTTCTCTCCGTCCTCGAACTCCAGAACGCCCTCGGCGGGGTCCAGCGCGGTCACGCGGCGTCCCGTCAGCAGTTCGATTTTCCAACTCTGGTAGAAACCGTCGCCGTGCAGCGGCAGCCAGTCGGGTTGCGCCTCTCCGGCCATGAACTCTTTGGAGAGGGTCGGCCGGTCGTAAGGTGCGAAGGGCTCGGCGGTGATGAGGACGATGCGCCCTGCGAAGCCTTCCCGCCGCAGGGTCTCAGCGGCGGCGTTGCCGGCCGCCCCGCCCCCCACGATGGCGAAGGTCCTGTCGTCTTCTCCTTCGATGGGCGGCGGAGGCGCCTCGCGCGGCGCGGTGACGTAGACAATGCCGTCTTCAACCTTCACGTCGCAGCAGCCCGCGTCCTCGAGGGCCGGCGGCGAGAGCACGCGCCCCGTTTTGACCTCAAAGCGCGCGCTGTGCCAGGGGCACTGGATGACGGTTCCCACCAGCAGGCCCTTTTCCAGCGGCCCGCCGTAGTGCGTGCATTTGCCCCCGCAGGCATGGAGCCCATCGGGGCCTTTCACCACGACAACCCTCTGCCCACCTGCGGTAACGGCGACGGGCTTGCCCTCACGCAGATTGCTCTCTTTGCCTGCTCGCGTCCAGTTCACGTCGGCCATTTTCGCCCCCCTAGGCGTGATAGGAAGGTAAATCAGGAGGAACGCACTCGTGAAGGCGATTCTGCGGCAATCGTGCCGGCCTGTCAAGTTGCACCGTCGGGGGCGCCGCGGCCTTTAAGACGATTTGCGGTGCCCCGGCCGTCCGAGGCCGCGCCCCACCGGACTGACGTACAGAAACAGCGCGAACGGCACCGCCACGGCCACGCTGGCAACCAGCGCCCACGGAAGCAACCTGTCCGCGTCCCCTATCGCGCTGGCCAGGTAGGTCGCCCCCCATATCCCAAGTAAGGAGAAAAAGATGGCGCCGATAGACAGGAACGTCCGCTCCTCCGGATAGTGGCGCGCTGCCAGGGCGAAAAACGCCGGCCAGGTCGCACTGAAACAGATGCCCGTGACGAACATCGCCGGTAGATACAGCAGCGGCCGGGTTGCGAATGCCGCCGGGACGGCAAACAGCCCGGACACCAGGCAAGCGCCGATGATACTCCGTTCGCCAAGCCGAAACGAAAACAGCGTGAACACCACGCGCCCGACGAATATGCCGGCCGTCATGACCACCAGGGCCGTTGAGGCCCACCGGCTCGCCGTGGTGAACCCGCCCGGGACGGGCCGAAGCACCTCCACAAGGCTGGCGGCGATGCTGGTCGCGCCGCCCTCCGCCCCGCCGATGAACGCAAACTGAACCACGCACAGCCAGACCCACGGGTTCGACGGCAGCCGCAGGCGGCGTTTCACGTCCCGGCTGCGCTCCAGGCGAGAAAGATAGTCCAGGCTCTGGCGGGGCCAGAAGACGGACTCGACCGCCAGCAGCCCGAACATGCCCGCGAAAAGGAGCGCCGTCGGTCGCACCGCCGTGCCGAACGCCAGCACGGCCAGCGGCGCGGCCACCTTGCCGAAAGCGTTCACCGAGTGCAGCAGGATGATCCCCGTGTGCGGCGAGTGGTCCCACAGGTCCGCGAAGATGCCGTTCCCCGAGCCGGTCAGGGGGTGCGCCGTGCGCAGTATGAGCCAGCCAAGCACCAGGGGTGCCAGCGCCCAGCCCGGCGCGGGCTCCGCTACGGCCAGCAGCACGCAGGCTATGAACATACCCCACGCACCGATGCGGATGAACGTCGTGCGCAGCGTGCGCCGCATGACCACCGAGAGAGCCAGGCCGATGACGCCGCCGACCAGGCCGAGCACGAAGACCCACAGGCCGAACTCTGCGCGGGATATGCCCGCCTGCCGCTGGACCGACTCCCGCAGCGCCCCGATGAACGGCACGGCCATCGCCCCGGAGCCCAGCACCAGCAGCAACACGTTGCCCTGAATGCGCCAGTGCCGCCCCGGCGGTTCCCTTTCCGGTGCCTCGTGCACGGGGCCTCAACCCTCCAGCCCGCGCAAAACCTCACCGCAGCGCTTGAAGCCCTCCTCGCCGCTGGTCAGGACGGGAACGCCGAACTCCGCCTCGCACTCGGGATAGGAGAGCTTGAAGACGGTCATGGAAAGCTGCGCCAGCACTGCGACGGAAATCTCCTCCTCGGCGCACTTGCGGCGGATGGCGTCGGCTATCAGCTCGTTGTGGGCCTCCACGTCGCCCTCCCCAAGACGGTCGAACGCCTCTACGACGGTGACCCCGCTGAAGGAGACCTCCTCCCCCAGCCCGGCGGCGGTCTCCCCCAGGAGGGCCTGCGTGCTCTTGACGGTGGGGCCGTGGGTGGCCACCACCAGTATGCGCCCTCCAGTCCGGACGGCGGCCTCCATCATCGGTTCGTCTATCTGCACCACGGGCACGTTGTGCGGTCGCATGGCATCCCGAACGGCGCCGATGGCGCGGTTCATGGTGGAGCAGCTTACCAACAGCGCGTCAACGCCATAGAGATTGACCAGGTCCCGGGCGTACTGCGCGAACAGATCAATGTTGATCTGCGGCGGGCAGGGCTCACCCTTTGCGTGGGCGTCCATGAAGTTGAGCTGCACGGCCTCGTTGCCAACGTTGATGAGTTTGACCTCCGGCAGGAGGCGCCGGCCCCAGTAGTTGCTCCAGAGTGCAATCCAACTCGCCCCGTTCACGATGCCCAGCCTCTTGCCCCGCAGGGCGGGATCGCCGCCCGGCGCGTCCCCGAGCGTGGGGACGCCGGTCACTTGCATGTACATGCTGAAGAGGTCAATCGGCCGTAGTCCGGCTCTCGCCATCAGGAGTCTCCCGCAAGCCGCAGTGTTTGAATGACCTTCTCCACCACGTGCTCGGACGTCATGCGGTAGTGGTGCAGCAAGTCGTTGACGTGGCCGGTGTGGATGAAGTCCTCGGGATCGGTGCCCACCGCGGTGACCGGCAGGCCCGCGCCGACCTCGGCCAGCGCCTCGGCCACCAGCGAGTACAGGCCGCCGCTGACGCAGTGGTTCTCCAGTGTCACGATGGCCGGCACCTTCTCGGCCAGATCGTAGAGCAGTGCCCTGTCGAACGGTTTCAGCGTGGGGTGATGGTCCAGGCGGACCTTGATGCCCCGCCGGGCCAGCTTCTGCGCCGCGATCCTGGCCGTCTTGACCATGTAGCCGGTGCAGACGAGTCCCACGTCCGCCCCGTCATCAAGCACCGTCACGCCGCGCCCCAGTTCGAACTCGTAGCCGTCCCACAGCTCGTTGTCCTCCACTTCGCAGCGCACGATGCGCAGGTAAAAGGGACCGGGCGTCTGTGCCGCGCAGTGCAGGGCCTGTTCCATCTCCAGGTTGCAGCCGGGCTCGACGACCCGCAGGTTGGGGATGCGCAGCAGCAGGCCCAGCTCCTTGTCGCTCTGGTGGGTGGCGCCGGCCTTGCCGGTGAAGAGGCCGACGTAGGCGCCCAGCACCTTCACGTTCAGGTTGCTGTATGCCACGGTAATGTAGAGCTGGTCCATGTAACGGCGGCAGAACGCGTCGAAGGTGCACGGGAACGGGATGTAACCCTCCTGGGCCAGACCGGCCGCCATGGCGACGAGGTTCTGCTCGGCGATGCCCGTCTTGACCAGCTTGTCCGGATGAAAGTGGTCGAAGATGTGCAGGCCGGTCGAGCTGCGCAGGTCGGCATCGAGGGCGACGATGTCCTCGTTCTCGTCCGCCAGGTCGGCCAGCGCGAAACCCATGCGGTAACGCATCTGGCGGGTCCTCTCTCGGTCCGGTATGACGAACTGGGCCATCTTCCGCCCTCCTTTCAGGCCTGCGCTTCGCTGATGTCGTCCGGGTTCTCGTGCGCCGGGGGCACTATGTCGATCGCTTCGGTCAGGGCTGCCGGGAACTCGGGGGGTATGCCCAGACGACGGCCGTCGGTCAGCCAGAGTTCCTCCAGCCACTCTCCCGCCGCCTCGATGCTGCGCGGGGCGGAGGTGTGCCAGTTGGGGTTGAACTGGCACTGCCCCACCTTCTTGCCCTTGACGGTGTTGAGGATTACTGCCAGCGGTCGGCCGCGGCGCTGCTGGGGCAGGACCGTGAACAGGTCCACCAGTTCGCCCACGTCGTGCCCGTTTCTCGTCTCGTATACGTCGAGGTTGAAAGCGCCCAGCTTGTCGGCCAGGGGTTCGATGGCCATGTCCCGGCTGACGAACCCCTTGGCCTGCACCTTGTTGCTGTCTATGACGAAGACGAGGTTGTCCAGCCCGTAGTGCCCGGCCGCCATGAACGCCTCCCAGACGGCGCCCTCGTTGCACTCGCCGTCACCTATCAGCACGTAGACCATCCGGTCGTAGTGCTCGGGGCCGCGTCGGCGCATGCCCAGCGCCCTGCCGACGGCCACGCCCGGTATCTGCCCCAGGGAGCCGCCGCTTATCTCGATGCCCGGGGTCGTGTTCCAGTCCGGGTGAGACTCCAGATGCGACTCCCACGACCCGTAGCCGCTCAGGTCCTGCATCGGGAAGTAGCCGAACATGGCCAGCACGGCGTAGAGGCCCGGACACGCGTGGCACTTCGACAGGTAGAACACGTCGCGCATCGGCCAGCGTGGTTCGCTCGGGTCGAACCGCAGGGCATAGTTGTAAAGGACGGCCAGGAACTCCGCCTCCGAGAAACTCCCGCCCGGGTGGCCCAGCGCCGCGCACGTCATGCTGTAGACCGTATACGAGCGAATGAGATAGGCCAGCGTCTCGCAGTTCTCCAGCAAGTCAGCATAATCTTCGTGGTGAGGAAGGCAGTCCCATCGGGGGCGCGTGTCCTCCCTGAACGGGGCCCACCAAGAGGAGAAATCCAGGGGGTCGAGTGTGGTCGTCATCAGGTCTGTTTCGCTCCCGCATCCAGTGTCTCGTAAACGTCCACCAGCGCGCGGTCGTCACCCACGTTGCCGGGAAAGATGACGCAGGGCATCCCCTCGAAGCGGTTGCCCTCGGGTGCGGCGACGACGGGAACTCCGGGCAGTATCTGGCCCAGCACCTCGGTCTTCGCTACCTGCAGGCCCTGCATCAATACGTCATGGGACGTGATGCCGCCCTTGGCCGCCACGTACGGCAGCGGCCCGCCGGGCTGACGCACCAGGGAAGCCAGGAAGGCCGATATGCGCTGGCCGGCCTCGAGGCGCTCCTTTTTCGAGTCGAACGTCAACTCCTCCCGGGACGTGTAGACGACGGGCGTGCGCCCGGCTGCCCACGCCTGCTGCATCTGCTGCGCGGTGGTGCGCAGCGCGGAGTCGCCGGCTTCCAGCACGCGGCGCACGTCCGCTTCGATGCCCTCCACGCCCGGGCGCTGCATCAGCTCGTTCAACTGGTCGGTGGTGCGCTGCACGTGGGAGCCCACCACGAACAGGCCGTTGCCGGGATGGTGTACGACCTCTCCGCCCAGCAGCGGCTTGTCCGGCACGCCGGCCAGGGTCTTCACAACCGAGGCAGCGCTCTGGAAGGCGAACCGCTTGCCCTCGGCCGCTACGGCCAGAAGCGCCCGGGAGAACCTCTCGAGGTCGTCGTAGCTTTCCGCGTTGACCACCACGAACCGGCCGCCGGACAGGCCGCGCAGGAAGACGCCCAGATCCGTCGCCTTCCCGCGCAGCAGGTCCAGCGATATGCTCAGGACGCTCTCCGGCGGCACGCGCCCTTCCGTCTTCTCCGCGATGTAGGACGGCAGGTGCGAGGTGCCGTAGCCGAAAACTGAGTCGCGCGCGTACTCGGTGCGGTCGGCCGGTGTGCGCACCCCGCCTTCTTCCACGTAGTGTGTGTCGCCGACGGTCAGCCGCCCCCCCTCGAAGAACGCGGGCACCATGAAGACGGCGTCCAGGGGGCGCCCCTCCTCGGCCTCGACAGCCCGCCGGATGACGTCAATCTCGGCGGGGAAGTGCGAGCGCAGGGTCGAGTCCGAACGACTCACGAAAATGAGCGAGCGGCCGTATTCACGGTTGAGTTCGAGCACGTTGCGGACGACTTCGCCCACGATGCTCCGGGCCCGGGCCCGGTCGTAGGCGCGGGTGTTCGTCAGGACGTAGAAAAAGCCCGCGTTGTGCGCAAAGCCCTCTCGCAGCGTATCGGGCTCCCATCGCGTGAACAACAGGCACCCGTGGACCGTCTGTATCCCGGTCGGGTCGTCGTCCAGCACCACCAGTTGAACGCGTCCATCCATGTGCGATCAACTCCCCTGGCTTGCGTCTTCCTGCTGGCAGGCAGGCTCGGAGAAAGGATGATACTATCGCAGGCCACACCCTTCAAAGGGGCGGTGTCGGTTGACAGGCTTCTTCCTCCCGGCCACAATCACCCTCAATATGAAGACCCTGGCACTCATAACCGTCGCCTCGTTCCTGTTCCTCTCCTTCGGCAGCGCAGGCGCCATGACCGACGAGACCACGCAAGCGATAGACATCTGGCCGGAGGATCACCGCTACTGGCAGTACCGGGGCGAGCCCGTGATGCTGCTGGGCGGGTCCGTGGAGGATAACCTCTACCAGATCCCCGACCTGGAGGAACACCTGGACACGCTGGCGGCGGCGGGCGGTAACTACGTCCGGTGCGTCATGTCCTGCCGGGACGAGGGCAACGTCTGGCCGTTCGCAAGGGATGGCGACCTCTACGACCTGGAACGCTGGAACGAGGAGCACTGGCGCCGCTTCGCCACCTGCCTGGAGGAGACAGAGAAGCGCGGCATCATCGTGCAGATCGAGGTCTGGGCCACGTTCGACTTCTACCGCGGCAACTGGGCGCGCAACCCTTTCAACCCCGTCAACAACGTCAACTACACCGCCGAGGAGACCGGCCTGCCGACCGTCGTGGACAGCCATCCCGTCAGGACCGAGAACAACTTCTTCTGGTCCGTGCCCGCCGAGAAAAACGTCGAGACCGTGCTGAAATACCAGCGCCGCTTCGTGGACAAGCTCCTCTCCTATTCGCTCCAGCACGACAACGTCCTTTACTGCATGGACAATGAGACATCCGTGACGCCGGAGTGGGGCTGGTACTGGGCCCGGCACATTCGGCGCGCCGCCGAGGAGGCCGGCAAGAAAGTCCATACCACCGAGATGTGGGACCCCCACAACCTGCGCCACGAGATGCACAGCTACACCTTCGACCACCCGGAGCTTTTCACGTTCTGCGACATCTCACAGAACAACCACCAGACCGGCCAGACCCACTACGACAACGCCCTCTGGGCGCGGGAGCGCACCTCCGACCCCGCCCGGCCGCTCAACACGGTGAAGACGTACGGCGGCGAGGGCCCCCACGGCTCCGTGTACAACGGAGTCGAGCGGTTCTGGCGGCACGTGTTCGCGGGCATTGCGGCGGCACGCTTCCACCGTCCGCCTTCCGGCATCGGCCTGAACGAGCTGGCGCAGAAGATGATCCGCGGCGCGCGCGAGGTCACGGACGCCGTCGAGGTCTGGCGCTGCGAGCCAGCGCCCCAAATGCTGAGTGATCGGGAGGAGAACGAGGCATACTGCATCGCCGACCCCGGCCGGGCCTACGCGGTCTACTTCCCCGACGGCGGCCGTGTGACGCTTGACCTGTTGGACGCTAAAGGTGAGCTGGCTCTCAGGTGGTATGACATAGACGGTGGAGCCTGGGGCGCCACCGAGGAGCTGACAGGCGGACAGGCGGTCCCCCTCGCGCCGCCCTCGGGCGGCCGGTGGGCCGCCGTCATTAAATAGAAACCCCCGCTCGGGCTCTCAGAGCCCGCCCAGCGCCTGCAGGTTGTAACCCACGAGGGTGAGGCGGCGGTTCGCCGCGTAGAGCGGGTGCTCGTAGCGTTTCAGGGCGCCTTCTTCGTCTTGCGCCTCAGCATCGGCTAAGACGCAGACCGTCCCGTCGGGCCGGTAGACCAGCGCCTGCTCGCCGGGATGGTCCATGAACCTGCCGACCATGGCGACCTGTCCTTTCACCGTGCCGAGGAAGCTGCCTCGCCGGTCGAGCACCTCCCCGCCCCCGCCGGCCGCGCCGCGGACCAGCTCGTGGTAGCCGTCACCGTCGAGGTCAACGGGCAGCGTCCCGTACGTGCTGAACGGGAGTTCCAGCGGCTCACCGGTTAGCGCGTCGAAGGCGAACTCCTCGATGCCCTCACGGGCAAACCCGTGCGGCCCGGCGGTCTTGTGACCGATGCGGATGGCCATGGCCACGGGTCGGCGCTCCTCCCCCAGCCGCGCCACCCATCCCATGTCCATGTGCCCTTCTTCGACAGCCCCCCACACCCTCCGGCCGCTGTCATCGAAAAGCGCCACGCGGGGCGAGACATCACCGTCGCCCTCGCGGCAGGTGTAGAGGTACCACCGGCCGCTGTCCCGGTCGAACACGGGCTGGACCACGTCGGAATGCCCGCTGTAGCTCTCCCGTTCGGCGCAGAAGCGCTCCTTGCCGGTATCAAGCTCGATGCAATGCTCGCCCCACATCACCTCCTGTCGTCCGTCGCCGTCCAGGTCCGTCACCGGGCACATGTGGCTGCCCTGCGCGCCCGGTTCATCGTGACGGATGACCGTCTCCCAGCGTGGCTCGGGGCCGGGGTCCCACCCCTGCAGGAACATGTCGCGGTAGGTGCCCTGCCCTGTGAGCAGCACCGGCTGCCCGTGGACATGACCGCCCAGGATGAAGTTGCGGAACATGTTGCTGATGTTCTGGTTGGTGTCGCAGGCGGGCCACGGCCACCGTCCCGTCGTCTCGCCCGTGGCGGCGTCGAGGCGCTCCAGGCGGTAGTTGCTCACGCCCAGCGGGTGGTCCGGGTCCATGTTGTTGACGAACCATATCTCGTCAGCGCCGTCCCCGTCGAGGTCGAACGGGAAGACAGGACAGAACCACATGCCCGGCACGACGCCAGGCCCCAGGTCCCGCTGCCACAGGATATCTCCCTCGCGGCTCATCACGGAGAGCTTCAGCGTGTCCGTGGGGAAGAAGAACATTTCGTGGTAGGGGTCCACCTCCTGGCAAGCGGACCACTTCAGGAGGATGGCCTCCTCATGCGGCCCGAGGGCGACGGGCGCCGCCCCGAGCTGGCCGAGTTCGGAGTTCAGCGAGGTCCGCAGCAGTTCGGTCAGTTCCATCACGTCCTCCTCCCACGGTGTTTGCTACCACGACGACCACTACGGCCCCGTCGGCGGCGCAGCTCACGACGGACGACGCGACGACCAGAACGATGCGAGTCTGTCCTTGTTGCCGTTCCCGCAGGCAGTCGGCAAGCGCCGCGTCCTCTGCGGTGAATGTCGTTCCGTAGCGTGCGAGGACGACGACGAGGACGATCCCCCGCGGCCAGCCGTGTGTGGCACAGCCGCCCGGTTCGGCTGAGCTCACGGCCGAAGCCCCGGCTGTGGAAGCCACCGCAATCGGGCTGTTGCCTGCCGCCACGCCCGAGGACATTAGCATGGCGCAAGCCCTTTCCCCTCTCCCCGCCGTTCCTCCGTGTCCTCCGTGCCCTCCGTGTTTAGCCTTCGCCGTCACGTTGTGCTCGTAGTGCCGTCGTGGTTAGCTCTCGCCCTCCGGTCGGCGCCCGTTCAGATGTCCCAGCCGGGGAGCAGGTCAGCCGTGGCCTCCAGCATCTCGTCCAGCATGTGCCACGCGGCATCGGGGCCGATGTGCACCAGGGGGTCGTGCAGCAGCGCCTGGAAGGCCAGGTCCCTGTCACGTTCCAGGGCCGCCCGCAGAGTAAGCTGGTGGACCTCCACGATGTGCCGCTGCATCGCCAGCGCCATCGCCGGCAGCCGTGGCTCGACGATGGGGTCCAGCTTGTCCTGCCGGAAGCGGACGTTCGACTCGATGATCGCACCGCGCGGCAGGCCCGGGGTCTGGCCCTCGTTGGGGATGTTCGTGCTCGTGTCCAGGTCGCCCAGGCCGAACAGGGCCAGCATCTGCTCCAGGTTCTCGCCGCCGGAGGGCTCGAGTTCCTCGGGCGCCTCGAGTTGCCTGTCCTCCCGGCGTTGGGCCGCCTGCTCGAGGCGGTACTTCGACGGGGTGCGGACCACGCCCCAGCGGTGCAGTTCCTGCTCATCGGTCATGTACCACGGCACAAACTCCACAAGGTGCCTGTCCCCCGCCGCGCCGAGCACGCCGAACCGGCGCAGGAAGTCGTAAGCCACCAGCAGGTCGTACTCGAACCACCACCCTTCTTCGAGCCGCTCTCGGGCCGCATCGGTGCGGTCCGCGAAGAAGCCCTCCTCTTCAATGCGCTCCTCCAGCAGCGGCCACAGGTCGTGCCCGTTCCACCAGGCGGACGTGGCCATGGTGAAATGATTCACACCGGTGACCTCGACCCGGATGTCCTGCCGGGGCACTGACTCGACGCCGAAGTGCTCCTCGACCAGCCCGGCCAGGTGCCGCTGGGTGTGGAAGACCTCGTGGCAGTAGCCGAACGCCTTGATGTCCGGCTCGGCGGCATAGAGCGCGGCCACGCAGGTGGCCATAGGGTTGGTGCAGTTCATCACCCACGCGTCCGGGCAGTGCTCCATCACCGCGTGGGCGAAGCCGGTGTAGATGGGCACGGTGCGCAGGGAGCGCACGAGGCCCGCCGGCCCGGCGGTGTCGCCCACGGTGTGCAGGATGCCGTACTTGGCCGGGATGTCTATGTCGCCGGCCATCATTGTGATGGGTCCGGGCTGGATGGCCATCATCACGAAGTCGGCCCCGTCCAGGGCCGGCCCGATCTTGCGATGGGCGCTCACCGAGAACTCGGTCACGGCGTCGGGGTGGGCGAAGATCGCCTCCCCGCGCTGAACGTTCTCCCTGGAAGCGCAGTAGTTGATGTCGTAGAGCGAGATGTGCCCCTTCACCCGCGGGCAGAGCGCCAAATCGCGCATCATGCCCGGCACCCAGGCGCGGCTGCCCCCGCCGATGAACGTTATCTTGACCTCCAGTGCCTGCTCGGACCTGGCGACCATGGGAACGATCCTCCTGTGCTGTGCTGCGGCCCGGGTGGAGAGGAGATGATAGCCCCTGGGCCCATCGGTGGCAAAGCGAAGGCCGCTTCGGGGTGGAGCCTTGCCGCTACTCGGTCACGAGTTCGGCGCGGCGCACGGCGAAGGTGTCGTTGCCGGAGAAGACCAGGTGCACCGTCCTGCCGTCCTCGCTCATCCACTTCGTCGGGAAGCTGCCCGTCTCCCCGGGGCCCACGTCCCACAGTTCAGCATAATGGACTGCCGTCCACGGGCCCCACGGCTCAGGCGCGTCATAGACGCCAAACCCCCCGGAGAAGCGCGTCTGGGAGTCCATCGGGCGGTTTGGCAGTTGATGCCACCAGAGATAGCGACCCAGTCCGGCGTTGTACGTGACGCCGGAGCGCAGGCAGCGTCTCCGGTGCGTGAACACGGCGCCGCGCTCATCGGAATCCCCGCTCCAACCAGGATTCCCCTGCTCATCGAGACCGGTGAAGAACTCGTAGGCGTCGCGCCGGCGGATGCGCTCCTTCGGCACCCGCATCAGGATCATCCGGTCGGCGGCGCAGTATGCGCTGGGATTGTCGTGCGAATAGACATACACGAAGTCATCCCGCGCCCCGGCGTAGTTCGGCCCGAAGTTGAGGAACGTGCAGTATCCGAACTCCTCGAACCGCCAGTCGGCCCATGTCCAAGTCCGGGCGCGATCCTCCGACCACGCGAGCTGCGAGTGATGGCCATCGCCGTCGGCGTTGCGGGCCCAGAGGTAGAGGACGCCGTCCACCATGAGGATCCCGCTGCCCTTCCGCCCTCGGCGTCCCATGCCGCCTTCTTCGATGTTGGAGCGGACGTTCCGACCCTCTATCCCCGGCGGCGAACCGCTGACCTTCGCGCAGCCCATGCTCAGCTTGGTTTCAGTGGGCGGGTTGAAGCCCCAGCCGTCGCCCCAGGCGGTGTAGAGGTCGCCGTCGTCGGCCCACGTCAGGGGCCAGTTGTCGCTGCCGTCGCGCCCTTTCATGTGGCAACGCCGCACTATCTCCGACCGGGGGGCCCACTCGATGCGCTTGATGACGGGGCTCGGGGGGCACGGCGGCAGGAAGGCCTCCGCCAGGGGCCGCAGCAGGTGCTCGTCCACGCCGCCCCAGAAGGTCTGCCCTATCTGCCCGCCGTTGCGGACCACGACCATGTTCAGCATGGGGACGACGAACAGGTGCTGGTTGCCGGCCCCGGCACCGCCGAACGCGTCCCGCGGCATGCTCTCCCACACGCCATCGTGGTTCACCCACCAGCACAGGCCGGAGGCCGGCCGGGGGTCTTCCGGCCGTCGGCCCGAGAGCGGCGTCCCGGCGAAGGCGCTCACGCGTTCCACCCATTGCGGGTCCAGTATCTGTTCGCCGTCCCAGTTCCCCTTGCGGAGCATGAGGCGCCCGAGCCGGGCCACGGCGCGCGGGGTGAATTCGCCCCCGCCCCAGTTTGCCACAAGCGGCAGACCGTCCGTCTCGAACGTCTTCTCATAGCCGATAGACCACTCCTCGTCGCGGATGCCGATGGGCCGCATCACGCGTTCGCGCAACAGCGTGCGGATGTCCTCATGTTCCGTGCCCCGCAAGGCCGCCGTCACGCACCAGGACAGCATCGCCATGCCCGGGTTGCTGTAGGCGTAGTCCGAGCCCGGGCAGAAGAGGACGGGCGCGTCGTCGCGCGCGCTCAGGAAGGGGTTCGGCTCCTGTCGCCAGAAACGGCCCTTCCAGCCCGGCAACTCCATGTGATGCTCGTTCAAAGTCTTGCCTTCGGCCAGAGCCTGAAGGCGCTGCCGCTCGCCCAGTTCTGCGTCCTCCAGACCCGAAGTGTGCGTGGCAAGATGGCGTATCGTTACAAGGCCCTTCTGCGGGGAGTTGCGCCACTGGGGGACGTACTTGCAGGCGGGGTCATCAACGCGGATGAGCCCATCCTGTAAAGCCAGCGTCAGGGAGATGCCGCCGACCAGCGCCTTGGCGAGGGAGGCGGAATAGTGACGGTCGGCGCCAGTTCGCCCATCCTCGTATCGTTCGCACACGATGCGGTCGTTTCGCGCCACCAGCAGCGCCCTGGTCCGCTTCTGCGCCAGATCCGTCCACAGCCTGTCCAGCCGTTCCGAGCAGAGCCGCTCATCCTCCGGTGACGCCTGCTCCCATTCGAACCGAGAGACCATCGGATGCCCCTTTCGCGCCGCGCCGGAACTTGACCGCCCGGACACCGGCACCTATCGTGTAAACTCTTCCATTCCCGACCCTGCACGTTCCGGGAGACCCGACCATGATAAAGGTGGCGGTGGCCGTTGCAACAGAAGACGCCATGCCCAGCGCATTCGTCGTGTGGCGCGGCATCGAGGACTCCATCCGGAAGGCGGCCGAGTTCGGCTACGACGGCATCGAACTGGCACTGAAAACGGCCGACCAGGTCAACCCCGAGCACGTGAAGCGGCTGCTGGCCGAACACAACCTGGCCTGTCCGTGCATCTCGACAGGACAGGTCTTCGCGGCCCTGGACCTCTATTTCACCGCGCGGGACGAAGCCAGGCGCCGGGAGGTCATCCGCGTCTTTCGGGAGATGATCGATCTGGCCTCCGAACTGGGGGCCATGGTCAACATAGGCCGCGCCCGCGGCTTCATCGAGGAGGGGGAGGAGCCCGAAGAGGCCGAGGCCCGCTTCGTCGAGGTCGCCCGGGAGGTGGCCTCCTATGCCGAACCGAAGGGCGTCAAGCTCATCCTCGAACCCGTCAACCGTTATGAGATTAACTTCGTCAACTCGGTGCGGGACGGCGCAGCACTGCTGCGCAAGGTCGGAGCCCCGAACGTGGGACTGATGCCAGACCTGTTCCACATGAACATCGAGGACCGCACCCTGGGCGGGGAACTGGAGGAACACGCCGACCTGGTGCAGTACATACACTTCGCCGATTCCAACCGGATGGCCCCCGGACAGGGCCACACGGAGTTCCCGGCCGTCTTCGAGTCGCTGCGCCGGATGAGCTACAACGGATGGGTCTCCGTGGAGATCCTGCCCGAGCCCGACCCCGACACGGCCGCCCGGCAGGCCATCGAATCCCTTCGACCGCTGGTGGAGGACTACAACAGTGCCTGACTTCGAAGCCCTCACGCGCGACTGCCTATGGCTGCGTAGCGAGATCATAGACGTCATATACAACGCCGGCTCGGGGCACAGCGGCGGCTCGCTGTCGGCCGTCGAGATAGTCTGGACGCTCTACTCGGAGATACTCAACGTCCGGCCGGACGAGCCCCAATGGCCCGACCGCGACCGCTTTATCCTCTCGAAGGGCC
>PUMJ01000008.1 GCA_003551305.1 Candidatus Brocadiaceae bacterium
AGAGCCGCCTTCAGGTCCGGGTTCATCTCCAGCGTCTGCGTGAACGTCTGGTAGAAGCTCGGGGCAACCTGGGCGGCGCCCTCGGCCTCCCAGAGGAAGTGCTTCATGAAGATCGCAACGCCTTCGGCCCAGAGGGCCCGGCTCGTCAAGCCGGGATACATCTCGCCGGCCAGGTTGGCCAGTTCTTTCGCCTGCAAAGACGTCAGCCGGTCGGTCCACTGAAAGATATCCTCCAGGGCGTGCCCGATCTCGTGGGCGACCACGGGCAGATCGTGGGCCTTCTTCGTGCGCACAACCTGCTCGCGGTGGCGGTAGATACCAGAGGCGCGCTCGCGGAACCCGCGCACGCGGATGGGGACGCCCAGCAGGTCCTCTATCCTGCGGACGATCTGCTCGCGGTTGATGGTGTCCATCTCCCGGCCGGCCCACGGGACCGTGCGGTCCGGCCAGTCGTCCGCCATGTCCACGTCTCGGGCGTGGGGCGGGCGGCCCTCCTCGAAGCGCTCATCACCGGGGTCCGGCTGGTAGGCGCCGCCGGCGGTGTCGGGGTCGCTCTCGTCGGTCGCGTTGTGCGACAGTTCGGCCGACAGGGCGGCGTATCGCTCCTCCACATCCTTGACCTCGGCCTCCTGGGGGAACTCGCGCGTCACAAGCTCCTCCAGGTCGGCCTTGCGGCGCTGAAGCTGGGCAACCGTCTCCTGAATCCCTTCAGCACGCTCGGTCATGCGGTTGAACATGTTGGCGATACGCGAGATATTGCCCGTAGGGCTCTCGCCCAGCCCGACCTCCCACTTGCTCTCCCCGCGAATGTTCACCGTGCTGAAAAGCTCGTATCTGACTTCCCCCTTGGTCTCGGTGCGGCCCAGGTGGACATCCATGTCCAGGGGGAAGCCGAACATCTCGCCCACGTACCGGTTGACGCCCTCCTGGGGGGCGCGGCCGGACACTTCGCCCCGGCGGGCGGCGGCCGCGAGTTCCTTCACTTCCTGCTTCATCTCATCTCGGATGGCCTCCAGGGCCTCGGCGGCTTCCGCGCGCTCCTCGTATTCGGTGCCGTCAATCGTGATGGCGAAGGCGTCTTCCCCCTCGGGCACCTTCGCAAGGGCTTCGGCGTAGCTCTCGGCGTCGGCCAGGAGCTTGGCGCCGATCTTGCGCTGATTCTCGATCTTCGTGTCCATCGTGCGCAGTTCTTCTTGCTGCTGCCACTTGCGCCGCTCGAACCGCTTCCGCTGCGTGTGAAGCTCGGTCAGCTTCTGGTCTAACCGCGCGAACTCCAGTATCCGCATGTCGCCGGCGGCCAGGGCCATGGCCTCGCTGGCCGAGAGGATGATCTCACCTATGTCCTCGGTCTCGCGGATATCGGTGTTCAACTCCATCGCCTGCTGCGTGAAGCGGGACTTCGTGGCCACGAGTTGCCACATGAACCCGTCGAAGGAGACGGCATCCTGGGACAGGTCTCCGCCTGTGACGTAGCGGTATATGTGTATCGTGTCGTTCTCGTTGCCGTGCCGGTAAATCCGCCCGTCACGCTGCTCCAGGTCACAGGGCCGCCAGGGACAGTCCGCGTGGTGGCTTGCGACCAGCTTCTTCTGGACATTCGCGCCCACGCCCATGACCTCGGTGGAGGCCATCACAACGCGGACGTCCCCGTCCCGGACGCGCCGGAACAGGTCGGCAAGCTTCTTGTCCTTGTTCGCGCCCTTCTTGTGGTCCTGGACCGCCTCGATCTGCTCCCGTGGGATGCCCCGGTCAACGAGCTTCTGCTTGATATCCGCGTAGAGGTCGAAGGAGGAGGAACCCGGCGTCCCCATGTCGAGCCAGATCACCTGCGTCAGCCGGTCAGGCTTCGTCTCCTCCCAGATTCTGTGAACGTTGTCGGCCACCATGTTGGCCTTGTTCTGGGGGTGGTCGGTCAGAGGCACGTCGGCGGGGAGCAGTTTGGGGTTTGTGGTCTGGAGGAGCCGCACATCAATGGCCGCTTTCCGCCCGTCCGTTGTAATATTCAACATGTTGTCCACGTCCCGCTCCACCGCGCGCTTGCGAACCAGCTCGGCGCGGACGTTACAAATGTATTGAATCAGGGCGGTCTGCTCGTCGCTCTGCGGCACCTCTACAAGCTCGGGCCCGCCGGTGGCTATCTCGGGCCGCTTCAGGCCCGGCACCTGCTCGGCCCTGACCACGTCGGCCACCTGCCCCCACTGGTGGAGGAGTTCGGGCAGGTTCACGAAGCGGGCCAGCCGCGTCGTCTGCCTCACGCCGCCGCCCTCGGGCCGGAACTCCATGCTCGTGTCCTGCGTCGCAAACGTGCTGGTCCAGGAGTCGAACGCAGCGGTGCCGGCTTCCCGGAGCACGTCCGGCTGGAGATAGCGCTGCATCGAGAATAGCTCGCCCAGGCTGTTGGCGACCGGCGTGCCCGTGGCGAAGACGATGTTGCGGTTGCCGGTGCGGCGCTGAACCTCTCGTATCTTCATCAGAAGGTCGAACGTCTTCTTGTTGCCCTTGCCGTCCACGCCCTTCACGCGGCCCTGCTTCGTCCAGTAGAACAGGTTCTTATACTCGTGGGCCTCGTCCACGAACAGAGCGTCAATGCCCAACTCCTCGAACCACGGGGTCGCGTCCTTGTCCCACTTGGCGAGCATGTCGGTCATCCAGTGGTAGAGCCGGTTGAGGGCGTCCTCCAGGTCGCGGACCGCGTAACCCTCCGCCGCAGCGGCCCTGTCTATCTCCTGCTCTAGCAGTTCGATCTGGCTGTCAAAGAACCTCTGAATGGAGTCCGGGGACATCGGGAGCTTCTGAAAGGACGTGTGCGATATGATGATGGCGTCGTAGTCGCCCGTGGCTATACGGCTCGCGGTCTCCTGCCGCTTCTGCGGCGTCACGGTTTTCGGCGTCGCCACGAACATCTTGGCGCTGGGGTAGATTTCCAGGAACTCCCGCGTCCACTGCTCGATCATGTGCCCAGGGACCATGAACAGCGGCTTCCGCGCCAGGCCCAGCCGGCGCATCTCCATCGCGGCGGTCGCCATCGCCCACGTCTTGCCGGTCCCCACCTCGTGGGCCATCATCGTGTTGCCATGAGTCAGAATCCGCCAGACCACGTCTTTCTGGTGCGGGCGAAGCTCGATGTTCGCGTTCATGCCGGGGAACGTCAGGTGGCCGCCGTCGAAGGTGGGCAGGACGTAGACGTTGAAGCGGTCGTTGTAGAGCTTCGCCATCTTCCCGCGGCGGTCCAGGTCCTCCCATATCCAGGTCTCGAACCGCTCACGCAGGGCCCGCTGGGCGGACTTCGCGGCCGCCGTCTCGCCCGCGTCTACGTAACTCTGGCCACCGGAAGTCACCTTGACAACGACCTCCCGGTAGTTCATGGCCTTTTCCATCAGGCGCAGCGCCTGCATCCGGGGGGTCCCGTAGGTCTCGGTCTCCAGCACGGTGCCGCTCGAACGGGTTGTGTTGAAGGAATACGTGCCCTCGATCTCGTTATGGTGTATCTGCACGTCGCCGCGATGCAAGACGTCAAAGCAAAACTGCTCGTACAGGTCTGTGGGCACCCATGACGTGCCGAGCGTGACGTGAATGTCGCTTGGGGGGATATCTTCGGGCTGGACGGCCTCCAGGGCCTCCACGTTCCTGGTGAAGGCGTGCGGCTTCTGCTTGGCGGCCTCGCGCGCCACCTTCAGCTTCTGCCGGACGTTGCCACTCAAGTACTTCGCGGACGTCTGCCAGCCCTCGCGGGGGTCCTGGTAGATCAGCTTGTCCAGGTCCCGGAGAAGCTCCTGCTGGCTCATCTCGCTGTGCTCGGCCATCCACTCCAGGTCCACCTTGCCCCGGTGGTCGAGGGACGCCAGCAGCGCGTCTTCGGCGGCGTCAATCTCGCGCAGGACTTCAACCGGCGTCTGGGTCCGCTGCTCGAATATGTCCGCCTTCGTGGCCGTCTTCGAGCGGTAGTCCCAATCCTCCAGGCTCAGGACGAGCGGATGGTCCGGGTCGCCTGCGAACGCCCGGCGGTTCATCTTGTAGTGCAGGGCATCTTGCTTCTTGACGAAGGTGTCATACGCCTTGTTGAGCGCCTTGCGCGCCGCCGCGATCTCCGCCTCATCCGCTGTCGGGTCCAACTGGAGGTGCAGAAGGTCGCGCAGGGTGTCCCTGATCTTGACCTGG
>PUMJ01000297.1 GCA_003551305.1 Candidatus Brocadiaceae bacterium
CGGTACTCTGATCGCCACCGGCGACATCGTGACCCGCGGCAACTATGACCATGATCAAGTCGGCAATAAGCCTGCTTTGATCAGCACCGACGGCAATATCGAGAGTAGAGGTACTGGTGAAATTAACGGTTTGATTATTGCTGAAAAAGGGCGAGTGGAAATGAAAGGCGACACTTACCTTAACGGAGCGGTTGTCGCCTGGGATGGCATTATCGCCGATGGAAATTTCGGAATGGTTAATTTTGTTGAACAAAAGCCTGAAATGGAAGGTGATAATTTAATAGAACTTTTGGCCTGGGAAATGTGAGGTCAGATGTTTTTTAGACAAAGTGCGAGACAAGGTGAGCACAAATTCAGGTCTCCAACATTTTTCGCGAAGGGTTTTGCCAAGTGATGCGGAATAGGTGTGTTCCGTATTGATTCGGAATGGACACTGGCGGTTTGCAACGGAGGTACAGTTCAATGCCAATCCAGTTAATTACTGATATTATTGCCGATTCACCCAGTGTGACAATCTCATTGTTCTATCTGTTGCTGATGCTTTTTGTCGTCACAATAGCATCAATTTTTAAACAATATAAACTAGCCGTTATATGCACTTATTTTTTTCTTATAAACGGGGTTTTTATCGAGAATACAGTCTTTGCCTCTTTTGACGCGGTTTCCTTGCTCACAGTCAGCGCTTTCCTTCTCTGCGGCGCGCTTCTGGTCCTCGCTCTGTTTCACCACGGATTCAGCCGCTGACAAATATGCGAGTATAAAATGATATGTATGCGATTCAAATTAAAAAGCAGCAGCCCCTCCCCTCAGCCAATTACGCACCTTGACCAGGAATAGCTCCGCATCAGAAAGCTCGGCCCTTTCTTCCAGGAGGTCGGCCAGGACATCCGGGCGGTCAGTAATGATGTTATCCACCCCCATGTCTATGAATCTGGACATTTCTCTTCGGTCATTGACAGTCCAGACGTGCAGCTCGTACTCATCTCTGCGCGCCTGCCTGACGCTTGCCTCATCGGTTATGGCCGCTCTTAAAGCCAGGGCGTCCAGCAAGCGAAAATCCGGGGTTCCCAAAGGGGTATGAATGATCAAGGAAGTGCGTAAATCCGGCTCCAGTCGCTTTGCTTCCGCAAGCACTTCCTGTTCCAGAGCGGCGAGGATGGTGTCTTCCACCATTTCTTTCCGCCGTATCATTTCCACAACGGAGGCAGTAAGATTTGGAGTTCGAGGATGGGATTTTATTTCCAGATAAAGCTTGGCTCTCCCCCGCAGCGTGTCTATGGCTTCCTGCAGGGTGGGTATGCCCACCTCGCTATATTCCGGGTCGAACCATCCGCCTGCATCGATCTGCCGCACCTCTTCCAGGGTCATTTCCCATATCGGCTGAGGAATACCCGCGATTCTGCGCAGATCCCGATCATGCAGCAGAACCGGCACACCGTCCTTGGTCTGTCGCACGTCTATTTCCACATAATCCGCACCGTCGAGAATGGCCTGTTCAATTGCGGGTATGGTGTTTTCCGGGGCCTTCATGGAACTTCCCCTGTGCGCGGTAATATAAACCTCATCCTGGAAGTCGAAAAAAGAAGGCAGGACTATCCCGGCCTGAAGCAGGGCAATGAGTAAAAGCAGGATTTCCGTCCCCCAGGCTAGAATTCCGGTCCTCTTTGGGGGCGGAATGGTCTCCTGAACAGGATGAGCGGCCAAGGTGTTTCTATAGAGCCGCTCTATGAGCAGGCTGTTGACCGCTACACTGAAAAAACCTCCCAGAACTATGAGGGCTATGTAAATACTTAAGAAGAACAGAACAGCGGGAATTAAAATGGAAAAGTTCTCCGGCAGCCACCCCAGAGCCAGTCCGCCCAGAGTTTCGAAAGCGGCCAGAAGTAAACCGGGGACAAGAATAACAGCCAGGGCGGTGCTCAGAACCAGCACCGCTATCCGCGCACGATAGCCTTCCGTAATGCGGCTGCTTTTCCTGAGCGCCTCCAAGGGAGTGAATTTTTCCAAAAGCAGCACTGGCAAAGCCAGAACCCATCGCAAGTAGAGGTAACCGTTACAAAAAAGCATAGCGGCGCCTATAACAGAGCAAATGCCCAAAAAAAGCAGAAAATCGGGAGGGTACCGAGAAAGGAGGTAATATAGGTCATACTGTGCGAGGAGAAAAAGCCACAGCGCAACCATGACCAAAAGGAAAGGTAGAGATATAAGCAGATGGGTTCCCACTTGCAGCGAGGCTAGAAGCAGCAATCCCGGCGTTTTTCGTCCCACACGCCAGAGAGCGTTTGTGGCAAGCCCATATACTTCCCTGTCCTCGTGAAAGGCTATCAGGATCATTCCGGAATGATGGATAAAGAGGAAAAGCAGGTAGAGGATCCCCGCGCTGAACACCCACCCCACCCCTGCGGGTGAAGCCAGGAAGTTCAGCATTTCTTCCGGGCTGACCATGGGAAGCCCGCTTCTGCTGAGCAAAAGAGTGGAGAGCCAGGTTCCTGTCGGAAGTAAAAACACAAAAGCCAAAAGAACAAAGAAAAGGTGATATAAAAGCAAAGGACGAAGGTTTCTGCCCACCCCGAAAAGGGTTTGCTCCATCACTTCCTTCGTGGAAGGATAGCTTTCCACAGTATTGGTTTGCAAGCTCATTTCAAAAATCAACTCGCGTTTCTTGAATTTCAAGTTTGAAACCACAGAATAAAATCATCGAAGCCATATTTTCCTTTAACAATTCTAACCTGATTAATTAAGGTGCTTACTCTTGCTTAATATAAAGTAGTTTATGGCATTTTTACAGGTTTGCAAAGCGAGTAAAACGAGAAGCACTTTGGAGTGCGTGTGCTCTGCACCGCTTTCCATCCGCGCGGGCCGCCCCTCCGCCCAAATCCAAAGCGGCGCCCAGCGCCGCACTCCAAAGCCTGCGGCGCAACACAAAGCCTGCGGCGGCCGGTGCGCGAAGCGCTTTGGAGTGCGAGTGATTCGCGCCACTTTAAGATAGCAGCCTTTTGCGCTTATTCTTATACCCGAACCTCTGAAATAAACCCATATCCTGAATTCCTATAATGTTATTCAACAAAAATTGTTTTTCAATATTGCCAGGCTATATTGTACGTTAATAGTAAAAAAACTTGCTGAACTTGTTCAAACTATATTATGGAAGTGTTATGGAAAAGAAAAAGGCAATTATAATCGGCGGTGGTCTTGGGGGGATGTCGGCTGCTTTGAGTCTTAAGAATAAAGGATATGATGTTGAGCTTTTTGAAAAAAACTCTAAGTTGGGAGGCAAACTTAATGTTCTTAAGAAAGAAGGCTTTTCATTTGACCTGGGTCCATCTATCCTGACCTTACCTCATATATTTGAAAAACTTTTCACTGATGCCGGTAAAAGCATGGAGGATTATTTTAAAATCAAAGAACCGGATATTCAGTGGCGTTGTTTTTTTGAGGATGGTGAAAGAATTGACCTTGTAAATGACATGGGAAAAATAAAATGTTCCGGAAACATTTTGTCAGACAGTGATATTGCGGATTTAAAAGAATTTATGGCTTATTCAAAAAAGCTGTATGAACAGGTTGAAAGCGGCTATTTCAACAAGGCAGTGGATACATTCCGGCAGGCTCTCAGAGTTTACGGCTTATGGAACAGTATTTTTAAGTTTGACTTTTTTTCGACGATGCACGAGGGGGTAAGCAGGCGGATAAAAAACCGTCATCTGGTCAAAGTGATGGATTTTTTTGTTAAATACGTAGGCTCCTCTCCCTATGAAGCGCCCGCGGTGCTTAATATGATACCTTACGCTCAGTTTTATCATGGGCTATGGTATGTCGAGGGCGGGATGTACAATCTTGCTGTTGGGTTGAGGAAGCTTATGGAGGAGACAGGAGCGGGAATAAATTTAAATACGGAGATTAAAGAATTAGTAATAGAAAATAACAGGGCAACTAAAGTTCTCACTTCCGCTGGAAAAGAAATACGAGGCGATATTTTTGTAAGCAACATGGAAGTTATCCCTGCCTATCAAGAGCTTACCCGCGAATCAAACAGTTTTTTAAGAAAATACGATAAGTTTGAGCCGGCCTGTTCCGGCCTGACGCTTCATCTAGGAACAAATAAAAAA
>PUMJ01000292.1 GCA_003551305.1 Candidatus Brocadiaceae bacterium
ACACTTCGAACTCAAAGACTATCTGTTGACCCTTGAGGTCGACCCCGAAGGTGCAGGAACCGTGACCAAGGATCCCGATCTGTTCTTCTACAACATGGGTGATGAGATAGTAATTACCGCAACTCCTGAAGAAGGCTGGTTTTTCGTCAACTGGACAGATCATGACGACAATGTGGTAAGCATTGAGCCTGACTTTACATACACAATGCCTGCACAGGATGTTACACTTACAGCCAACTTCAGTGATACGCAACCGCTGTACAACCTCGTACTCGAAGTAAACCCGGAAGATGCGGGTACGGTTGACGGTGCGGGCGAATACGAAGCCGGCGAAGATGTAACCGTTACTGCTACGGCTAATGAAGGATGGATGTTTGTCGAGTGGACAGATGAAGACGGCGAAACAGTAAACGAAGAGGAAAGCTTCGTTTACACGATGCCGGCTGAAGATGTTACTCTTACAGCCCACTTCGAATCCTTGCCGACATTTACCCTTGAACTTACTGCAGACCCTGCTGAAGCAGGTAACGTAGAAGGCGCAGGTGAATATGAAGCAGGTGAAACGGTCGATATTCAAGCAATACCTGTTGACGCCGACTGGGAGTTCGAAAACTGGACAGGAGACGTTCAATATGTTGACGACCCCGGATCAGCAACAACAATTGTTACTATGCCGGAACAAAATATCGCTCTGACAGCAAACTTTGATTTTGTTTCTGTAGAAGAGATATCTGATGTGGAACTGTCTGTATTCCCCAACCCTGCACGTGATAAGTTTTACGTAGAATCAAGCGAAATGATCATGCAGATCCGCGTAATAGATATCAGCGGACAAGTGATCAAAGACATCACAGTAGATGCACTAAACGCTCAAATCAACGTAAATAACCTCAAAGCAGGCGTTTACTTTATGCAGATTCACACAAGCGAAGGCATAATAACTGAACGTGTTCAGGTTGCTTACTAAACACAAAAAAAACCCGGAGGTTCTCTAATCTTCCGGGTTTTTTTGAAAAAACACAAAAAAACCTTGTGTTGTAAAAAAAGGGAAGATAAAAAATCTTCCCTTTTTTTTTTGTTTACTATAAAAAATAGAACAAAACTTGTTATCTTTGCATCGAATAATTATGTTTTTTAAATAGCAAAATAGTATCCGGTAAGAAAATATTTTTTTTGTTTAACATGTAACCTTACCGGTTATATTAAGTATAAAATCAATAAGATGTTAAATGCCGGGATTACTGCAGGAGAAATCACGGCAAAACCTGAAAAAGATTTTTAACTTTTATTAACAAAATATTTTTGCAGTGTTATAATATTTTTTTAACTTGCACGGTTATATATATCTGAAACGCATATAATTCAGATATAGCGATTTAGAATTCGATGAATAATATCAAAACACTTAAATATATTCTCAAAGGATTTTTTTACTTTATTGTTTCACTAAACCACTATTTATTATGAGAAAAATTATACAAACGATCACTTACGGGTTGATTTTAAGCTTTCTGTTTTCTCCTTTCAGTTTTTCTCAAGTTCAGTCGGAAAGAACCAATTCATCTATACCATTTTCTGAGTCTTTTACCGGTGTGCCTATCGGTGAAATTCCGGAAGGCTGGACACGGGATATAGACAACTGGGGAGTAAACAACACTAACAATGCTGGTGGTGCACCACCGGAAATGCGTCTTCATTATTTACCGGCTGAGCAGGGTGAGTTTTATCTTACCAGTCCTCCTATAAACACTTCCGGTTATGAGATGCTGCAGTTAAAATTCAAGAATTTCTTAAATGACGACCATGGCGGATATACCATTCGGGTAGTCAGCATAGTTGGTGCCGACGAATACCTTATAGAGGAATGGGAGGTTGAGGGCAATATTCCGGCTCATGAGTTCACAGCTACTCTCACGGCAGAAGATCATGGTGTGGGTTCTGAAGAATTTCATCTTGCCTGGGTTTTCGAGGGAAACACCTGGGACATGTTCTGGTGGAATTTTGATGATATTTACCTTGGAGAAAAGACTTTTGAACTTCCGTTCAGTGAGGATTTTACCGGTGTTGATGAGGACGAAATACCACCGGGCTGGTCAAAGGACAGTGAAAACTGGGGTGTGAGCAACACCAACAGTGCGGGAGGCGAACCGCCGGAAATGCAGTTTGATTATTTACCGAGTCAATCCGGCAGGTTTTACCTAACCACTCCAATGATCAATACTACCGGTGTTGAAGCATTAGAGCTTTCATATAAGAATTATCTGAATCACTTCAGCGGACCATATACACTCAGTGTCGTAGCCATTGCCAATGGTGATGAACATCTTATAGAAGAGTGGGTTAATCCGGAAACTATGCCCGCTGAAAAGCTGATATTTAACCTCACTGATGTTTCGCATGGCGTAGGTACGGATGAATTCCAGATCGCATGGGTGTTCGACGGAGATCCGTGGAATCTTAACTGGTGGAGATTTGATGATATTAATCTTGAAGAAAAGCACCTTATATCTCATACCATAACATTTGATGTGAAGGAAGATTCACCTGAGCAGGACCCTATAGAAGGAGCTGTTATCAATATAGATACCGAACAGATAACAACCAACCCTGAAGGAAAGGCTATTATCAAGCTTTACCAGGATTTTACCTATACGGCGTATATTTCTGCCGAAGGGTATGAAGATCAGGAGGTAACCTTTACCGTTACTGAAGCAGAAACCATTGAGGTATTCATGACAGATATAATAATTCCGCCTTTCAACCTTAATGTTGTCACTACCGGATTGGATCCGGGCGAAGCCTTGTTTTCATGGAACTTCAGGAATAATAACAAAGGGCAATACGGTTCGAGGGCATTTGTGGGCTTTAATGTGTTTCTCGACAGTAAGATCGTAGCAAGCGAAATTCCGGAAGAGGAGTTTTTATTTGAAAATGTGCCCATGGGTACAAACACTGCGGGAGTTCAGTCGGTTTACACAACAGGCGCTTCCGACACCGTCGAAATTGATTTCGATATGCCTCAGTGGATGTTTAATGTTACTTTTGATGTGAAAGATCCCGATGGCAACGAAATCACCGATGCAATCATCACATGGGCGGGTGAAGTATTTCCTCCGGGTCATTATGTGTTTGAAGATGTTATTAAGGGAATATACAATTATAAAGTTGAAAAAGATGGATATAACACTAAGGGTGGTCAAGTCAATGTAAATAAGGACATGACCATCGAAATTATCCTGGAGCCCGAAACATATACGGTAACCTTCGATGTGAAAGACGAGCAGGGCAACCCGATTGAAGATGCCGTTATAACTTTTGATGGTGAAACCTATCCTCCCGGACATTATGTGTTTGAAGATTTGATAGCCGGAACTTACGACTATAAAGTCGAAAAAGATGGCTTTTATCCCGTTGAAGACCAGGTTGTAGTAGAACATAATGTTACTGTAGAAGTAGTACTGATAGTTGAAACATTCACCGTTACCTTCGATGTTATTGATGAATTCGGCGATCCGATAACCGATGCCGTCGTTACTTTCGACGGTGTAACAAACCTGCCGGGTAATTATGTTTTCACTTTTATAGAAGCCGGAACTTACCAATACAAGGTTGAAAAAGATGGATATATTCCGGTTGAAGATCAGGTTGAAGTTACCGACGACATCACCATAGAGGTTACGCTCTTTGTAGCACATACCGTAACTTTTGCAGTTTTTGACGAAGCAGGAGTTCCGATAACCGATGCGGTTGTCACTTTTGACGGTGTACAAAATCCGCCGGGTGATTATATTTTTGAATACATAAAAGCCGGAACTTACAACTATAAGGTCGAAAAAGAAGGTTATCACACAGTTGAAGATCAGGTTACCGTCGAACAGGATACCCATATTGATGTTACTTTGATCCTGAAAACATATACCGTTACATTTAATATAGTTGATACTCAGAACAACCCGATACCCGACGCCCAGATCATATTTGATTTTATGTTGTATCCTCCCGGATATTACGTATTTGAAGATATTCCGCCGGGCATATACGAATACCATGTATTTAAGACCGATTATAAAACAAAATCGGGAGCAGTTGAGGTTATTAAT
>PUMJ01000115.1 GCA_003551305.1 Candidatus Brocadiaceae bacterium
ACCTTGAATCCGTTGTACTGCGGCGGATTATGGCTTGCGGTGACCATCACGCCCATGTCCACGTCCCCCGCGCTGCCCACGGCGTAATAGACAAACTCCGTGGGGCACAGCCCCAGCCCGACGGGGACGGCGCCGGCGTCCCGCAGGCCGCCCGCGAGCGCGGCATAGACCTCGGGCGAACTGAGGCGCGCGTCCCGCCCGATGGTCACCCGGCGGCAACCGAACACCTCGACGAGGGCGCGGCCCAACCCCCGCACAAAGGAGGCGTCAAACTGGTCCGGATAGACACCCCGGATATCGTACGACTTGACGATTCTCGGGTCGAATCGCACGGCGCCACCTCCGGGAGCAAAAGAGCGCGAGTGCAAGAAGCCTGCCTGCGAGGCGGCCCTACAACTCGGCGTCGAACAATTCCTCCAGCCTGACGGCGGCGGAGCGGATCTGCTCCTCGTCGATGCCGGGATTGGCCACCTCAACGCGGCGCCCCTCAGGCCTTCTGCCCAGCAGCAGGTATTCGGTGTCTGCCCGGCGGCTGACCTCCAGAAGGCTGAGTTTCTTGCGTCGCATCAGGTAGAGCGCGAGCACGTAACGGAAAACGCGCTTCTCCTCCGACTCAGCGCCTTCCAGGCGGTCGAAAAACTCCATCATCAGGCCGGTGTCCACACGCGGCTTGCCCTCCGGCTGGGCGCGGCGGGTGCGCCAGAAGCAGAAGAACCCGTCGCGCTCGGCCTCCGGCCAGCACTCGGGGCAGAAGTCCACCCGCTCAAATCCTGCGGGCGCCTCCAGGAGGGCGGAGAAGAAGACCCCTCCCTCGGTCAGTTCGCCTTGACAGCCCCGGCAGACACCGCTGCTGGTGGAGACGCGCCACTGCTCAAACACGGACAATGCGGTTCACCCTGTCAGGTAGGCGTATGTCTTCTTGACGGCCTGCTCGCGGCACTCGCGAACGGTCCGGCACAACTCGTCCATCTCGGCGCGCGTCTGGCGGGCCAGGTCCGGGTCTTTGAGGAACTTCAGGTTGATCTCGACGTTGAACCGGGCGCCCTCGCAAGCCGCCTCGGCCAGGACGGCGCTCACGCCGGCATCGGTGATGAGGTTGCGGTTCCCCTCATCCACCAGCAGTACGGCCGCCCGGGCAATACGGGCGGCGTAGCGCATCACTTCCAGGGGTGGCGCCAGAGCGCTCTTCATAGCGCTGTCCAGGGCCTGACGGCGGGCGGCTTTCTGCTCGTCTGTGCCCTTCGGCATGCCGTAAGCTTCGTCCACGGCGCCGTAGGCGGCCACGTCCCTGTCAACCAGTTCCAACAGTGCCTCGCGGCACTCGCCCGCCTCCTGCACCAGCCCGCGAATGCGCTCTTCGGCGGCTTCGTCCTTCTTGCGTCCTACGGTGAAGTTGGCGGTCATCTCGCTCATTGAAGCGGCCAGCGCCCCGGCCAGTGCGCTGATGCTGCCGCCGCCGGGGGTCGGGCGTTTCGCCGAGGCTTCCTTCAGGTAGTGCTCGATGCTCTGCTCGCGGTACACGTCTCACTCCTTGATAAGGACCCTGGTGGCGGGCATGAGGAAGTCGTAGAGTTCGATGACGTCCTCGTTGCGCATCCTTATGCAACCCATGGACATCTCTTGCCCGATGCCGTAGCTGCCTCTGGTGCCGTGTATGCCCAGGCCGGAGGCTCCCGGCTGGTTCTTGAAGCCGATCCAGCGCTCCCCCAACAGGTGGTCTTCGTCCCCGTATTCGACCACCCGGCCGTCCGGCGCATACCACCGGGGCTGGATCAGCATGCTGTCCACCTCGAACTCGCCGGTCGGTGTGGCCCCGTCCTTTCCGATGCCCACCTCGTATTCCTTGATAAAGACGTCATCCAGAAACAGGGCCAGGCGGAAGTCACTCTTCCACACGATCACTCGCGGCTGGCCGATCAGAAGCTTGAGCTCCTGCCCCACCCGCAGCATCCCGTCCGGCTCCATGCCGCTCAGGCGGGCGATGCCGCGCCAGTTGACCCCGTAGCGGCGGCCGATTCTGGTGAGCGTCTCGCCCGGCTGCACCCGATGGATGGTGGCGCCAGCCCTCACCCGGGGGTTGAAGACCAACTCCTCGTTGATCTGCCTCAACAGATTGTGCGCCTCTCGCCGCTCGGGCCCCTCCGAGTCGAGATAGACCTCCGTCAGCACGCGCCGCGCCTTTATCCTCTCGCCCTCTTCCAGCAGGCGCCTTCCATCCCGGAGTCGGGTATCAGCCGGCGGCTCGGACTCCTCGGGTTCTCCCGCACGCTCGGCAAGGAGGGCCGGCTCCGGGGGCGCCGTGAGCCCGCCCGGCAATTCGACGGGTTCGGGCAGAATGGAAGCGGTCGGCTCCGGTTCCGGCTCGACAGCCTGTGCGGCAGGCTCCGGCGGTGGGACCGGCGCGGATGCCTCGGCCATCGGCCCATCAGCGGGCTCTCCGCCATCGGCCGGCGATTCCATGACCCTGGTGATCAGAACTCCGACAGCCGCCGCCGTCAACAGCAGGATTATCAGGTTTTTCATGGCGCACCTGGAGGTTACGGGAGCTTACGCCACTTTAGCATACCGAAGGCGAAGAGCCGGAATCAAGCCGCCGCGAAAAGCCCGAACGCCGAATACTACTGCCCGTCCCCCGCCGAGGCCTGGCGGCGGCCGACCAGGCTCAGAACGCCGCGCAGAATGCGCACCGCCAGCCCCAAAAAACCCAGCGCCATCAACGCAACGCCTGTCCAGATCAGGATGTCTTCAATCACCCGTGGCCCCCCCGCCTCAGCCCGGCTCGGCGTCCGTCTCAGGTTCCCCCCGGACGGAGTCCACAATGCGCCCCGCGCCCACGTCCGAGGTGATGAACTCGTCAGCCATAGAGACCCGATTGCCGCCCTGGGCCTTGGACTCGTAGACGGCGTTGTCGGCGGCGGTGACAATGTTGTCCATCGTCTCGCCGTTGACCGGGTAGGCCGCTACGCCGATGCTGACGCGGATGAAGTCAACGACATGACCGTCCTCAACCTCGAGGGCGTAGTTCTCGACCGCTTCCCGCAGGCGTTCGGCCAGTATGTAAGCCTCCCGGCGGTCCGTCTGCGGCAGGATGACCAAAAACTCGTCCCCGCCGATGCGCCCGAGCACGTCGCAGGAACGGACCCTCTGAGACATGGTGCCGGCCAGTTGCTCCAGCACCACGTTGCCCACCTGGTGGCCGAACTGGTCGTTTACGTCCTTGAAACCGTCCAGGTCCAGATAGAGCAGCGCCGTCAAACCGCCGTGGCGCCGCGTCCGTTCCGACTCCTCCGCCAGGCGCAGATCCAGGTACCGGTAGTTGAAAACCCCGGTCACCTCGTCAATGAATGTCTTCTGCTTGAGGATGGCCTTCATGCTTTCAGAAACACGCGTCTGGGAGTGGAACCCGTAGGCGGTGACCAGCAGGGACCAGAGCAGGATCGCCTGGAAGGCGACCCGGAAGGGCCCCGGCAGCAAGTCCCACCGGGGTATCAGGATGATGAGCAACACCACGATCAGAAAGGAGAGGCCGAAAGAGCCCCAGAAGACACGACGGAGCCTCCGCTCAATCTGTTCGATCTGACTCTCGCTCAGTGAGGGGATTTCCCTGTCCGGCGCCATCGGTCTCGGCTTCCCGTTCTGGCCAATTCTGGCGAGAGTTTACCCGACATGCGCCCCCTTACACAAGTGACACTCCTTCAGCCCGCAGGTCGCTCGCCGGTGTAGCCGGCATTGTGAACCCAAAAACCACGGTAACCGCAGCTGAACGCGGATGGGCGCATGTGCACAGGAGAGGCGCCCGGTCGGAACCGCTTTTTCGCCGTGCGGCGGGCCTTGCCCCGTCGGCTTAAGCTCTTTTCCGGCCATCGGATACTGCCTGTACGCCGCCGTCAAGCCGGCAGCATGACCCGGACGTGTACACACGGATGGCCAGGACCGGCGGGCTCCGATGCGGGCAAGGCTTAGAGTCCAGATCCTCTGGCCATGGCTGAATGTGGGTCATGACAGGCTCTCCACATCATTCCACGTGCCCGCGACGATGTGGAAGCGATCTGCCATCTGGCGCCAACGCGACCGTATTGCCCGAGCGCGGC
>PUMJ01000219.1 GCA_003551305.1 Candidatus Brocadiaceae bacterium
GACCAGGACGGGGCAAAGCTGGACGTGCGGCCCATCAGCGCGGACGAGGACGCCGTCCCCACGGAACCCGCTCCTCCGGGCAAGGAGCACGCCGTTTACGAGATAGACAAGCCGGAGGCCCGGCGCCCGATGGGCGTGGACGCCCGCCTGCTGGACGCCGAGGACGAGGAGTCCTGCTACCGGCTGCTGGCCGGGGTCGCCTCCATCGCCGCCTGCATCGCCCGGGTGCGCTCCGGCCACCTGCCGGTCGAGCCCGACCCCGAACTGAGCCACGCCGGCAACCTGGTCTACATGATGACGGGCAAGCGACCCACGCCCGTCCAGGAGCGCGTCATGAACGTGGCCCTCATCCTGCACGCCGACCACGGCATGAACGCCAGCACATTCGCCGCGATGGTCGTCGCCTCGACCCTGTCGGACATCTACTTCGCCGTCGGCTCCGGCATCGCCGCCCTCAACGGCCCCCTGCACGGCGGCGCGAACGAGGACGCCCTGCGCGCCCTGCAGAGCATAGACGGCGCCCAGGGCGCCGCCCTCTACTACCGCGCCCAGCGGAAGGCCGGGCGCAAGATACCCGGCTTCGGACACCGCGTCTACAAGGCCTACGACCCGCGCGCCCGGATCCTGAAGCCGCTCGCCCGCTACCTGGCCCAGGATCACCCGGAGACGCAGCGCCTCTTCGAGACGGCCGAACGCCTGGAGCAGGAGGTCGTCGCCGCCCTGGGCAAGGAGAAGCGCATCTTCCCGAACGTGGACTTCTACTCGGGCCTCGTCTACGACGCCATGGGCGTGCCGCCGGAGATGTTCACTCCCATCTTCGCCGTGGCGCGCGTGGCGGGCTGGACGGCCCGCGTCTTCGAATACCTCGAGCGCAACCGCATCTTCCGGCCCCGGGCCGTCTACACGGGCCCCTTCGACCGGAAGTACGTCCCCCTGGATGAGCGAGCCTGAAGGTCCGGGCGCGCTCTGCCGGGTGCCGGCGGCGCGGAGGTGGCGGCTGTTAGGGAGCCGTGTCGGGGCGGCGTACGGCAAACTGCCCGCAGGGTAAGGACCACACGAAATCTGCTCACTTACGCAGGCCGTGCGCGGGGCGGACCCATCACATCAGGTTCAACGGCCGGCCGGCCGCAGCGAAAGCTCCCTTCAGTTCCTTCAGCACGGCCCGCGACCGCTCCTCTACGTCGGTGAACAGCCCCAGCTTCGCCAGCAGCGCCTTCTCCAGGTTGAACCACCACTCGGACCACAACTCCCTCGGCTCGTACTGACCGATCGCGTATATCGGCACCTTCTTGCCGTCCGACAGGACCGCCGAAATCTCAAACCACCCGACGACGTCGCGATACTTCCTGGCGTAATTCCAGATATTCCAACCCCTGGCGATGTCGCTAAAGGTAGCTTCCTTTTCGTTGTAGCGGTAGGCCAGCCGGTGGATATCGACAAGCTTCACGGTCTTCATCCCCTTGCGGGTTTTCACGATAAGGTTGCCGTTGCCGCCGTCGATCGTGAATTCACCGAAGTTTGTCTGAAAGACGAACCAGCGAGGGTTGCGCCGGGTGACGTGGAAACGGCCTTTCCGGGGGCGATACCAGACGGCAGAGACGAGGAAGCCGACAACCAGCATGCCGAGAACCGCAACCAAGATGAGTATCGTCTCCACAGTCTTATCCCCCGGCAGCGTCCTGCCGCTGGTCGACCTCCACGGCACCCTCGAGAGTCGGGCCAATCATAGCGCATTCCCCCGCGGCCGCCAATCCACTTGTGCTCCGCATTATCCACGAGAGCGACAGACCAGAGAGTCCTCTGGGATGCCAGGCGGCCGCAGATGACCGGGGAAGTAGGTTCGGTTGCTGTCGCGGCTCTCCCTGCTGGCCTGCGGTCTGAAGGCAGGGCGCCGGCCTGAAACGAAATGTCAATCCTTTTCGCGCTCGACCCGGCGGATCGTTGCTCTGATCTCGTCCTTGTCGGGCCAGGGTTCGCTGCGGGCGCCGCTGCCGATTTCCAGGAGTCTCCCGTAGATGGCCCCGACGCCGCGCCGGGCCCAGCGGGGTCAGAGACTCCGGGGGCAGAAACGCGTCAGCCCCAGAACTCTGGCCGCGCCCGCGATCGTAACGCCGTAGAACACAGTCGGCCTTGCAAGCCCCAGGAACCGCTCTATCGTTCCGTTGACGATCGTGCTCCCCGTCACGAAGGCGCAGCCGGCGCCTTTGAGCGCAGCCTCGGTGCTGTCCGGTCCCTGCACGCGCACGCCCGCGCGCCGCTGGCCGATGTTGCGCTCGTCCATGTCCACGATGCGCAGCTCGCCCATGGACGCAAGCGCTTCGGCGAAGCGCGGCTGGTAGCCGATGAGGACGAACGGTCCGGCGTAGCCTTCCTCGTTGACGAAGTCGGCCAGTTCGCCCGCGCACGCAGCCGGCCCATCGTCCTTGCAGTGCGTGGTGCCTTCGACCTCGCCCGCGAACCGCATTACGGCGTTGAGTGTTGCCACCAGTATGGCCCGGCGGTAGTTGTTGCGCGGCTCAGTCCGGCAAACCTCGCCGATGGTCCCTTCCCAGCACCCGTACATGTCGGTGAACGCCTGGCCGCACGCGCCGCGCACGTCGCCCTGCATCATCCGTTCGCGCCCGATGACCAGAGGGTAGTCGTCGTGCTCCGGATTCCCCATCACTTCGTCAGGAATCAAGGCCCGAGCGGTCACAAGGACTGACTCATCGAGCAGGCCATTGCGCTCAGCAGTGAGGCCCAGATGCTTCCGAAGCTCGCCCAGTATCTCCTCGCATTTCATCCAGCATCCCTCACACGCTGCTCTTTCACGCGGTCCTGGTTGGGCCGGAATCCTGTCTCGTCCGCTCGGTGTGCGGCGACGGTATTCGGCCGCCGGACTCTCACCTTATCCGTCGGTATCGTGCCCGCATTATTCACCACGGGGCGGCTGATTACAGTTTCGGGCCCGGGTGCAGTGCGGCGGTTGCAGAAATGCCGAGAGGGCTTGCCGGCGGCCGCCCCGCACACACCGGCGCAGAGCGACCTTGCGCTGGTGGGCACTCGTGCCCGGTGATGTGCCTCCGATGTACCCCAACTGGCATCTGTATGAGTCGTACGCTCCGCCCCCGGTTCCCATGGGCGCTCTCCCCCCATCAGTTCCCTTCGCGTTCGAGCTGGCGGATCGTTGCCCTGATCTCGTCCTTGTTGGGCCAGGGTTCGCTGCCGGCGTCGCTGCCGATCTCGAGGAGTCTGCCGTAGATGGCCCCGACGCCGCGCCGGGCCCAGCGGGGGATCTCCTCGATGATCTCCTCGTCGGCGAGCAGGTCCTTCTGCGTCCACCTGCCGTCGCGCCGGCGAAAACGGTCTTCGCTCATCAGGGGACGGTCCGGGAATGCGGCCCGGAAGGCCTCGATATCCTCGTCGCTCGTTTTGGTGCGCCAGTGCTCCCAGCCGGCGTACTGCTCTTCGCCAGGCCTGAGCGTGTTCCACCTGATGCCACGCGGCAGGATTTCGCCCCTGTTGGCCGGCTCGGGGTCACGGCCCTGCCCGATATCGCTGTCGGAATAGCGCAGGCCGATCCAGTGGTGCCAGCCGCCGAGCCGGGGGATCAGGTCGTCCAGCCACCACTTGATCACCTCTTCGTCGGCCCAGAACTCGATGTCCCAGCCGATGCCCATGGACCAGCCCGGCACGGGGCCGAGGCGGGCGGCGACGTAGCGGTTGATGCGCCGGCTGTGCTCGCCGTCGTGTCCGCCGGGCAGGGCGGTGAAATCGCCGGCCGGCCCTTTGCCCCACATCCAGATGTGGAGCCATCCGCCGCGCTCCGACCACTTCGAGGCCGCGGCCTCGAGCGCTTCGAAAGTCCGCACATCCGGCACGGGCGAGGCGGCGCCAAGCGGCCCGTCCGAACCCAGGTCGAACCAGCTTCGCCCGATGGTGGGTATGTGACCGCCGTTGAAACCGTGCCCCTCGTGGAACTCGGCGACGAACGCGCGCATCTGCTCAACATCGTCATACCAGCGGTCCGGGGAGGGCATCATTGTCAGGATGG
Source organism: Candidatus Brocadiaceae bacterium (assembly GCA_003551305.1). GTDB lineage: Bacteria > Planctomycetota > Brocadiia > SM23-32 > SM23-32 > B1Sed10-231. Next base: position 4,034 of record PUMJ01000219.1, read on the forward strand.
GTGTCCGCCGGGTCAGCTCCCCGTCCGGGCCCGCCTGCCGGGCCCAGGCGC
>PUMJ01000164.1 GCA_003551305.1 Candidatus Brocadiaceae bacterium
GGTCGCTCCAGCCGTTCCCGCGCCATCGCCACCGCGTCCATGAACTGCCCCGGCGAATAAGGGCGCCGCATGCGGCGCAGCACCCCGGCGTCCCCGCTCTGAAGCGGCAGGTGCAGGTGGGGGCAGACGACCCGATGGTCCATGGCCTCCAACAAAGGCGGGCCCACCTGGGCCGGCTGCAGGGAGCTGAGCCGCAGCCTCTCGAGCCCGGGCACCTCCGCCAGGGCGGCCACCAGGTCCGCCGGCCCGGCCGCCCCCGGCAGGTCCCGTCCGTAGGAGCCGAGGTTGATGCCCGTCAGCACGATCTCGGCGAAGCCCCTCTCCACCAGGCGCTCAGCCTCCTGCACGGCCTCCTGCAGGGGCCGGCTGCGGGGACGGCCCCGCACGCGCGGCAGGATGCAGTAGGAGCAGCCGACGCTGCAGCCCTCCTGCACCTTCAGGAAGGCCCGCGCGCGGCCACCGAACCCGGCGATGCCGAAGTCCCCGGCAGGCACCGCCTCCGCTGGCGCCGGCGCGCCGCGGACGGCCGCCAGCAGCTCGCCCCACTCGCTCCGGCCGAAAACCGCCTCCACGCCCTCGACCGCTTCCAGTTCGTCGGGGGAGGCGCTGGCGTAGCAACCCGTGACGAAGACGCGCGCGCCGGGGTGCTCGCGGGCCAGGCCCGAGGCCTGCCGGCGGCTCTTGCGGTCCGCCGCCTGTGTCACCGTGCAGGTGTTGACAACGCAGACGTCGGCGCTCTCTCCCCGGGCGGCCTGGCGGTATCCGAGCGCTTCCAGGGCCTCGGCCAGCCGGCGGGAATCGTAGAGGTTCGACTTGCAGCCGAGCGTTTCGATCCGATAGGTGGGTGTCTGCGCCATGTTCTGGGAAGTTGCGGTCGGGCTCAGGCGCGGGCCACGCCCGTCTGGCGGGCGCCCCGGGCCACGGCATCGGCCACGGCGCGGTGCACGGCGCGGTCCATGAAGTCCGGCACCAGCTCGCCTTCCGGGGCCAGCTCGGCCAGGGCGGAGGCGGCCGCTATCTTCATCTCCTCGTTGATGATGCGGGCCCGGGCGTCCAGGGCCCCACGGAAGATGCCGGGAAAGCCGAGGGCGTTGTTGATGTGGCGGCCGTCCTCGGCCGCGGCGGCTCCGGCCTCCAGGGCCTCATGCGGCCATATCTCGGGCACGGGGTTGGCCATGGCAAACACGATGGGGTCGGGCGCCATGCTGCGCACCATCTCCTTGCTGACCAGCCCCGCCACGCTGACCCCGATGAACAGATCCTTGCCGGCCATGACGTCCGCCAGGGGGCCGGCCTGGTTCTCGCGGTTCGTCTCCCGGGCTATGCGCTCCTTGGCAGGGTTCATGTTCTCGGTGCGGCCGCGGCAGATGGCGCCCGCGCTGTCGCAGAGCACCACGTCCGCCACGCCGTAGTTGAGCAGGAAGCGCGCGATGGCCGTGCCCGCCGCGCCGGCGCCATTGATGACCACGCGCAGGTCTCGCGCCCGCTTGCCCGTGAGCTTGAGCGCGCTGATGAGCGCGCCCAGCACCACCACCGCCGTGCCGTGCTGGTCGTCGTGGAACACGGGGATGTCGGCGCGCTCTTTGAGCCGGTCCTCGACCTCGAAGCAGAGCGGCGCCGCTATGTCCTCCAGCAGGATGGCACCGAAGGTGGGCGCCACGGCGGCCGCCGTCTCGACCAGCCGGTCCGCCTCGCGGGTGTCCACCAGCAGCGGGACGGCCGCGATGTCCACCATTTCCATCAGGATGACGGCCTTGCCCTCCATGACGGGCATGGCGGCCCGCACGCCAACGTCGCCCAGCCCCAGCACGGCCGTGCCGTTGGTCAGCACGGCCACGGTCTCGCCGATTGAGGTGTATTCGTATGCCTTCTCAGGGTCGGCCTCGATGAGGCGGCTCACCTCGGCGACGCCGGGGGTGTATATGCGGCGCAGCCGCTCGACGGAATCAATGGACAGGCGGCTGGTCATGCGCGTCTTGCCGCCCACGTGCAGGCGCAGGATGTCGTCCAGTTCGGGTTCGGTCTCTCGGGCTCTCACGGCTGCGGGATTGTCCATCCAGATGATGTAGGGTAATGAACCGACCTGAGCCCGTTTATAGCGCAAAGCGGCGGGCCGGGCAACAGGAGGGCGTGGGCCGTCGGCAGCATCCCTGTCTCGAGCACCGCCGCCGCGCCGCCTCCCCGTCGCGTTCTTTTTGCCGTCGTGGCAGGCCGCCCTGATGTTGAAATCCCGCCGGTCCGCCGATATGCTATGCCATTCGTAGCACGTTGCGTGTTCAGAGGCCAATCGCTGCGTCCCGGGGCGCGGCGCCCGGTTGGCCGCCGTCGCTGAGGCCCGTTTTCATTCGACGATGCTCTGCATGGCCCGAGCTATCTTGTGGAAGGAGCGCATATGCTAAAATTCGATGAGCATAGCAGAACCCTGCAGCGGGACGAGCATCTTTTCGAACTCCACGAGCCGGAGACGCCGGAGTATTATGACGATGTGTTCCCCGAAGGGGGCGTGCCGAAGATCGTGTTCAACAACAGGCACGTTCCCATGCGCCCGGCCCCGGAGCTGTGGATAACCGACACGACGTTCCGCGACGGCCAGCAGGCGATGCCGCCGTTCACGCCCGAGCAGATTGTCCACCTTTATGACCTGCTCCACCAGATGGGCGGCGAGCGGGGCCTCATACGCGCCAGCGAGTTCTTCCTCTACCAGGAGCGCGACCGCCGGGCCGTCGAGGGCTGCCTCGAACTGGGCCATCAGTACCCCCGGGTGACCGCGTGGATCCGCGCCCACCCGAAGGACTTCCAGCTTGTGCGCCAGATGGGCCTGGAGGAGACGGGCATCCTGACCAGCGTCTCCGACTACCACATCTTCAACAAGTGGCCGGACGCCAACCGCGCCAAGGCCATCGAGCGCTACCTGGCCATCGTCAAGGAGTGCCTCGGCGAGGGCATCCGCTGCCGCTGCCACTTCGAGGACCTGACGCGGGCGGACTTCTACGGCTTCGTGGTGCCGTTCGCCATCGAGCTGCGCAAACTGGCCGAGGAGAGCGGCATCCCCATCAAGATCCGCGCCTGCGACACGATGGGCTACGGGGTGCCCTATCCGGGCGCATCACTACCGCGCAGCGTGCCGGGCATCATCTACGGCCTCTACCACCACGCCGGCTATCCGAGCGAGTGGATCGAGTGGCACGGGCACAACGACTTCCACAAGGCGCTGGCCAACAGCGTCACCGCCTGGCTCTACGGCTGCAGCGCCGTCAACGCCACGCTGCTGGGCATCGGCGAGCGCACCGGCAACACGCCCATCGAAGCCCTGGTGCTGGAATACCTCGCCCTGCGGGGAGAGGACGATACGGTGGACACGACGGTGATATCGCAGATCGCCCGCTACTTCCGCAAGGAGATCGGCTACGACATCCCGCCCCAGCAACCGTTCGTCGGCTCACGTTTCAACACCACGCTGGCCGGCATCCACGCCGACGCTCTGGCCAAGGACCGCCGCATATATACCATCTTCGACACGGAGAAGATACTCGGCGTGCCGCTGGACATCCGCATAACGGACAAGAGCGGCCGCGCCGGCGTCGCCCACTGGCTCAACCTGAACCTCGAACTCCGCGACGAAGAGAAGATCAGCAAGGACCACCCGGGCGTGGGCAAGATGGTGGAGTTGATAACCTGCCAGTACGAGAACGGGCGCGTGGCGATTATGAGCCCCGAGGAGTTGCTGCAGATGGCCGCCGAACACGTGCCGGAAGTCTCAGACCGCGCCAGGGCAGCGCTGGGCTGAACTACGGCCCCCTGAAGCCACTGCCCGCTGCAAGACCGGGAGAATGCCGGAGTGATAGCCGTGATAAGTGACGTGCACGCCAATCACCTGGCGCTGACAGCCGTGTTGGAGGAGATCGAACGGCTGGGCGCAGAGAGGATCATCTGCCTGGGGGACATCGTCGGCTACGGCCCCGAACCGGTCGAGTGCGTGGATACCGTCCGGCAGCGTTGCGACATCACGCTGTGCGGCAATCACGACTTCGCGCTCATCTACGGAGCGCAGGACTTCAACCCCATCGCCCGCAA
>PUMJ01000132.1 GCA_003551305.1 Candidatus Brocadiaceae bacterium
AGATAGCCTACTTCTACGACGAGTTCCGGATCGCGGAGAACCCGAACCCGGGGCGCGCCGTGGCGGCTGACGGCATCGAGATGGTGACCAAGCACGGCCCTGAGCCGGCCAACCACGATGAAGGCTCGAACGTGCTGTTTGCCGACATGTCGGTTCAGTGGGTCGGCAAGATGCACCCCGATCGCCGTTGGACGGAAAACGCCGACGAGTTCTACCGCGGCGAGTCCGGCCGCTTTGGAGAGCAGGCGTTGGACGGCACGTGGGTGCGTTACGGCTACACCCCGAACCCGCGCCTGAACGAAGACGGCAACGACGACATAGACGACATCTACATGGTCGAGGGCACCCACGACGACACCGACGCGGAGAACGCCTGGCGCGGCTACGCACCGAGTCTTCGTTGCGCTCCGGTAGCCGGGCCCCTGCGGACCAACAGGAGCCGTCGCGATGCCGCCATAGCCGGCGGTGCCGTGACCGGCGACGGCTGGGCCGTCGGCATCGGCCTGAACTACGACAGCTGGCGCGGTATGCACGGCTCCTTCTATGACGGCGAAGGTTCCGGCTACCACGGCTGGATGTGGGGCGTGCCGGAGGAGTTCGAACACCGCGTGTTCGACTGATCGTCCGAGCCGTGGGAGTTGCTGACCGTCGCTCCCGAAGACGTGACCGGGCGGGATGGAGGCCCGCAGGCTTCCAGCCCGCCCGTTTTTTTGCGGCGGGGTTCCCTCAGATGTAGCGGCGCAGCAGGGCCAGGCCGCGTTCGGAGGAGTCGGCCGGCTCGTCCCGGCCGTAGTACTCGAGCACGATGTGGCCGTCGTAGCCGGCGGCGCGCATGATGCCCACCAGGCGGCCGACGTCCACGTAGGGGTGTTCACCGTCCTCGGTGAAGTCGTTGCCGACCTTCAGGTGCGCGTTGGCGGCGTAGGGGGCCACGCGTTCCGTCTCGGAGTAGATGGCCTCGAGCGCCCGCTCGCTGCGGTGTCGAAAGTCGGGCACGAAATTCGTGAAATCCGGGTTGGTCCTCAGGTGGGCGCTGCCGACACGCCGGATGATCTCGACCAGGCCGTCGGCGCCGCGGCTGACCGAGCTGTGGTTCTCGATGCAGAGCAGGACGTCGTGCTCCTCGGCCACGGGCATCAGCTCGCGGTAGGCGTCAATGACGCGGCAGGCTTCCATGAAGGGGTCGTCGCCGGCGGTGTGGTAGCCGGTGAAGGTGTTCATCCGCTCGATGCCCGCCCCGGCCGTGTGGACTATCCACTGCTTCATGCGCTCGACCTGCCCGGCGCGCTGGCGGGCCACAGGTTGGGCGAAGTCGTTGGCGGCGATGACGGAGGCGAACTCGAGCCCCAGCTCGCGGCCCCGCGCCGCGACGGCCTTCAGGTGGCCGCCGGGCTCCTCGGGGTCCAGGTGTGTGGGGTATATCTCGACGCCGTCGGCGCCCTGCCGGTGGGCCTCGTCCAGGAACGCCATCAGGTCGAAGCCCTCCTTGTGTTCGAACCAGCTACGGTAGCTCCATGAGCTGAGCGAGGCGAGCATGTTGAACTCCTTTGCGGGTGGTCAGACTTTCAGGGCGGTGGACTGGGAGTGCTCTTCGACCTCTGCGGCGCTGACTTCGCGGCCGCGTTCCTGCGAGAGGTATATGCCCTCGCTGATGAGCATGGTTTTGAGGCCGATCTCGGCGGTGGGCGCCAGCTCGACGCGGCCCTGCAGGGCGGCGACCCAGTGATGCTGGGGGCTGCGGTAGGCGTCGGCTTCGCGGGGGTAGACGCGGCCCCAGCGGGTCTGGGCGCCACCGAGGTCGAAGGTGCCGTCCATCTCCATGTCGCTGATGGTGGTGTGGAACTGGAAGGGTGTGAGGCTGATGCCGCCCTTGGAGCCGACGATTTTGCTGCCGTCGGTGCCGGAGAGGTGGATGGCCCAGGCTTCCTCGATGAAGAAGGTAATGCCCGGGTCAAGCCGGACCAGGCCGATGCCGAGTTCCTCGACGTTGTAGCCGCTCTCGGCCTGCCGTTCCTCATACATCGGCAGCTCCTGGTGGGTGGCGCCGCTGACGGTGGTGATCTGCGTCTGGCCCATCAGGTAGAGGAGCTGGCTGATGGAGTAGACGCCCATGTCGAAGAGGGCGCCGCCGGCGGCGACCTCCTTCTTGACGAAGGTGCTGGTGCCGTAGCCGTCCACGTAGGGGCGACCGCGGCGGCGGTAGTGGCTGCTTTTGGCGTAGTAGATGTCGCCGAGCCAGCCGTCTTCGATCAGCCGCCGGGCGGCCTGCGTCTCGGCGCTGAACAGGCGCCCGGACTGCATCGAGAGCATGCGGTCCAGCTCGCGGGACTTCTCGAGCATTCTCTTGGCGTCCACGTAGGAGCCGGCCAGTGGTTTTTCGCAGTAGACGTGCTTGCCGGCCTCCATGGCGGCGATGCTGACGGGGGCGTGGAGGTTGTTGTGCAGGCAGACGTCCACGGCGACGATATCTTCGACTTCCAGCAGCTTGCGGAAGTCCGTGAAGACCTGGGGCACGTCCCAGCGGGCGGCGGCCTGGCGGGCGGCGTCCTCGTTGATGTCACAGACGGCGACGATGGAGGCGTCCTCGATGGCCTGGTACTTCTTCAGGTGGCTGTTGCCGATCTGACCGGTGCCGATAACTCCGATTCTGACTTTGTCCGACATGGCAGGGGGTCCGTACAAGAGGTAATGGTGCGATGCGTCGGCTCCGAGGGGGCCCGGAGTGGCCGCCACAGGCGACCGAAGCGCACATTGTAGATGCGAAGCCGGCCGAACGCCAAGGGAAACGCGCTTTTGCGGACGGGCCGTCTGCTTGTCGGCATCGGAGGCAGGCGGTAACATGGTGCTTCCCCCCGCGAGGAGCTGATGCCATGTCCGTTCTGAGACGTTTCGAGGGAAACCCCGTCCTGGAGCCCCGCGCGGATGCCTGGGACTGCGTCAGTGTGTTCAATCCCGGCGCCATCTTGCACGAGGGGCAGGTCCTGATGCTTTACCGGGCCGTCAGCGACCTGGGGCAGTACGTGTCCCGCTTCGGTCTGGCCGTCAGCGAAGACGGCTATTCGTTCGAGCGCGCCTCGGAGGGGGCGGTCTTCGAGCCGGTGCGCCGCCACGAGGTGGGCGGGGTCGAGGACGCCCGCATCACGCGGGACGGGGAAGACTTCCTGATCACTTACGCGGCCGTCTCGAAGGTGCCCGGTCCGGTCTATGCCGACATGGATTTCTTCCGGCTGACGAAGCGCGACCCGTTCGCCGAACGGCCCGGCATACCGCCGATGGGGCCGAGCTACACGGGGCTGCTGCGGTCTCCGGACCTTCGCACGTTCACCGCGCAGGGCCTGCTGACGCCGCCGGGGCTGGACGACCGGGACGGCGTGCTCTTCCCCGAGAAGGTGGGGGGCCGCTACGTGATGATGCACCGCCCCTCGAGCTGGGTGGGGTCCGAGTACGGCACTGACGGGCCGAGCATCTGGCTGGCCTTCAGCCCGGATCTGGTGCACTGGGACTACGGCGAAGGCGACCGTTACCTGCTGATGAAGCCGGAGGCCGACTGGGAAGGCGGCAAGATAGGGGCCGGGCCGCCGCCGGTAAGGACGCCCGCCGGCTGGCTGGTCATCTACCACGGCGTGGACGCCAACCACGTCTATCGCGTGGGCGCCGCCCTGCTGGACCTGCAGAACCCGCTGGAGGTCATGGCCCGCACGGACGAACCGCTCATGGAACCCGAGGAGGACTGGGAGAGGGTCGGCATCATACCGAACGTGGTCTTCCCCACCGCGGCCATCTGGGAGGAAGGGCGGGAACTGCTGGTCTACTACGGCGGAGCGGACCGGGTGGTGGGGCTGGCCACGGCGCAGATGGACGAGTTGCTCGGCTGCCTGCTCTGAGCATGGGGCTGACCGCAACGGCACCACGGACACGACGAACGACAACGGCAGTTGCCTTTTTCGCAGTTGAGAGCTAACGCCGGGAGGACCGACGCATGAGCATGGCTGACGCATCCTACATATGGAGTGACCCCCACGGGCGGGGGCGGAACCGATACGTGCTGTTCCGGCGGACGTTCGAGCTG
>PUMJ01000071.1 GCA_003551305.1 Candidatus Brocadiaceae bacterium
ACCCGGACCGCCCCTTCGAAATCCAGGCGCGCACCGGGCTCGCCCAGCTGGATATGGTCACGGCAGTCGAAATCGAACCTCGTGGGTTCGCCCCAGCGGCGCACTTCCTCGTTGGAGGCCTCGTCCAGGCCGTCCGGCACGCCCGCCTGCGGCAGGTTGGGGATGTGCAGCAGCAGGTCGTGCAGATCGGCCTGGATGCCCTCCAGCTCGTCCTCGCAGCCCTTCAGCTCGTCGCCCATGCGCGAGACCTCCGCCTTCAGCGGTTCGATGTCCTCGCCACGCGCCTTCGCCTGCCCGATCGCCTTCGACCGCGAATTGCGCTCGGCCTGCAGCTCCTGCGTGCGCACCTGCAGCTCCTTGCGGCGCGCCTCCAGCTGCTCGAAGCGTTCACGCTCCAGGGTAAAACCGCGCCGCGCCAGCGCGGCCTCGGTGGCGTCCAGATCCTGACGCAGACTGCGGATATCCAGCATGGGTTAAGCCGTCGACCAGTAGTGGGAAGCCGAGCAGTTTAAGCCAAACGCCCCGCCCCGTGCAGACCACCACCGCGGCCGGTGCCCTCGCCCGCCCCTGGGAGCGCCCCAACCGCCCGTGGGAGCGTGCTCGCACGCGAACCGGCACAACCTGGAAAAGGGCAGCGAACCCGGTCGGGCTCACGGGCTGGTCACCCGCCATGGATGTTCCGAATGGGTTGTGCCCATGTGCTCCACACGAGGCTGGGCGTCGATGAACCGTAACCGCTGTTTAAGACCCAGTTTGAGGTTGGACGGGTTCAGTCTTCGGTGCCCCTTGCGCCCATGCGTCGGCTGTTCCAGGTGCAGCACGACCCGCAGCCGCCGCGCACTGACGCAGAGATGCGCCAGTCGGCGTTCTTCGGGTTCAATCGTACCGTATGCGCTGTTCCCGCCGGCTCCGGCGGCCACAAGCCCCGCCAGGCTGTCCCGCACCTTGGCGGCCACCTCATCCGGCAACTCGCTCGGCTTGGTCCGCGGGTGCTGACGGTAGTCCTTGACCTCGATGAGGTAAGTGGTTTTCTCCCTCCGGGCGACAAAGTCGACTGCTTTCGCGCCGCCGAACGCGTTCTGGAAACCGCCGGTGAAGAACCGCCACCCGTCGTACTGCCCTGCCTCCACACCGGCGTCAAAATGGAAGGTGAGACCACCTTCGGTGAAGCGGCTTCCTGTCACGACTTCACTCCAGCTCCAGATAATCGTCGGCCTGCTCGAGCTCCGCATCCAGCAGAGCGAGCGGATGGATCTCCTCGAGGGTATCTGCCTGACTAACCTCGACCCCCGCTCTTCCCTGCGAAAGGGCGAAATACCGCTGCCGCACGGCCCCTTTGCCCCGTCGGTCGGCGGCGATATCGATCTCCCGCAACAGGAAAAGACTGTGGGTTGCGAGCACTACCTGAATGCCCTGCTCGGCCACGCTGAGAATCGCCTCGGCCACCGCGCGGATCAGGCGCGGATTCAGGTTGCTCTCCGGCTCATCCCAATAGAGGTAACCCTGCTCCAGAAGTGAGCCGGTCACGATGAGCTGGACGAGTGTCGCGATCTTGCGCCATCCTTCGGCAACCAGCCCCATCTCCAGGTTTCCCCGGCCCGGCTGCCGCAGATAGAAGCGCCCGTTTTCCAGGACCACACGCCCGCCCATCAACTCTTCAAGCGGCTTCAACAATTCTCGCGCCCGCTCCTCGCGGGCACCCTTCAGTGTCGGAGCGCCCAGCAACACACAGGTATCCCGCCAGGTTTCCTCGAACTCCAGGTAATGGTTTTCGTAGACCGAGACGAAGCCCGGATAAATGGTCAGCAGCTCGCGCGTGGGCAGGTACACCGGTGGCTTGTCCAGCCAGGCCTCCGGCAGGCGCGTGACATTCACCTCGCTTTTGCTCTGGGTGTGGAAATCGAAGTCGATATTCCAGCGTTTGTCCTCGAAACGGGCACTGACATAACCCCGACTTTGCCCCTGCTGACGCCGGGCCAGCCGGCCGAGGCCATCCGGTTTGAACACCCCGACAAGCTTGTCCGCCAACCGCGGCTGGAGGATGGTCTTGGTGGGTTCCCGCTCTTCTTCCCAACCCCGACCGCCTTCCGCAAGCACCGACTGGATGGAATACGCGAGCTTGAGCAGATGCGTTTTGCCCGTCGCGTTCTCCCCCACAATCACGTTCAGGCCGGGGGCGAACTCCAGATGGGCGTCGCCGAAGGCCGTCACGTTTCGCAGGTCGAGTCGCTTGAGCATGGGCGTCTTGCAGCCTTTCGGCGTGGTTTCCGGATCCGGTTCCTCGCTGTCTAGCGTACGCAACTCGCTAATGGTAAGGAAGAGGCACCGTTCGCGGCCGAGGCCGCTCCTACGGTGCCCTCGCCCGCCCGTGGGGAGCGGCCCAGCCGCCTGTGGGAGCGTGCTCGCACGCGAACAAGCCCGAGCCCGGGGCGAACACCCCGGTCAGAGCCATACGGCATCCCACAGGGGATAGTAGCGGAGGTTGCGCACGAGGCCCGCGCGCAGCGGATTGGCGACGACGTAACGGGCGATGGCGGCGAGGTCTTCATCGCGGCGGACGGCGCGGTCGTGGAAACCGCGCTGCCAGACCGAACACGGCTGATCGTATAGCCGCCCGATGCGCCGAGAGGTGCCGGCCTTGACCTTCTGGACTGCCCGGGAAACCGTTCCGGCCTGCAGCTCCATCAACCAGTGGATATGGTCGGGCATGACCACGAAACAAAGAGTGCGGGCGTCACCTTCGGCTTCCTGGAGTGCGTGCACGAAACATCGGCCCGATGCGAGATCGCCAAACCACTTGCGCCGTTCAGCGCACACGGCCGTGATGAGATATGGCCGTCCGGTTTCACTCACGCGCCCGAGGCGCAGTCGGTGTGCTCTCGCCTTCCGTGGCATGAGCCTGCTCCGGGTTGGTTCGGATTCGTTGCTCCAAGGGTAGCACCGCAGGATGATTCATGATTCGCGGCCAAGGCCGCTCCTACGGTGCCCCAGCCGCCCGTGGGGAGCGCCCCAACCGCCCGTGGGGAGCGCCCCAACCGCCCGTGGGAGCGTGCTCGCACGCGAACAAGCGCGAGCCCGGGGCGCACGCCCGTCCGTTCGCGGCCAAGGCCGCTCCTACGGTGACTCCCACGGGTGTCCCGGCGGGGCGGCGGGCCGTGCGCGGGCTACGGGTTGCGGATGAACCCCATGCCTTCCAGCTTGAGGAGGATCCGGTGGGCCGCTTCGTCCGGGGTCATCTCGCGGGTGTCGATCCGCAGCTCCGGGTGCTCCGGCTCTTCGTACGGGTCGTCGATGCCGGTGAATTCCTTGATCAGGCCGGCGCGCGCCTTGGCGTACAGGCCCTTGCGGTCGCGCTGCTCGCAGGTCTCCAGCGGCGTGGCCACGTGGATCTCCAGGAACCCGCCCGCGTCCTCGATGCGCTCGCGCACGCGGCGGCGCATGTCGGTGTAGGGGGCGATGGGGGCGCAGATGGCGCAGCCGCCGTTCTTGGTGATCTCGCTGGCAACAAAGCCGATGCGCTGCACGTTGATGTCGCGGTGCTCGCGCGAGAAGCCCAGCTCGCTGGAGAGCTCCTTGCGCACGATGTCGCCGTCCAGCAGCGTGACGGCGCGCCCGCCCAGCTCCATCAGCTTGACCCGCAGGGCGTTGGCGATGGTCGACTTGCCCGAACCCGAAAGCCCGGTGAAGAACACGGTAAAGCCCTGCTGATGGCGCGGCGGGAAACTGCGGCGCAGCTCGGCCACCACCTCCGGGTAGGAGAACCACTCGGGGATATCCAGCCCCTCGCGCAGGCGGCGGCGGAACTCGGTGCCGGAGAGGTTGAGCACCTCCTCGTCCTCGCGCACCTCGTCGGCCGGCACGTACTCGGCACGGTCCTCCACGAAACTCATGGCCTGGAACGGCACCATCTCGATGCCGATCTCGTCGGCGTACTTCTGGATCAGTTCCTGGGCGTCGTACGGGCCGTAGAAGTCCTCGCCGTCGGAGCCCGGGCCGGGGCCGGCGTGGTCGCGCCCGACGATGAAGTGGGTGCAGCCGTAGTTGCGGCGGATGATGG
>PUMJ01000060.1 GCA_003551305.1 Candidatus Brocadiaceae bacterium
CGAGCCGGACGCGGAAGAGGGCGTTGTCGAAGCGCTCGGGCTGGCCGGCGGCGGTGGCGAGCCGGCGCAGGCGGGCGAGGAAGTCGACGGCCTCCTCGGTGCTCTCCTCGCTCCCGGCCTCCGGCAGCGCGCGCAGCTCGAGCTCGTAGACGTCGGCGGCCTCTAGCGGATGGGTCGCCTCGAGGCTCGGCGCGAGGGCGAGCCACACCCGGCGGCTGCAGCCGTGGTGGGTCGCGACCTGCCGGGCGCGCTCGGGCTGGCCCTCAGCGGCGAGGATCTCGACGAGCGCATCCGACAGCGCGGGGTCGGCGCGAGTGGCGCCATCGGCAGGTCGTTCGAGGCGCTCGGTCAGCGCGGTGAGCGCCCGCTGCCGCATCGCCGGGGCCTCGTCGCCGGCCTCGGCGAGCAGGCGCCGGTAGGCGGTCAGCGACGGCGACCGCAGCAGTGCGTCGAGGAAGACCTCGAGCGCCGCGGCCTCCTCGCCACGCGAGCGCAGCAGCCCGACGAGGAAGGCCTGCAGCGGCGGGGTCGGCCAGGCCACCTCGTCGCGGGCCTCGAGGCCCTCGCGTGCCCACCCCTCGGCCTCGGCGTCGCGACCCGCCGCGGCCAGCGCCCGGGCGATGGCGAGGTAGGCGTCCTGGGTGTGCAGGTCCTGGCGGTAGGCGCCGATGAGCTCGTCGGGGTCGCCGCTGGCCAGGGCCAGCCCGATCATCGCCTCGCGCAGCCGGATCCGCTGGAGCGGCCACTCGGCGTAGCGCGACCCCAGCGCCTCCCACAGCGGGGCGACCCGCCGGCGGAAGGCCGCGAGGCCCTCGGCGCCGAGGACCTCGGCGTAGGTCTCCGCTGCCCGGGGAAAGCCGTCGAGCGGCGAGGTGAGCTCGAGGTCGACGAGCCGGCCGGCGAGCTCGACGGGCTCCGGCGGATCCTGTCGGCAGGCGCGCAGGTGCAGCTCGGCCAGTCGCGCGGAGACCTCGGTGAGCCAGTCGTCGAGATCGTCGACGGCGGCGATCGCCTCATCCGCCCGGCGGTGGGCGTGCTCGGCGAGCACCGCGGCGGCCTGCGGGTGCCCGGCGTCGCACAGCTCGGCAAGGTCGTCGACGAGCTCCTCGACCCTGCCGCCCCAGCTGAGCCACGCGAGGTGGGCGGGCACGCCGGGAGTCGGTGTGAACGCCACGTCGATGCGGCCGCGCCACCGCGGCATGTCGGGCTCGCGGCTGCCGCCCGCCGGCGCGTCCATTCCCGCTACGGCCCCCGGCTGGAGGAACTGCAGCGGAGCCTCACCTACGAGACCGAGTACGCCGCCGTGAAGCGCCGGCGCCCGGACGGGGCCCGCCGGGTGCGGGAACTGAGAAACCAGCTCAACAGGCTGCCCGGGCTCCAGCGCTCCCTGCGCAGCCGCGAGAGCAGCTACCGGACGCTCTACGAGCAGTGGCAGGACAGGCGCTCGCGGGTCGCGCGCGTGGCCGCCCGGCAGGAGGTGGACCGCCGGTACCAGCCCCGCCTGCAGGAGGCGCGCGAACGCGTCCGCGCCACCCGCGCCGAGATAAACCGCATCCTGGCGGCCAGGCAGGTCATGGACGCCCTCGAACACGAATCCAGGACGCAGGAGGCGCAGCAGCTGCGCCGGCTCCGCCGGGAGGCCGAACGGGCCGTGCAGGAGGAAGTCGCGCGGCTCTGGGAGAGCCCCCGTCACGAACTCGCCTACCGCTACGTGCGGGCCGAGGAGCGCATAGAGGAGGCCCGGGACGAAGTCCGCCGACTCGCCGGCGCCATCGAACTGCTCAACAACCACCAGGCGCCAGAGGAGAGGATCGAGGACGCCGAACGGCGCCTGCAGGAGGCCCGCGGGCGCGTGCAGCGCCTGCAGGAGGAGCGCCGCCGGATCGAGGAGGAAATCTCCGCCCTCCACAGCGCCTGACCGGCCGCAGGGACGGCGGCAGAAAAAGGAGTGTTGGGCGGGGCGGTTGAGGCCCTGAGTAAGACCGGAACCGGGAGGCTTTAACCATGGCACACGAGCTTGTGCGTAAACTGCGGCGTCTGAAGCCACACCTCGGCAAAGGCCGGTGGGGCGTTGCGTGTCTTGCCCTGATAGCTGTGTCATACGGGCTTCCTCATATCCTGGTCTATATGGTGCCGGCGTCCTGGGGTCTGGATCAGGAATCCCACTTGCGATGGAGCGGCGGCATCCTCCAGCTTGCCGGCATCGTTACCGTCGCCATCGGTCTGTCAAAGACGCGCAAGCTGTTTGGCCTTCCGAATCTGGGAAGCTCGGTGTGCGAATGGTGGAAAGGGGTTTTTGCCGTCATCGCCGGGCAGGGGGGTGAGGAGCGTGCCGATAAGGTGACGGCGGCAATCATGTCTCGATCGCACCTCGTTGCACATGCCGGGCCCCCAAATGTGCCTGAAGACGCAACGCTGCGGGAACGTGTGGAATGGCTGGAAGAGCGATATGCGATACTGCGAAAGGATGTCCGTGATCTCAAGAATGGGACCGGGAAGCGCATCAAGGAGGTTCAGGAGCAGCTTGCGGATGAAGCAAAGGCCCGCAAGACGGGAGACCAGAAGAACGAAAAGCTCATAGCCGAAGCGAGCATAGGCGGACTCCACCTCGAGACCGTCGGCGTCCTGTGGCTTGCGGTCGGGGTGGCACTCGCCACCTTCCCGGAGGCTCTGAGTGCCCTGTCCTTCCTGCCGCCTGCGGGCTGATTGGTCTGCGATCGGTAGAATTCAGAGGGCGTGCGGGGCGCCAGGCAGCTTCGGTTCTGCGCCTACGACGCTGCCGGTTCAACCCGGCCGAGCCCGCGGCGAGCCGCCGTGGAGGCAGCCTCCCCTTGACGGCCCCGCTACTGAGTGTTGCAATGTAGCCCATGACGATGAAGACCCTCTTGAAGGACTACTTCCGCTCGCTGCACGAGGTGGCTTCCCGCGGCGACGCCACCGAGCTGAGCTACTACGGCTCCCTCGCCGGCCTGATGGAGGCGTTCGCCGCCGACTCCGGCCGCGACGACATACACGTCACCGCCCTGCCGACCCCCACCGAGGCCGGCAACCCGGACTTCCGCGTCTGGGACGGCGACCACGAGATAACCGGCTATGTCGAGGCGAAACGTCCCGAGCAGGAGCGGCTCGACGTCATCGAAGACACCGACCAACTGAGGCGCTACCGCGAGACCTTTCCCAACCTCATCCTGACGAACTTCTTCGAGTTCCGCCTCTACCGCGACGGCCGGATGGTGGAGCGCGCCCTGGCGGGCCAGCCCGGCACGCTCACCCGCATCGGTGCCGTCCCCCCGCCGCAGGACGTGGACGAGACCGGGGCGCTGCTGGAGCGCTTCCTCTCCTTCAGCATGCCGCGCACCTACGACGCCCCGTCGCTGGCGGTCGAACTGGCCAAGCGCACCCGTTTTCTCCGGGACCTCGTGCTCGACCAGTTGGAAACCGAACTGGCGGACGGCCCCGGCCTCCTGCTCGGATTCTACCGGGCTTTCCAGAAGTTCTTGATGGGACGACTCCAGCCGGAGCAGTTCGCCGACCTCTACGCCCAGACGGTCACCTACGGCCTGTTCGCCGCCCGCACCCGCGCCGGCGACGCCTTCACCCGCCGCTCCGCCTACGACCACGTCCCCCGCACAATCGGCGTGCTGAGGGACGTGTTCCGCTTCATCTCGCTGGAGGACCCGCCGGAGGAGATCGTGTGGACCGTGGACGAGATCGCCCAGGTGCTGCGCGTGGCCGACGTGCCGCAGATACTGAACCGTTACTACGAGGACGGCAAGGGCGCCGACCCCATCGTCCACTTCTACGAACCCTTCCTGGCCGAATACGACCCCGCCGAGCGCGAGCGCCGCGGCGTCTACTACACCCCCGAGCCGGTGGTGGACTACATCGTTCGCTCCCTGCACGGCATCCTGAAGGAGAAGTTCGGCAAGCCCGAGGGGCTGGCCTCCGAGGACGTCACGCTGCTGGACCCGGCCGCCGGGACGATGACCTTCGTCGCCCGCGCCTGCCGGCGGGCCGTGGACGAGTTCGTGGCCAATCACGGCGCGGGCAAGCGCGGCGACTTCATCAGAAAGCACATCCTCGAGAGCTTCCACGCCTTCGAGCTGATGATGGCGCCGTACGCCGTGGGGCACCTGAAAATGGGCTTCTTCCTGGAGGAACTGGGCCACCGGCTGGAGCCGGATGAACGCTTCAAGTTCTACCTCACCAACACCCTCGAGATGGAAGAACTGGAGCAGACCGAACTGCCCGGGATGAAATCCCTCGCCGAGGAGAGCCGCCTGGCCGGGGAGGTGAAGAAACGCAAGCCCATACTCGTCATCCTCGGCAATCCGCCCTACTCCGGCCACTCCAGCAACCGCGGCGAGTGGATAACCGGCAGGATCGAGGACTACAAGCAGGTGGACGGCGAACCGCTGGGCGAGAAGAACCCGAAATGGCTCCAGGACGACTACGTCAAGTTCCTGCGGTTCGCCCAGTGGAAGATAGAGCAGGCCGGCCGGGGCGTGGTCGGCATGATCACCAACCACTCCTGGCTGGACAACCCCACCTTCCGCGGCATGCGCCGCAGCCTGATGAAAACCTTCGACGAGATATACGTGCTCGACCTGCACGGCAACTCGCTCAAACGCGAAACCTGTCCCGACGGCAGCCCGGACGAGAACGTCTTCGACATCCGCCAGGGCGTGGCGATATCCTTCTTCCTCAAACTGCCGGAGTGACGGGGTGGACAAGTTTTGCAGGGCCCCGATCCACGTAGGGTTGTGCGACGTGCACGAACGGCGATTTCTGGAGTGCGGCGCCTTGCGCGCTCGCAGAGCGCGGCGCCGCACTCATACCCGGCGGCTTGCCGCCGGGCGGGATGTCGAATAGCGTATAGCAAACGCGGCCGGGCCGCGATATGGGGTTCGATGCGGATTTCCGGACACGGAGGGAGAGATGACGAAACAGGGAACACCACCGGACCGCTGTCCGTTGTGTGGGGGCCGCGTGGGGCCGGGCGAGACCACCTTCACCGTGGAACTCGGTTTCGGCGTGGTCGTGGTGCGGCACGTGCCCGCGCTGGTCTGCGAGACCTGCGGCGAGAGCTGGTTCGAAGACGAAACCGCGGTCAACCTTGAGCGCATAGTCGAGACCGCCCGCAAGGAGAAGAGCCAGGTCGAGGTGTTGGCCTATTCTGCCTGAGAGGAGGCGAGGACCGTGGCGCGCGTATTCCACAGCGAACTCTGGGGACTCCGAAAGCAGAAGTACGCCTGGCTCACCGACCACGACCACGCCTCTACCGACTGGGAGGAGATAACCCCCCACGAGGAGTTCTATCTCTTCGTGCCGAGGGATGAGGCGGCGCTGGAGAGATACAACGGGTTCCCCAGGGTCACTGAAATCATGCCGGTCAACAGCGTGGGCATCGTCACGTCACGTGACCGGTTCGTGATTGACTTCGACCGGCAAGCCCTGGAGCGGCGCATCCGCCAGTTCCGGGACCCTAATGTCCCTGACGAACTGGTGCGACAGGCATACGGCTTGAGCGACAAGAGGAAATGGGCCCTCTCGGAAGCCCGGCGGCAGGTGCGCGAAGACGCCGAATGGCAGGACAAGTTCACCATGTGCCTCTATCGCCCTTTTGACGAAAGGCATCTCTTCTACCATCCCGCTGTCATTGAACGGGGCCGCGAAGAACTGATGCGGCATATGCTCGGGCGGGACAACCGGGCGCTGGTCACGCCGCGCAGGGTGGAGCGAGCAGGGGGCTGGCACCATGCACTTCCTGCAGTCTCCCCCGTGGAGCACGTGGCAGTTTCTGCCAAAACCATTGACTATGTTTTCCCGCTGTACTGCTACCCCGACACATCGAAAGACGACCTCTTC
This sequence comes from Candidatus Brocadiaceae bacterium, assembly GCA_003551305.1. GTDB lineage: Bacteria > Planctomycetota > Brocadiia > SM23-32 > SM23-32 > B1Sed10-231. The sequence continues at coordinate 5,869 of PUMJ01000060.1, forward strand.
AGCGAGCTGGAGGAGAACGCCGAGCGGCGGCCGAACCTGCATCCCGACCTCATCCCGGCGCTCCGCCACGCCTACGGGTTCGCGCCGACGCCCGAGGACGTCTTCCATTACGTCTATGCCGTGTTCTACGCCCCTGCCTACCGGGAGAAGTACGCCGAGTTCCTGAAGATAGACTTCCCGCGCGTGCCTTTCACCTCGGACCCGGAGCTTTTCCGCGTGCTGGCCGCCCTCGGCCGGCGCCTGACGGCGCTGCACCTGCTGGAGTCCGACGAGCTGACCCCGCCGGACGCGAAGTTCGAGGGCGAGGGCGACGGCGTCGTGGCGCGCACGAAGGCGAAGGGCTTCCGCTACGAGCCCGAGGAAGAGCGCGTCTACATCAACCGGACGCAGTACTTCGAGCCGGTGCCGCCGGAGGTCTGGGAATACCAGGTGGGCGGATACCAGGTCTGCCACAAGTGGCTCAAGGACCGCCGCGACCGGGCGCTGTCCCTGGAGGAGACGCTGAGCTACGCGCGCATCGTCACGGCCCTGGCCCGCACCATCGAGGCGCAGGAGGAGGTAGACGCCCTCTATCCCGAGGCCGAGCGGGAAGTGGTTCCGCTCGATATCTGAGAGGATTAGTGCCGGACAACCTGCCTGTGCGTTGCACGCGGACAGGCCTGCTGTAAGCAGGCGGCATACCAGCCCCGGGCGCATCCCGGGGTCCCCCTCCAGAGAGCGCGGCCCGGACGATGTGGGGTTGTGCGAGAGGCACGGACTGCGAATTCTGCAGTGCGGCGCCGTCCCAACGGGCCGCCGCTCCGAAAGAGCGCCCCGGGCGCGCCCGCTGTGCGGGCTGTTGTGACGTTGCCGCCGGGGTGGGCGGCGGCTATGATGACGGTTCTTCTCCTCCCCCCGACTTTGGTGCTTACGGGAGACCGCCGTGCCCGCAGTTGAGCGCGCCCCGGCCGTTTACACGGCCCTGGGCGTTTTGGCCATCCTGTTCTGGAGCCTGACGGTCGGCATCGCGCGGAGCATGTCGGAGCAGCTCGGCGCCGCCACGACCGGGGCTCTGGCGATGCTGGGCGGCGGCGTGCTCAACGGCGCCTGGGTGGTGGCCACCGGGCGCTGGAGGTCTCTGAGGCGCACGCCCGGCCGCTACCTGGTCGGCTGCGGGGCGCTGTTCGCGTCCAGCATGTTCTGCCTCTACCTGGCTGTGGGGCTTGCGCAGACGCGCCGGGAGGCCATCGGCGCCAGCATCATCAACTACCTGTGGCCGGGGTTGACGATGCTGCTGGCGGTGCCGCTGCTGGGCAAACGGGCGCGCCTCTGGCTGCTGCCCGGGGCCTTCCTGGCGTTTGCGGGCGCCGCGCTGGCCGGCTCGGAGGCGGAGGCGTTCACCTGGGCCGCCTTTTTGGCCGACCTGGCGGCCGGCTCCCTGCCCTACTTGCTGGCACTCGGGGCGGCGGTCTCGTGGGCGCTTTACTCGAACCTGAGCCGGCGCTGGGGCGAGGGCATCGAGACCGGCCCCGTCTGCATCTTCATCCTCTTCAGCGGGGCGTTGCTGCTTGGCGCGAGGTTTCTGCTGGGGGAGCAGTCGGTCTGGTCGGGGCGCGTTGCGCTGGAGCTCGCCTTCACGATGCTGGTGCCGGTCATGCTGGCCTACACGTTCTGGGACCTGGCCATGCGGCGGGGCAACATCGTGCTGGTGGCCGCCATCAGCTACGGGACACCCGTGCTCAGCGTCGCGTTCAGTTGTCTCTACCTCGGCGTCAGGCCTGGCCTCAGCCTGGTGCTGGCCTGCGTCCTGGTGGTGGCCGGAGCGGTCATCTGCAAGCTGTCCGTGCTGGACGCACCGGCAACGGGCGGCGCCACCCCGACGACCGGAACGGACGGGACGACGAGACGCGAATAGGGATGGGGGGCGTCCTGCCCCGCTGCCGGGGTCTTCCGGAGTTTGCTGCGCCGTCGGAAGTCAGGTGCCGGGCCGGCGCCATTCGGGCAACTGAGCGGGGGTGAGGGGCCCGGCGGCCTCACCTGTAGGATCCGATTTCCCGGGCCAGCTCCATGATGCGGCGGAAGTCCTCCAGGCTGACGCTGGAGGGCACCGAGTGGTCGGAGGAGAAGATGTAGCCGCCGTCGCGCTTCAGCTCGGGCAGGAGCCGGCGGATCTCGGCCTCGACCTTCTCGGGCTGCGGCCAGAAGACGGCGTTGATGCCGCCGTGCAGCACGAGCTGATCCCCCCACTGCGCCTTCACGGCCAGGGGGTCCATGCCGGCCTTGACCTCAAGGGGGTTCAGCGCGTCCAGCCCTATCTCGACCAGTTCCGGCACCAGGGGCCGCACATCCCCGCACGAATGGAGGTGGGTGTATATGCCGCGCTGGTGGGCCCAGTCAATGGCGCGTTTGTGCACCGGCTTCAGCAGGTCGCGGTACATCTGCAGGCTGAAGAACTGGTGCCCCTTGTATCCCATGTCGTCCGGCCAGCTTACGCAGTCTATCTCGTAGCCCTCGTCCAGCACCATCTGCAGCAGGGCAAGGTTGACGTCCAGGAAGTGGTTGAACATGTCCGTGCACCAGTCGGGGTCGGTGGCCAGCGCCATCAGCACCCGCTCGGTGCCGACCGTCCAGGAATGGGTCACGTCGAAGCCGAACCAGAGCCCCCCGACGATCCAGTCGCCGCGTTCCCTCCACTTCGGGTAGTTCTGCCGCAGGTGGTCCCAGTCCACGCGGTCGGGGGTCGGCTGCATGCGCTTTTTCGCCCGGGCCCAGGAGTCCGGGTCGGTGATGGTGAAGTCGAGGAACTCCGGCGTGGAGGCGGCGTGCTTCCAGTTGCGCAGCGTGGCGCCCCACTTCGTGGTTCGGACCACGTACTCATCGGTCTCCTCGACGGTGCGGGTGGGGTAGCGGGGGCTGTTGTCCACGCTGATGCTGGAGATGTGGTCCAGGCCGAAGTAGTCCACGAAGCTGACGTCCTCCGGCATGCCCTCCCGGCGCCAGCGTTCGATGGTGGCCCCCCAGGGTATGTCTGTGAGGGGCACGCGGTCGGCCTCGCGGTGTTCGTACATGCGCCGGAAGCGCTGCTGTGAGGTCATCTCGTCCATCTTCTCGGTCTCCGTTCGGGTATGCTTTCTGTCGCCGCCGGCCCGCCCGTCCTCGGAGCGGGTCCGGTCAGCATCCGCCCAGGACAGCCAGGAGCACGAACGCCAGGAGGGCCAAAATCAGGCAGCCCACGCACGTCCACGTGTGGCCGCACGCCTTGCAGTAGCCCTTCACCTCCTTGTGCATATGCTCGGCGCAGAAGCTCTTGTCGCACTTCTTGCAGACGAACTCGGGGTAGCTCTGGCGCGGGAACCGGCCGTGACAGTTGGCGCAGACGAAAAAAGACGAATCGTCGAGAGTCGTGACGTGCTCGACCCTCTGGTAGCTGTCGGGGCGGGCGGGCGCCTCGTAGGCAAAGCGCCGACCGCAGCGCAGGCACTGCCACTTGCTCGGCTCGTACTCGGACGCCTCCCGGCCGCAGCTGGGGCAGTTCAGGGGCTGAAGGCGACCTTCGTCGGGCACCGGCTTGTCTCCTGTATCGCGGCCTGCAGAGCGCCTACCTGGCCGTCCCGGCACAGTAGCCTATGCACGGGCGAGATGTCAACCGCTCAGGCGGGGGCAGTAGCCCCGGTATCCCGGCTGCTTCAACCGGAGCAGGGGCGGCCAGGCGGGCTCGCCGGCCGGGGAAGCGCCCCCGGCGTCACGCATTGGACGGCGCCGTTGTCGGTGGCAGGGCCGGCCATGGGATGAACCAGGCAGTCTGTTTTCCTTGCGGCGCGGGCCAAGAGCGGGTAGAATGTATGTACGTGGAAGTGTGTAGTCGGGCAAGAACGGCTCATTCTCCCCCAGGGCCCCGGGCGTCGGCGCTACCAGAGGAAGTCTGTGGCAGGTCGCGTGCCGCAACACGTAGTCGAACAGATTGCGCGCAACGTGGATTTTGCGCGTATTGTGGGGCGCTACTGCGAGGTCACTTCGCGGGGGGGCAGGTTCTGGGCGCTCTGCCCGTTCCATCAGGAGAAAACCCCTTCCTTCTCCATTGACCCCGAGGAGGGGCTCTACTACTGCTTCGGATGTAAAGAAGGGGGCAACATCTTCACGTTTTTGCAGAAGATGGAGGGCCTCAGCTTCGGCGAAGCCCTGCGCACCCTGGCGGGCGAGGCGGGCGTTGACCTGGCCCGTTACCGCGCCGGGGACGGCCCGGCGCCCGGCAAGCTCACAAGGCTACGCGAGGTCAACGAACTGGCGACCGCCTTCTACCAGAAATGCCTGGCCAAAAGCAGCGGCGGGCAGAAGGCGCGCGACTACCTGGCAGAGAGAGGCTTCAGCGCCGAGTCCGTGGAAAGGTGGCGGCTCGGCTACGCGCCGGACGGCTGGGAGCACTTCCTGAACTGCGCCGCCGGCCGCGACTACCCGGCCGAGGTGGTGGAGGCGGCGGGTCTGGCCCTGGCTCGCAAAAACGCCCCCGGCCACTATGACCGGTTCCGCAACCGGCTGATGTTCCCGATAACCGACGTGACGGGGCGCACGATAGCTTTCGGGGCACGAGCGCTGGAACCGGACCAGGAGCCGAAGTACCTCAACAGCCCCGAGACGCCGCTGTTCAACAAGAGCGAATGCTTTTTCGGCCTGGCCCGGGCCGCGGCCACCATACGGTCCGGCCGACAGGCCGTGGTGCTGGAAGGCTACACGGACGTCATCATGGCCCACCAGGAGGGCGTCCAGGAAGCCGTCGCGGTGCTGGGTACAGCGCTGACCGAGGAGCACGGGCGCCGGCTGAGCCGGCTCTGCGAGCGCGTGGTGCTGGTCTTCGATGCCGATGAGGCCGGCCGGAAGTCGGCCGCCCGCAGCATCGAGGTGTTGCTGGACGAGGAGCTGGAGATTCGCGTCGCCCGGCTGCCGGCCGGGCAGGATCCCTGCGAGTTCATCCTCGAGCGCGGAGGGGATGCCTTCCGCCGGGTGGTGGAGTCGAGCGACGGCTTTTTCGAGTTTCGGCTTGAACTTGCCCGCGTCGAACACGACCAAAGTACTATAGAGGGGCGCACGGCGGCGTTCCGGGACGTGGCCGAATTCGCCGCGAAGGTTGCGGACCCGGCCCGGCGGGATATGATCGTCCGCTGGATAGCCGACGAGTTGAAAGTGGATCCGCGCTCGGTCTGGTCTTTCGTCCAGAGCCGCGCCCCGAGGAGCACACCCGGCGGCGAGGGGCCGGAGGGGCGTAAGCTGTCGGCCCACGACCTGGTGCCCGGTGAACTGCTGGGGCTGATGCTGGCCCGACCCGACCTGGCGGCGGACGCGGCCCAGAGGGTGCCCCTCGAGGTACTGAAGGACTGCGCCGAAACGGAGGTGCTGCGGCGGTTTCTCCAACAGGAGCAGAAGGGCGTCAGCTTCGTGAGTTCGCTGCAGGACGAGCGGCTGGCCGCGGCGGCCTCGGCCGCGCTGGCCCAGGAGAAGGCGCGGCGTCAGCGCGTCAAAGACCCCGAACGAAACGCACGGGAGCGATTGGAAGGATATCTGGCATATCTGAACCGTGAAGCGCAAAGGGCGGCCCCGGACACACCGCCCGAGGAGTTGGACGACCGCGCGCTCATGGAGCGAGCCGAGCGGTTGAGACAAGAGGACAAACAGTCGGCGAACAACAGATAAACTCGGGAGTTCGTACGCCGATGGCGGAACAGAAAACAGTCGAGCGCAGCACGATAGAAGGGGAGATCAAATCCCTCATTGACCGGGGGAAGGACAGGGGGTTCCTCTCCTACGAGGAGCTCAACGAATTCCTCCCCGATGATGTCGTCAGCCCGGAGTACATTGACGAGATTCTCCTGATTCTCGATGAAAAAGGCATCGAACTGGTCGACGAGAACCAGATTGGGGAGGATGAGGGAGAGCTGTTCCTCAAATCCGAGGACGACGAAGAGGACGAGGACGAGGCGGAAACCTCGATCAGTACCACCGAGAAGATAGACGACCCCGTGCGCATCTACCTGACCCAGATGGGCCAGATACCGTTGCTGAAACGGCACGAGGAAATCGCGCTGGCCCAGCGCATCGAGGTCGGTCGCAAGAGCTTCCGAAAGAACATCATGCAGTTCGCTCCCTGCATCGAACGCTGCGTCGAGGTGCTGCGGGCTGTGCACGAAGGTGAACTGCCTTTCGACAGAACGCTCAACGTCAGTGCCCTGGGCGACACCCAGAAAGACGGCATGACCGAACGCGTGGCCGAGAACCTGGAGACCATCAGCAAACTGATGGAAAAACGCCGCGAGGAATGGCAGAACTACCGCCGCCCCGAGGCCGACCAGGCCGCGAAGGTGCGCGCCCTGCAGACCATCCGCCGCTACGAACGCAAATGCATGATCCTGCTGGAGGAACTCCACCTGCGCATCAAACGGATCCAGCCCTTGCTGGACATCGCGGATGAACTGCTCGATCGCATGGAGGCCCTCCACCGCGAGCTGCAGGAACTGCGGGAGAAAGACACCGCGAAGGCCAGGCAGCGGGGGCTGGAGGCGGAGCTGCGCCACCTGGAGGACCGGATATGCTGTCCGTTTGACTTGTTGCGCCGCCGCGTGCGCACAACGCACATGGTGCACGACGAGTACGAGAAGGCCAAGCAGGAGCTCAGCGGCGGCAACCTGCGCCTGGTTGTCAGCATCGCGAAGAAGTACCGTAACCGGGGGTTGAGCTTCCTGGACCTTATCCAGGAAGGCAACACCGGCCTGATGCGCGCCGTGGACAAGTATGAGTACCGGCGCGGTTATAAATTCAGCACCTATGCCACCTGGTGGATCCGCCAGGCCATCACCCGCGCCATCGCCGACCAGGCCCGCACCATCCGCATCCCGGTGCACATGATCGAGACGATGAGCAGCATCCGCAACACCGTCAAGCAGCTTGTGCAAGAGAAAGGCCGCGAGCCGACCCTGGAGGAGATCGCCGACCGGACCGACCTGAACATCAGCGAGGTGCGACGGGTGCTGAAGATCTCCAAGCGGCCCATCAGCCTGGACCGCCCCGTCGGCGACGGCGATGACAGCTTTTTCGGTGACTTCATCGAGGACGAGACCACCGCCAGTCCCATCTCCCTGGCCGCCCAGGAGATGCTGAAGGATAAGATAGGCTCCGTGCTCAATACGCTCACCTATCGCGAGCGGGAGATCATCAAGCTGCGCTACGGGCTGGGGGACGGCTACACGTACACGCTCGAAGAGGTGGGGCGCATCTTCAACGTCACCCGCGAGCGGGTGCGCCAGATCGAGGCCAAGGCCGTGCGCAAACTCCAGCACCCCGTGCGCAGCCGCCAGCTGGAAGGCTTTATTGACAGCCTGCCGGGAAACTCGTAGACTGCTGACCCTGATCTTCTCCGGATAAGAAGGCCAGCAACGCCTATGCTCGGATGGGAACGCCGGCTTTACATGCTACCGCGGTCCGGCCGTGCTTCGGCCCGGACCGAGCCCGCCAAGGCCCGATCTCGAAAGAGGTCGGGCTTTTCTCATTTAATCCTCCAGCATTGAAGAACACTCATGCGCGAGACACTCGAGAAGCTGTTGGCTCTCCAGGAACTCAACAAAGAGATAGAGCAGGCGTGCGGCGACCGGGACAAGCTCTCCATCGATGTCCGCAACCAGGCCCGCAAGCTCGAGCGCAAGAGGCGTCAGGCCCGCGAAGCCCACGACAAGCGCATGGAAAACGCCAAGGGAGCCGACGCCGCGCAATTGAACATCGAGCAGGCCGAGCAGGAGATCGAACGCCTGGTCATGCAGCTGAACGCCGTGCGCAACCAGAGGGAGCTGGACACCATCCAGAACACCATCCGCAGCCGCCAGGCCGACATCTCCCGCTGGGAAGACGAAGCCCTCACGGCCCTGCAGGCCGTTGATGAACTGCGCCAGGAGGAAGAACAGCTCAACCGGGAAGCCGAGGAGGCCGAGAAGGAACTGGAACGCATCAAAGAGCACGTGGCCGAGGCGACCCGCCAATACGAGCAGCGCATTGAAGAGCTGACCGAGCAGCGCGATCGGCTGAGGGACGAGATACCCCCGGAGGTGCTGTCCAGCTACGACCGCCTGGCCGCCCGCCACAGTAACGCCCTTGCCCGCGTGAAAGGACGCGTCTGCCGGGGCTGCTTCACCCGCATAACGAAACAGACCGAGAACCTGCTTATGCGGGACAAGAAGGTCGTCTACTGCCACAGTTGCGGCCGCATGCTCATGCTGGCCGAGTGAGGGGGCCTCTTCCCCCGGCCGGGCTGCGTGAGGTCCTCCGCTTGCCGTTCGCGCCATCCCTGCGTTGCGCGGGCGTGCTGGAACATCCCTGCCGCCGCCCGGCGCCGGGAACTTTTGCCGGCTCTGCGCGTCTAATATGGCTGAACAACCCGGGACGTTCGATGATGGTTACGCCGGGAACAACGGGCCCGCGTTGCGTCCGGGCCCTGGCCATAGCCGGAGGAGATAGTGGATATGCAACGGTTCACACTGTCGTTTTTGCTGGCGTGCGCGCTGGTCCTGGCGGCTACCACCATGGCCGGTCCGCCTGGTCGGCTTTAACCGGATCAGCGATGATGCGGGAGTGTTTGGCAACACCGAGCCCGACGAACTGGTAAATCCCGATGTGGATCTGATGAAACGCGCCGGTGCCAATTTTTCGCGCATTGCACACAATCCCCAGGCGCCGAATCTGTTGCGACGTCTCGATGAAAAGGGAATGCTGCTGATCTTAGAGATCCCGATCTGGGGCGATGATCCGCTGGCGGTGCCGGACAACCCCCTCACCTGGCTTGTGCGGAGGGCGTCCGTCAGACCCTGGCACGAGCATCGCGGCCTGACCGTCTTTCTGGTGGAGCTGCCCGAGGTCGAGGACGAGACGCTCTACCTGTCGCTGGACGAGGCTCTTGAATCCGGCGCCCTCACCATCACGGAGAAGGAGGGCGGCCGGGTGCCGGTCCTGCTGGCCCGCAACAAAGGCACCCGGCCGGTCCTGATGCTGGCGGGAGAGATACTGGTGGGGGGCAAACAGAACCGGGCGCTCCGCCACAGCGTCCTGCTGCCCCCGAAGAGCGGCGCCGTGCAGCTTCCCGTCTACTGCGTCGAGCAGGGGCGCTGGAGCGCGGGGGATGCTCCCTTCCGCAGCCGTTCCTCGGTCGCCGCTCACAGCGTGCGTGCGGCGGCCGTCGCCCAGGCGCCGCAGAGCGAGGTCTGGGAGGGCGTCGCCATGTCCCGTCAGAACCTTGGGGTGGCCGACGCCACCACTGACCTGCAGAGGGTGCAGGATGACGCGACAGTGCGGGCGAACCTGGCCGACTATATGCCCGACCAGGAGGCGAACGAGCGGCCCCGGAGCCTCGGGATGGTGGTGGCGCGGCACGGGCAGATCATCGGGGCCGATATCTTCTGCAACCCGGAGGTTTTCGCCAAACACCGCGACCGGCTGCTGGAGTCCTACGCGCTGGACTGCCTTGCGGCCGACCGGCACGAGGACATCCGGTTCGAGCGGCCGGGCGCCGAGGATGCCGAGAAGTTCCTGCGCCGGGTGATGCGGGCGGAGTTCACCTGGCGGGACGCGCCGGGCGAAGGCCGCCTTCTGGACGCTGTGGCGCCGGGCTGTCGCGCTACAGCGCTGGTCCGCGAGGGCACGGCGCTGCACGCCGCCTTCGTTGCCCGGCAGGAGCGGCCGTCGCCGCCCGATCGGCCCATGCCCATCCGACCGATGCCCCGGCGGCAGCGGCCCGGTATTCAGTAATCTTCGCCCAGAAGCTCGGTGGCCCGATCGAGCACGTCCAGGTACCAGCCGCGCCCGACGTAGGTCTTCAGGCCGGCGGGCGCACGACGACGCGCTCGGCGTCCCATTGCATGTCTCGCACGCGCAGTTCGACTTCGTTGCGGCCCCGGTAGGTGTTGATGCCCGGCTCGAAGGCGAGCGAGAGGGTTTCGCCCTGGCGTTTGCGCAATTCGGGCGCCCACTCCGCCTTGCCCATCGCGAAGGCGCGCAGCGTCGTGTCCCCCTGGCGCACCATGAAACTCAGGTGACGCGAGGTGCTGCCGACAACGCGCGGGTTGCCCACCACGCGCAGGCCGGCGGCGCCGAAGACGGGCTGGGGGTTGCCCTGGCCGAAGGGTTCGAGCCGGCCGATTTCCTCCACCAGCCCCTGGTTGAGCGCGCTGAGCGTCACCTCCCCGTCAAGGGCGATTTCGGGCGCCTTCCGATCGGCCATCAGCTCGGCCGCGATGCCCTCGATTCGTTCGATGAAAGCGGGCAGTCGTTGCGGTTTCAGCGTCAGGCCGGCGGCGCCCTCATGGCCGCCGTATTCTTCCAGCAGGTCGGCGCACTCGCAGACGGCGGTGAACAGCGGGAAGCCGGGCACGCTGCGGGCGCTGCCGCGGACGCATTCGCCGTTCTGGGCGAACACGAAGGCGGGTCGGCCGTAGCGCTCCGCCAGGCGGGAGGCCACCAGCCCGACCACGCCCTGGTGCCACTCGGGGTGGCTCAGCACGATGCAGGGCCGCTCGGCGGGCCCGCCCTCGGCTTCGGCCAGTTGCTCGGCGTGCCGGCAGGTGCGGTCCTGCACGCGGCGGCGCTGGCGGTTGGTCTGGTCCAGTTCGCGTGCCAGTTTCCCGGCGGCGTCCGCGTCCCGGGTCGTCAGCAGTTCCACGGCCGCGCGGGGGTGCCCCATGCGTCCTGCCGCGTTCAGCAGCGGGGCGAGTCGGAAGGCGATGTCCCGCGCGGTCAAGTATTCGGGCCGCAGGCGGGTGACCTGCAACAGGGCGTCCAGTCCGGGGCGCCCCGTTGAGCCGATTGTTCTGAGCCCGTAGCTGACCAGCACCCGGTTCTCGTCAAGCAGCGGCGCCACGTCCGCCACCGTGCCGATGGCGACCAGTGCCAGGGCGTCCATCAGCAGGTCGCGGAACTCCTCACTGACGCGCTCGCCGCCGCTGAGCTGCTGTCCCATCGCCCAGACTAACTTGAAGGCCACGCCGACCCCGGCCAGGTACTCGTAGCCGACCGCGCAGCCGGGCAGCTTCGGGTTGACGATGTGCAGGGCCGCGGGCATTGTTTCCCGCGGCTC
>PUMJ01000108.1 GCA_003551305.1 Candidatus Brocadiaceae bacterium
CTGGTAGATGGGCACGGTGCCCAGGGGCACCGGGCAGTTCTCAAGCACACGACGCCGCACGGCGTCTATGCCCCCGCCGGTGCTCAGGTCCATGATGGCATCGGCGCCGGCGCCCAGGGCCGCCTCCAGCTTGGCCAGTTCCTGCTCGACGTCGCTACGCTGGGACGAAGTGCCGATGTTGGCGTTGACTTTCGTGCGCAGCCCGCTGCCGATGCCGACCGGTCGCAGCCCCCCGTGGTGAACGTTGGCCGGCACCACCACCTGCCCGGCGGCGATGCCCTTCCTCAAGGCATCGGCATCCACAGGTTCGGCGCGGCAAACCTGCTGCATCTGGGCTGTGATAACGCCGTTGAGGGCGCTCTCCAGTTGTGTCACGGGGTCCGCTCTCCGCTTTCGGGGGATGTTTCGTTCCACCGCTGCCCCGCCGGCAGCGCGCGCCCAGCGGCAAGAGCCACACGCAAAACCCCCTTCATTGCGACCCTGACAGCTCCGAGTCCTGATTATACTGTCCCGACCACCGGCAAGCAAACTGAGCAGGTTGAGGCAGGGGATCATTCAACATTTGCCTACCGAGACGAGCCGGCGCCTGGTCTGGCAAGGCGCGCGGGGGCAACTCGCCGTACGCAAGCCCGCACTCCCGGCCCGGCTTCCAGAGAAGCGGGCGTGATGCCGGCCCGACAGCGCCCGGGCGGGCACGGCGCGCTTGACCGACGGCGCCCCCGCACACATAATCCCCGCAGCATCCCGCACGCCAACAGGGAGACACCACTGTGACCGCTGAGGGAACTTTCGAAGACGCACCCTGCCGTCTGGCCGGCCGCAGGGTCAAGGCCGGCTTCCACTGTCACACTGTCGAATCGGACGGGGGCCTCACGCCGGCCGAGACCATCGAGCGCTACCGGCAGGAGGGTTTTGACTGCCTCGGCATCACCGACCACCGGCGCGTGACGCAGATGGATGAGGGCGACGCCGGTGAACTGCTGCTCCTGCCGGCGACCGAGAACGGCGGGATGCCCGACATCATCGGAGTCGGACTCCAGACCCCGGCCCCGGTGGAACTGCCCCTGCCCGAACGGGCAGCCGCCCTCGCAGAGCAAGGGAGTTTCACCATCGCGGCCCATCCGACCTACTGCGCGGTGCTGCCCCAGCAGTTCATCGAGTGCGCCGACCTGATGGCCATGGAGATATACAACGCCTACTGCGACGCGGCCTACGCCAACGGCTATGCCCTGGAGTTGTGGGACATGCTGCTGGGGCAGGGCAAGCGGATATGGGGTGTGGCCGGGGACGACGCGCACCTGAACCCGCGCAAGAGACACTACTCGGACGTCGGCCGCGGCTGGGTTGAGGCCTGGTCGGACTCCCCGGAACCCGAACCTGTGCTGACCGCCCTCAAGCGGGGCGCCTTCTTCTCAACGCAGGGGCCCGTGTTCGAGCGGATCCGGGTGCAGGACAGCGCCATCCGCATCGAGTGCAGCCCCGTGGCGCAGGTCCGTTGGCGCACCTACGGTAAGGTCGGCGAGGTCGAGTATGCCCCCGAGGGGCGATCGCTGACGAGTTCGACGCTACCGGACTGGTTCACGCCCAGGGTCTTCGTCAGGGTCGAACTGGTGGACCACGACGGCCGGAGGGCGTGGTCGAACCCGCTCTTCGTCGCCGGCGGCCCCGGCCATATCGCGTGACCAGAGAATCGCTCGACGCCGGGAGTCACGACCGCGAGGACGATGCGGGCGTGCGTTCCCCGGCAGTTCCCGTCACAGGCGGGCACGCTCCGTGCTCTCAGTGTCCCGGCTCAGTTCGGGTGCGCGGGCTCAGTCCAGCGCCTGCTCTATGTTCTCCGTCACCTTGCGGAAAGCCTCGACGTACATGCCCATCAACTCGAGGTCGTTGGGCGGGTTGATGCCGTAGACGTAGCAGTGGGAGTCGAGGAATTCGTTCGCGCGCGGGTAGTCTTCGATGTTGTAGGTGACCTGCGAGTCGGTGCAGCGCCAGGGGCAGCCCTTGCCGTAGCCCTCGCGGCTCTGGAAGATGTCCTGCGCCGGCACTGATCTGCGCTGCCAGAGCCCGACGTTGACCCCTTCGGCCTTCAGCGCCTCCTGGGCCTCGTCCCGCAGGGTACGGGCGGAGACGTCCAGCCCCAGCGCCTCCGGGTCGAACCCGACCACGTAGTTGTAATAGACGTGGCCGCACTCCTCGGGCACGTGGGGGGTCTGGATGCCGGGCAGTTCACTGAGGTGTTCTGTCAGGTAGCGGCAGTTCTCGGCGCGAAGGGCGTTGTTTTCGTCCAGCCGCTTGAGCTGGCTGCGCACGAACGCCTGGCTGAACATGTCCCCCCGGTACATCCAGCCCAGGCCACGGGCGTTGTACTCCTGCTCCTCGCGCTCGCGGCCCACGACCACGCGCTCGCCGAAGTACTGTATCTGGTCGGCCCGCTCATAGACCGCGTCATCGTCGGTGGCGAACAGCCCGCCCTGGCAACCGCTGCTGAGGGTTTTTGAGGCCTGGGTGCTGAAGCCGGCCGCATGGCCCATAGCGCCGCACATGCGCCCCTTGTAGCGCGCACCGTGCGCCTGGGCGACGTCTTCGATGACGGCCAGCCCGTGCCTTTCGGCCACCTCCAGAATGGGATCCATATCGGCGGACAGGCCGTGGATGTGCACCGGCATGATGGCGCGGGTCTGCTCGGTGAGGGCCGGCTCGATCAGCGCCGGATCTATGCAGTAGGTGCGCGGGTCAATGTCAACGAACACGGGGATGGCGTTGTGATGGAGCACGGCGGCGGCCGTGGCCCAGAAGGTGAAGGCCGGCACGATGACCTCGTCGCCGGGCCCTATGCCCAGGCTGGCCACGCACATGTGCAGGGCGGCGGTGCCGCTGTTGACCGCGATGCAGTGCTTGACGCCGAGGTAGTCGGCAAACTCTCGGGCGAGCCCCTCCGACTGCACCCGCTGCTGGTCGGTGATGGCGGCGGAATCAAAAACGGCCATCACGGCCTTGCGGTCGGCTTCGGTAACGTAAGGCCACGGCTTGACGAGACCCTCGGGAACGACGCGTTCACCGCCGTGCAGTGCGAGCTTTTCCGACATCATCAGGCTCCTGACGAAAGGCCGCTGGGGGAAGGTGGGGACAGATGCGCTGATCTGCCCCACAACTCAGGTGATGGACAATACCGCAGGCCGGCGGCACGTGCAAGCGGTGGTGCTGATTATTCATGAGGGAGTTGTGGGCGATTCGACACGCGGAGGAGGGGGCTGGTATACTGGATTCAGGCTTCGGCGCCCTGCCCGCTTGCGGAAGCCCTTGCGGGACAAAAGGATACGTAAACCGTTTTCGGCAGGGATATGAGGATACGACGAATACCGACACAGGTCTGGGCGGTGCTCGCCCTGGGTGCGATCTGCCAGATCGGCCAGATCGTGCTGCTGCGAGAGCTGTTGATGGTGTTCCAGGGGAACGAACTGTCTATCGGCATCATCCTGGCGGCCTGGATGGTCTGGGTCGGGCTGGGTAGCCGGTTGGGCGGCACTCTGGCACAGAGGGTGCGCCGCCCGGTGGTGGTGCTGGCGCTGGACTCGGCCGGCGTGCTGGTGGGGCTTCCCGCCACCATACTGGCCATCCGCGCCCTGCGCGGGGTGTTCGACGTGGTGCCCGGCGCGCACCTGTCTCTGCAGGATATGACCCTCTCCTGCCTGGCCGTGATGGCGCCCGTCTGCCTGCTGCTGGGGGCGCAGTTCGTCCTGCTGGCCCGCATCTGGCGAGAGGCGGACGGGGCGCAGGACACCACGGGCGCGGAGAAGACCTACATCGGCGAGGCACTGGGCAACACCCTCGGCGGCATCGTCTTCACCTTCCTGCTGGTCCATCACCTGAGTTCCTTCCACGCGGCGGTGCTTGCGGCCGTGTTGACGCCTGCGGCCCTCCTGTGGCTGACACGGCGGGGCACGGAACGAACAGGGAGCATCAGCACGGGGACGCGCGCGGCGCTGGTGGGGCTGGTGGCGGCAGCGGCGGTCGTCCTCCCTTTTCTGGGTCGGCTGGACTCCTGGGCGCATTGGGTGCGCTGGCGGGTCTTCGCCCCGGCGTATGACCTTGTCGAAACACGCGAATCGCGCTACGGCACCATCTCTGTGGTCCAGCGGGAAGACCAGTACAGCTTCTTCCAGAGCGGCAACCTGGTCTTCTCGACCGGTGGCGCCAAAGAGCCCGAGAGCCTGCTGGAAGAGCAGGAAGGGGCGGTCTTCGCGCACTTCTCCCTGGTGCAGCATCCGTCCCCGGAGCGCATCCTCCTCATCGGCGGCGGACTGCGCGGCACACTCAGGGAGATGCTCCGCCACGGGGTCGAGAGCGTGGACTACATCGAGCTGGACGCGGCGCTGACCGAAGCCGCCCGGCCCTACCTGCCAGCGGCAACCCTGCAGGCCCTGGAAGACCCGCGCGTGCGGCTGCTGCACACCGACGGCCGCTTGTTCGTCAAAGGCACGGACCGGACCTACGACATGATCATCGTGGACGGCCCCGACCCCTCCACGGCCGTGCTGAACCGCTACTACACGGAGGAGTTCTTCCGCGAGGCCCGATCCCGCCTGAACCCCGGCGGCGTGCTGGTGGTGGGGGTGACGTCCACGGCGGACCTTCGGGAGCGGGCGCTGGCGAACCGCAACGCCGCGATATACCACACCCTCAGGCGTGCCTTCCCCCACGTCCTGCCGGCGGGCGAGAGGTTCCTGTTTTACTTCGCGACGGACACCCCGGACCAGCTTTCGGCCGACCCGCACACGTTGCAGGTGCGTTTCATGGAGCGCGGGGTCGAGAGCCGGGCCTTCTCCCCCTGGCACTTCCACACGCTGCTGCAGGACGCGCAGGTGCGGCGGGTGAACTGGATCCTCAGGCACCACGGGCGCAGCCCGGGCGCTCACCTGGAGCCGCCCCCGAGGGGGCCGATGCTGGTCGGCCCCATCGAGGATCTGGAGCAAGAGGAAGAGGACCTGCCGCCGGTGCAGGAACGTTACTTCATCAACTCCGACTTCCGGCCCATCGGCTACTACTACACGCTGATTTACTGGAATATGCAGGCCCGCGCCGACCACGCCTACGCGCTGCGATGGATGCTGCACGTGCAGCCCTGGTGGATCCTGCCCCTGGTGGGGGCTTCCCTGCTGACGGTGGGTGGCCTGCGTCTGCTGACCCGGCGCAAGGACTCCCGGCCGGACGCGCACTTCGCCCTGTTCTGCGCGGTGTTCACCACGGGCCTTTCCACGATGGCGCTCCAGATAGCCCTGCTGTTCTCGTTCCAGAGCATTTACGGTTTCGTTTACGAGATGGTGGGGCTGATTGTGGCGATCTTCATGGCCGGGCTGGCGCTGGGCACCGCCCTGACCCACGTGTTCGTGCGGGACAAGGCGAACATGCGGACGCTGGCCCTCGTGCAGCTACTGATAGCGGTGTTCGCCGGGGTGGTTGCCGTGGCGCTGCCGCGTTTCGCGGCCGTGGAGTCGCCCCGGCTTGTTTTCGCCCTGTTTTCGGCGGTCACTTTCGGGGCCGGCCTGCTGAACGGGGTTGACTTCCCCCTGGCGACGGCCTGCTGCCTGCGCCTGCGCGGGGGCGCCGAGAAAGCGACCGGCATCGTCTACGGGGTGGAGCTCTTCGGGGCGTGCACGGGCGCCCTGCTGGCCAGCGTCGTCGTGGCGCCGGTGCTGGGCCTGGTCGCATGCTGCCTGCTGGCGACGGTTGCAAACGGCTCGGCATGTCTTATCCTGATAGTAGCGAGGATGTCATATGGAAAGGCCTGAGAGGAAGGGTATGGAGATTGACCGCCGGGGGTTCTTCGGAGCCGTGGCGGGTAGTGCCTGCGGCGCGTGCCTGGCCGGGCTGACGGCCCGCGCCCAGACGGCGCCGACGGGGGCCGTTGACACGCCGACGGCGCAGAAAGGGCTCATCAAGAGGAAGCCTTCCCCCTGGTTCGAGCCGCTGGAACGGGGGGCCATCCGCTGTACGCTCTGCCCCAGGGAGTGTCGCATAGCCCGGGGCCGCCGGGGGCCGTGCCGGGCGCGGGAGAACCGTGACGGGGAGTGTTACAGCCTCGTTTACGGCAACCCCTCCCTTGTGCAGCTGGACCCGGTCGAGCGCAAGCCATTCTTCCACGTCCTGCCGGGCGAGCGGGCTCTTTCCATCTCGACGGTCGGCTGCCCGATCGAGTGCATGTTCTGCGAGGTTTGGGACATGGCGCTCGTGGGGCCCGAGGACGTCTATGCCTATGACCTGCCGCCCGACATGGTTGTCCGGCACGCGCGCGACGCGGGCGCCAGGGCCGTAAGCTATGCTTTCGGGGAGCCGGTCGCCTTCTACGAGTACATGGCGGACACGGCGGCGCTCGCCCGGGAGGCCGACCTTCTGAACCTGGTACACACCAGCGGCTACATCACGCCCGAGCCGCTCCAGGAGTTGATTGACCTGCTGGACGCGGCGAACGTGGACCTGAAGAGCTTCGACCCGGAGTTCTACCGGGAGACCTGCGACGCGGAACTCGAGCCCGTGCTGGAGACGCTGAAGCTGCTGAAGGCCGGAGGCGTCCACGTGGAGATCACCAACATCCTCATCCCCACGCTCAACGACGACGTGGGGCTGATACGCGAGATGTGCTCCTGGATCAAAGAGGAGATGGGAGCGGAGGTTCCCCTCCATTTCGCGCGCTTCTACCCGCTCTATAAGCTGGCCAACCTGCCGCCGACGCCGGTCTCCACCATTGACAGGGCACGGGAGGCGGCCCTGGACGTCGGCCTTCACCACGTCTACGTGAGCCGCGTGACGGGGCACGAAGGAGAGGACAGCTTCTGCCCCTCCTGCGGCGAGACGATCATCGAGCGGATAGGCTTCGTCGTGGAGGAGAAACATCTGGCCGGCGGCAAGTGCAAGCACTGCGCCGCCCCCATCCCGGGCATATGGTCCTGACTCAACCCCGCCCCAGCCTGCGGCGGAACAAGTCGCGTTGCGAGACGGACCGGCTGTCCAGGTTCGTCAGGCCAGCTTCCTCCGCCCATTGCATGGCTTCCAGGAACTCCTGCGGGGTGATAGCGCGGGCGATCTCCGGATGCTCGAAAGCCCGGTGCTCGACGCGGTACTGCGACATGATGTTGACGTAGGTAGACGGGGTGAGGTTCTCGGCCACCCAGCGGACGAATTCACGGGTTCCGGAGACCCTGTTCGGCATAACCAGGTGTCGCACCATCAGGCCCCGCAACGCAATGCCGTCCCCGTCGGTCTGCAACTCCCCCACCTGCCGGTGCATCTCAGCTATGGCCTCCCGGGCCCGCTCCGGGTAATCCCCCGCATGGGTGAAGGCGTAGCGCTCTGCCTGGTCACCGTCCATGAACTTGAGGTCGGGCAGGTAGATGTCCACGATGCCGTCCAACAGCTCGATGTTCTCGACGAGTTCGTAGCCGCCGGTGTTGTAGCAGAGAGGTATGCGCAGCCCCTTCCTGAGCGCTATGCGGGTGGCGCTGACGATGTTTGGCATCATGTGTGTGGGCGTGACGAGGTTGACGTTATGGCAGCCACGCCGCTGCATGTCGAGCATCATGTCCGCCAAACGCTCGTCGCTCACCTCGCGCCCCCGCCCCTCGTGGGCGATGGGCCAGTTCTGGCAGAAGACGCAACGCAGGTTGCAGTGGGAGAAGAAAATGGTGCCCGAGCCGTTCCGGCCCACCAGCGGAAGCTCCTCGCCGAAGTGCGCCTGATGGCTGTGCACGGTTGCACGCGCCGTGGCGCGGCAGAAACCCATTTGGCCGGCCCGCCGGTCCGCCCCGCAGCGGTGGGGGCAGAGCTGGCAGTTCTCCAGTCGGCTCAGAGCCTCTTCGACCCGGTCGGCGAACTCCCCCGCTTCCTCCAGCTTCTCATACGCCGGCCGCCAGCCGTTCGGGGCTTCGTCGACTTCGGCCGAAAGCTCGTTGTCATAGCCACAGGCCTGCAGGAATGCGGACCCCCATCCGGCCAGCACCGTCGCGATAAAGCCACGTCGTGTCAACCCCATGACATACCCTCACCCCGTGCTGCTGGGACTCGCACTAAGAAAGAGTCAGGATTCCATACCATCCGTATCGAGTATATCATTGGGCGGCGGTCGCTGCAAGCTCGGCGCCGAATCGAAGCACGTTCCATAACGCGCAAGAGATTCGGCGTCAATAGCTTGCAGGCGAACCCCGCCTGGCGTCAACCGCTTTGCGCCCGTGCTTTCCCATGGGTTCTGTCGTTGCCGTACTCCCCGGGGGCCGGACCGGTCGCCTTTGACGAGACCGAACCCCGGGCCGTAATATGGCTGTGTGTAAGCGTCGGGGAACCCCCGTATCCGACCTTGGTTCGACGGCCCGTGGCATCAGGAAGGGACTCGGCTATGGAAAGCAGTTCTGTGCGTGAAAGGCGGATTGCAGGTGGTTTGGTGTCCGGTATTCTGGCTGTGTCTATCCTCCTGGCGTCGGCTGCACTCCCGGCGGTGGCCGGCAGCCACCAGCAGTGGCCGAGCTGGCGCGGCCCGGTCCTGACCGGCGCCACAGAAGCCTCCAATCTCCCCGCGGATTGGAGCGACGAGGAGGGCATCCTCTGGACGGCCCCGCTGCCCGGCTCCGGCAACTCGACGCCCGTCATATGGGGCGACCGCATATTTCTGACGGCAGCCGACGCGGAGACCGACGAACTGCTGGCCCTTTGCCTGGACGCCGAGACGGGCGCCATCCTATGGCAGCACGAGCACGGGCAGAACCGCCAACGGCACCACAACGACCACACCTCCCCATCGGCAGTGACCGACGGAGAGCGCGTCATCTTTATGTTCGGCACGGGGGAACTGGTGGCCTATGACTTCGCGGGGGAGCGGCTGTGGCAGCGCGACCTGGAGGAGGATTTCGGCCTGCTGACCTGGCTGTTCGGCTACGGCGCCAGCCCTCTGCTGCACGAGGGCCGGCTCTACGTCCAGATGATGCGGCGACCCACACCTCCCTGGAGGGGAGCCCCACCCCTGGAGGAGACGCTGGACTCCTTCCTGCTGGCCGTTGACCCGGCCACCGGACAGGACCTGTGGCAGCAGGTGCGCCCGGGGGAAGCCGTCGCCGAATCCTGGGAATCTTACATAACCCCCACGGTGCACCCGAGCGCCGACGGCGACCAGATACTCATGGCGGGCGCCGACGCGCTGACCGGCCACGACGCGGAGACGGGCGAGGAGCTGTGGCGCTACAGTTTCAACGAGACCCGACGGCGCAACTGGCGGCTGGTGCCGACCCCCGCCAGCGACGGTGAGCGCGTCTTCATGGCCCTGCCGCGGGGCGTCTCCCTGGCGGCGGTGAAGCCGAGCCGGCAGGGCGTCCCCCTGGAGGAGCACGCCGAATGGACGATGCCCGACTTCGCCCCCGACGTCTGTTCGCTGACCCTCTACGAGGGGCGGCTCTACGTTCTGGACGGCGACCGTCGCGTGCTGACCTGCCTGGACCCGACCACGGGAGAGCAGCTCTGGCGCGGCGAACTGGGCGGCGACACAGTCATCCGCTCCTCCCCGACTGCGGCCGACGGTAAGATATACTTTATGGATGAGCGCGGCGTGGTCTTCGTAGTGGCCGCGGGCGGAGACGAGTTCCGCCTGCTGTCCCGCATCGAGATGGGCGGCCGCGTAGCGCGCTCCAGCATAGCCATCGCAGCGGACCAGCTCTACGTCCGCACGGCCGACGCCCTCTACTGCATCGGCGCCCCCGCCGACTGACATCAGTGCGCGGCTCCGGCCCCGCACGGGCGGACTTGACCCCAACGCAAACGGGCGCCCCGTCACAAGACTGAGGACGGGGCGCCTGTTCGTTCCCGGCTTTCTGTCGGTGCCCGTTACAGAGAGGACAGGGTCTCGGCGGGCAGCGTGCGAACCACTGAGCCTTCGGCGTCTGTCAGGCTGATGCTCCCGTCGGGGGCTCTCAGCACCTTGCCGCTCACGTTCCCCGCCTCGTCGCGGACCTCAAACGTCGCGTCTGAGACCTGCACAAAGGACTGCCGGGTGATGACCGCCCCGTCGCGCGAGACGGTCAGCACGGCCTCCTCACCATCGGCGGCCGGGGCGAACGTGACCACGTTGCCGTTCGAGTCCATGGTGGGGCCGGAAGCCAGTATCTGGTCACCGGTCCAGTACTCGACCAGGTTGAAGATGACCGCGTCCGCGAGCATCCCGACCTGGTAAACAGGGATGATGACCATCACCCAGAAGACCACCGACTTGGTCAGTTCGTCCTCTGAGACCTCCGCGTTGAACCTGTAAATCTGCCGCGTCAGGGGGAAGGGCCCGTAGCAGCCTCCGAAGATGAACGGCGCCATTGCGACCATGCAGGCGCCCACGACCCCTCCGCGACGGTTCCTCAGCCAGCCAAGCAGCCCCATGCCTTCATCCTTGCTCATGTCCGGTCCTCCACTCTCAGGTTGCGATGTCTCAACCACGCGCAGGTGGTCTCTTTCCACGTATCCTCACGCGGGAGCCCTCGGGGCTCTCGCGATCTACTGCGTGAGTGCCACCGGCAGCGTACAGGGGAACGCCGGTCTGCTGACAGGGCGCCGCCGCGCGCTGACGCAACGGAGCTGACCCCCGCGGCGCCGGAAAACAGCCCACGCTCTGTTCCGCGTCGCGCCTCTGGCCTCCTTTCCGCCTCGAGTTCACGTGCCGCAGGTCGTCAAAGCGTCGCTCGGCCACCAGCCCCTCCCCCCGGCGTCCGGTCGACCGGGGGATTCTAAGGATGCGCCGACGCGCGTGTCAAGGACGACCGGGCGCATCGGCGTCGTGCAGTCTGTGGCGGCCTGTCACTTCTCCTCGGGGTCCCCTTCCCTTTCGCCGCCCCCGACCGCGGGGCCGTATTCCCTCAACACGTCGACCATCTCGCTCAGCCGCCGGTCAGCCCGTCCGTAAACCGTGTCCTCGGGGAAGCTACCGTCCTGCTGCCGCTGGCCTGCGGGCGTGCCGGTGAGTATCTCGATGGCTTCCTCGACCGTATCCACCGCCCACACGTGGAAATCGCCTTTCTCTGCGGCCCGCAACACTTCCTCATTCAGCATCAGGTTCTGGACGTTGCGCGCGGGGATGAGCACGCCCTGAAGCCCCGTGAGGCCGGCCTCGCGGCAGACCTCGAAGAACCCCTCTATCTTCTCGTTGACGCCGCCGATGGGCTGCACCTGGCCGCGCTGGTTCACCGAACCGGTCACGGCGATATCCTGGCGGAGTGGCACATCGGCCAGTGTGGATATCAGGGCGCAGAGTTCCGCGCAGGAGGCGCTGTCCCCCTCGACCCCGGCGTAGGACTGCTCGAAGCAGAGGCGCGCCGTCAGGGACAGCGGCTTGTCCTGCCCGAACAGCCGGGCCAGGTAGCCGGTCAGGATGAGCACGCCCTTGTCGTGGATATTGCCACTCAGCTTGCTCTCGCGTTCGATGTTGACCACACCGGCGCGGCCCACCGAGGTAACCGAGGTGATCCGCGTGGGCCTGCCGAAGCGATAGTCCCCCAGGTCAGCGATGGCCAGTCCGTTGACCTGACCGGGCTCGGCGCCCTCGGTGTCAATGATAAGCTGACCTTCGTGTATGAGGCGCTGGACCCTGTCCTGCAGCATGCGGGAGCGATAGCGTCGCCCGTTGATGGCGGCGGTGACGTGCTCCACGCTAACCTGTTCCGCATCAACGGCGCGGGCTTTGTGTCCGGCTTCGGCGATGACGTCCGCCACGTAGAGAAACTGGGTGCTGAGCCGCCCCTGATGCTCGGCCAGGCGGGCGCCATGTTCGATGAGCCGCGCGGCGGCCTCGCGTGTGAATGGCGGCAGGTCCCCCTCCTCGCAACGGGCGGTGACAAAGGCAGCGTACTGCTCCAGATGCTGGTTGGTCAGTTCCATGTCCACGTCGAAATCGGCCTTGATCTTGAACAGCCGCCGGAAGTCCTCATCCAGCATGTAGAGCAGGCTGTAGAGCAGGGGGCTGCCGACCAGCACCACGGTCAGTCCGACGGGGATGGGCCCGGGTTCGAGCGTGGCGGCCGGGGTGGGGTGGTAGCGCTCCCAGGCGTTCTCGATCTTGACCTCGCCTGTGCGGATGACGCGCTTGAGACCGTCCCAGGAGAACGGGTTGCGCAGAACGTCCAGCACCTGCAAAACCAGATACCCGCCGTTGGCGCGGTGGACGGCGCCGCTGCGCAGAAGCGTGAAGTCGGTGACCATCCCGCCCATTTGTGCGCGGAACTCGACCTGCCCGAACAGGTTGTAATAGGTGGGGTTGCGCTCGTCCACCACCGGCGCTCCGTCCAGCGCGGAGTTGTCCACGATGACGTTGACCCGGTACCTGTTGAAAACGTGCTGCTGCATCTGCGCCCGCAGGCCGGCCAGGGGGCCCTCAGTTTGCTGGCCGGCCTGTTTGAAGACCTCGATGTTCTCGATGATGTCGTCTTTGACGGCCTTCAGATGCTCGACCACTTCGGGCAGGTCAGAGTATTTCTCGGCCAGCCTCTGGATGATGTGCCCGACGGCGAAAAGGCCGACCTCCTGGTCGAGTTCCTGCACCCGCTCCTTGGCTTCCTGTTCGAGCTGACGGATCTCGGAGATCGTCTCGGAGGCCATTTGCTGGACCTTCTGCCCTTTCCGGCGCAGCTCATCCTGCTTTTCCTCGTCCAGCCTGCCGAACTCCTCCTGCGAGACGGGTTCCCCGTCCACCAGCGGGACAGCGGCGATGCCGGCGGGCGTGATCTCGACGGCGTGGTCCAGTTCGCGCGCCTCCTCGCGCAGTTCGTTCAGCCTCTCGTTGCGTTGCTGCTGTAGCTGCTGGCGTATGTCGTTGCGCTGCTGCTCGAACTTCTCGCCCTCAAAAGCCTCCTGGATGGCGCTCTGGCAATCGCGGGCGAATGCGTCCATGTCGTCCTGAAGCTCTCGCGCCTTTCCCGGCGGCAATTCGATGGCTGTAGGCTCATCTGAGTTCTCGAAGTTATGGACGTAACACCAGTCCCCGGGCACAGGCTCCTCGCCGGCCGCCCGTCGCGCCAGGGTCAGCACCGTGGTGTTGCGGCCGGTTCCCACGGGCCCGGCGGCGTAGATGTTGAAGCCGGACGCCTTCATATCCAGCCCCAGTTCCAGAGCCTCGAGAGCCCGTTCCTGGCCGATGGTACCCCTCAGCGGCTCCAGGTCAGCGGTGGTCTCAAAGTCCAGCGAAGTCAGGTCCACGCGGTTGCGCAGCTCCTCCACGGGCAGGCTCTTACTGTCCAGCAGGTCGCTCTCCGGCATGGTCGGCCCCTCGATCCAATGGTCATCGCACCGCAAGCCAGGGTCCGAGCCGGCCCGCGGAAGCACCGGCAAAGCCCCCTCCCGGTGCATCAAGCTATATGGCTACAGGGCGCAGGACGAATTGTCAAACGAACCGCCACCCCTCGGCCTGCGCCCGGCGGCGAACGCCTGACGCAAAGTCTTCACCAGAGGCGTTCCGGCTCGTCGGCATCAGAGGTCATCTCGGGTGGCAGACGCCAGACGCCGGAGCCCTCGCGGTCGGTGAAGTAGAGGCACGAACGCGAGAATTGCCGGCCGTGGCCGTCGGCCCAGTAGGCGTAGAAGTCCGGATGGGCGTTCCACGGCCGGCGCACGTAGGTGTGGTTGCGGTCGCTGTCGCGGGTGAGCCGCCTCTGCATCCGCCATGAGCGACCCCGGTCCCGGCTGGTCCACATGGCCACCTCCCCGCCCGGGTTGCCGCGCTGCGGTCCCGGTTCACTCGGGATGATCAGGCGCCAGGTGGCATCGTCCTCGACGTAGAGGGGACCGAAATCGTAGTTGCTGTCCGAGGTGGTGACCTCGCCGAAGACCCACTCGCTCCCCGTCCATCGAGCGGTCCGCCAGGTGCGGGGGTCGTTGTCCGGCCCCGGCTCGAAACCCCCGCTGGTGATGTAGAGGATGACCGGATTGCCGTCGGCGTCGAACTCGAGGGTTTTCAGGTAGACGAGCAATCCTTCGCAGCGGTAGTCGCGCACGAGGGCCGGGTTCTCCGGCCGGTCAAGGGGGAGATCCACGCCCTCGCCCGCCGCCGTCCGCCACGTCCGGCCGGCGTCCCGGGTCTCCAGGTAGTAGAGGTTCGTGCGCGCGTTCAGGCCGACGGGCTCCGGATGGCAGTTGAACGCGGTGCCGACCTTGCTGCCGCTGCGCCAGCTTACCTGGTAGTGGCCGCGCTCGAAAAACGCCAGCGGACGCCTCTCGCTCCACTCCCGCCCGTCCCGCGTGGTCCTGGTGAACAGTTGCCTCATACTGCCCTGCTCATCCCCGGTGTAGAGCGTGTGCAGCAGGAGCAGCCCCTCCCCGGGGAGCCACCAGGGCTGGCTGTAGGAGAGGTTGAAATCCGCCAGCACTTCGAAACGCTCGATGTCGTAAGGCCGCACACTCCGATGGACCCACGACTCCCTGGCATGGCCGTGGCTGTTGGAGAAGAGCCACAGGTGGCCTTCCTCATCTATCGTGATCGCCAGCATATCGTGCGCGTCGTCCGTGGCCTTGTGCACGATACGCGCCGGACGGGGAACGGCGCCGATGCGGTGGTCGAAGTAAGAGATCATGTGCGTTATCTCGTTCCGTGTGCGCAGCGCACCACCGTAGCAGAAGAACGTCCGGTCCACCTCGGGCGCGTAGCAGGCCAGCGGCGTTATCGGCTGGGGATAGGTGCCCAGGCCCCCGCTGTACTTGAACCTGTACTCGCTGTCCAGCGGCTGGTTGTAATACCAGATGCCGCGATAGCCGTCATCACGCACCGTCTCGACTGTCTCTACCTCTGTCATCGCTCATTCCCTTTCTGCCGGGTCACGTGCGCCGGGCCGCCCCAGTCAGCTTTGAGACTACCGCTCCCCCGACACACGTCAAGGCGAAACGGCGCACACTTTGCGTGCTGCCCGGACCGAGGGCGGCCGGAGGTGGACATGGTCGCCCGGTCCGGATATTGTACGCACTCCCCGGTCCACTCGATGGGCCGGCGGCACCGCCCGGTGAACTGAAAAAGCGGAGGGATAGCATGATGTTAGAGCAGATGAGGCGGACCGGCGGAACGACGTGTGCCGCGATTCTCGCCATGCTTCTTTTGCTGACGTTGACGGACTGCGGCGCCGCGCCGGCGCAGGGGACACAGTTCACCGTTGACGAGAACGTGCGCCACCAGACCATTGACGGCTGGGGCGCGTCGCTGGTGTTCTGGGGAACGCCGGCCGGGGCGGACAGCCTCTACCACGAGCCGGAGTTCATTGAGGCATATGCGCGGAAGCTGGGCTGTAACATCCTGCGCATCCAGTGCAACCCGCACGCGCTCAAAGGCCCCGGCGGCCGGCTGGACGACGCCGTGCACCTGGGCGAGGACATGGAGGAGAACATCCGCAAGTTCAACTTCGAGCATAGCCGCGTGCTGATATTCGGCCAGGTGGCCAACTACCTGCTGGAGAACGCCCTGGAGCCGGACCGGGTCAAGTTCATGGCCGACTTCTGGTCGCCGCCCCACTGGATGAAAGGCCCGACCGGCGCGGAGGTGTCCTTCGGAGGACGCCCGCCCGAACCCACCCCCTTCGTCACGTTCAACGAAACCGACACCGTCGGCGGCCGGCTGGTGCAGACGCCGGAGAACCTGGAGCAGTTCGCCCGCTACATCGTGGCCTGGACGAAAGGCTTCGAGCAGCGCTTCGACATCGAGTTCGACAACATCAGCCTCCAGAACGAGCTGAGCTTCGAGAACCCCTTCGATAGCTGCACCTACCTGCACAACCTGGGGCCGGACGGCGAAAGAGAGAGCGGTCACTACTGGCAGTACGCCTCCGCGCTGAAAGCCGTGATGGACGAGTTCAACCGCCGGGGCATCACAATCCCCATCCGCGGCCCGCACATGGGCAACATCGGCGAGAACCCGGGCAACCCCTGGGCCCTCAATGACCAGAACAACTTCATCCGCGCCGTCAAGGAGCATGAAGATCCCGAGCTCTTCGACTTCCTGTCCATCTACACCAGCAACTACCTGGACTGGCGCCACAGCGCCGCGATGTTCACCGCCTTCTGGCGGGGTAAGGACGCCGCGCCCGACCTGCCCTGGGCCGACTGGCTCCACGCCCCCGGCTGGGGGGACGACCTGAAGCCCTACTGGGTGGCGGAGATGGGCGGGGAGGACAACGACTGGCTGACCGGCCCGGACGGCACGCCCGGCAACGGCGCCATCCGCGCCGCGCAGAACATCCACAACGCCCTGGTCTTCGGCAACGCCACCGCCTACGTCTACTGGCAGGCGCTCGACAACAACCGCGCCCGGCCGGGCGGCGGCTCACTGCTGGGCAACACGTTCGACGTGGACGGCAAGAAGGCCACGGCGTTCCGGCACTTCTCCCGCTACGTGAGGCCGGGCGCCGTCCGCGTTGAGGTCACTCCCGCCTCCTACGGCGGCGCCGACGAGCTGGACACGCCCAACAGCCTGAATGTCACGGCGTTCGTGCACGAGGAGGACCGCACCGTCACTATTGTGCTGGTGAACCTGCTGCCGAACGACGAAGAGGTCGAGATAGCCGTGCCCCGGCGGCCCCGGGTGCGCATTTATAGCACCTGGCAGACGGTGGAGGGCCAGAGCTTCGCCCCGCAGCCCGATGTGGCGGTCCGCAACGGACGGCTCTCGCTGACAGTGCCCGCCTACAGCGTGACGACCATGCACGGGCGCGCGACGCCGTAGGGGGGCACACCCTCGGCCTGGGGGATGTGTGATGCCGGGCCCCGCGACGGGGGGGATGAGGCCGGTTGAGCGGCCCATTTGGTGTGCAGGCGAAGGCTGGCTTGCACACTCCAGAGGCCGGCCTGCGCGCGGTCTGGGGCCTCTGGAGGCCTTGCTGCCGCTTTACCCCCTGCC
>PUMJ01000094.1 GCA_003551305.1 Candidatus Brocadiaceae bacterium
CTCTGTTCCGCGAGCGCCGCCGCGAACTGGGCCTGACGGTGCGGCAGGTCGCCGAACGCGCCGGCTACAACGCCCGCAATATCAGCAAGGGCATGCGCAAGTACAGTGGCCTGGAGGAGCCGGAGTGCTGTTTCCCCCGGGCGACCGTGAGGGACAAGTTCGCCCGGGCGCTCGACATCACACCAGAGCAGGTAACCGCCGCCCTGCGGGCCGATGTGGTGAAGCTGGACACGCCGGTCGAGCCCTACGTGGTCATCCGCTACATGCCGGCCGTTTACGGCAGCCGCCGGGCGCCGGCGCACTGGGACCGCCAGCGGGCTATGAAGGTGCTGCAGCGCTATGCGGACCTGAGCGGGCGCTCCTGCTGCCTGGTGCTCTCGCGCATCCGGGGCATATACTTCTGGCCGGACGCCGAACCACGCGAATCCTACGGCCTGCCGGGCAGCCCCCTGCTGGACGGGATGGACACCGTCCTGTCCGCCGGCACCGACGGCGGCCTCCAGAAGGCGTTGCACCGTCATCAGCGAGAGCAGGCGCGCAAGGACCGGACCGAGGCGCTGTGACCGAGGTTGCCCGCCTGCGGAGAGCCGTCACGGACCCATCCACGCACCCAGCAGGGCCGCCACGATCATAGAGCCTACCGCTATCAGCGGCAGAAGCCCCACCAGCAGCAGGCCCCACAGACAGCCGAGACCGGCAGGTGACCGCCCTGCTATTCGTGCCGTGCGCCGGGCCTCAGCCAGGAAGTAAATGTTCACCACCAGGCCCGGCAGGTAGCCCAGCAGGTAGACGAAGAAGGTAAGCAGAGCCGCCCCATCGTAGCTTCTCCGACAAGCCGCCGCCCCTTCTATCTCGTCACGCATGGGCGCCCCTCGCAGCACTCTCGCCGTATTATCAGACTCGCACCCCCGCGACCTCACGGGAGAATCGGAGTCCATTATGTGCCGGCCGCGTTGCCTGTCAAGACGCTCGCTCGCTTCGTTCTGGTCGGCCCACTGCCTGAGCAGGCGCGTCAGCCGCTGGCGTTCGGTACTGCGGCGGACGGTCTGACCAGGCCGAAGGCCCCGTCCCCCACCCATTCCACCTCACTGAAAGCCAGTCGCCAGTGATCGCGGCGGCCCACCGCCCCGGAACGGTACCAGCGGCCTTCGTGCTCGATCATCTCCCCCGCGAAACCCCAGTCCATGAGCCGCCCCTCGAATTCGAAGTCGTGCATCCTGGCATCCTCGGGGCGAAACCGGCACGGGTCGTCGCTGAGAATGTACTGCCAGTTGCCGATCATCACCCACCGCCCGGTGAGGGGATGCCGCATGACTGTGAGGCTCTCGGCCACGTTGAGGTGCTGCCCCAGATCGCGCGAAGCGGGTGGCAGCCCCGGCTGGTCGGGGCTCAGGGCCGGAAACTCCGCGCACACGCCGAGCGGGCGCCAGCGGACCAGCTCGGAGGACTCTGCCACGTGCGCCTTACGCGAGCCCAGCGTGCTGTAGAGGAGCCAGCGTTCGCCCTCCTCATCACGCACTACGTGGCTGTCGCGCCCCGGGATGCCGAGTCCGTCCTCCCTGTCGCAAACCTTCACCCAGTCGGTCAGGTCGGTCGAGCGCGCCAGACCCTGGGTCTCCCGGTGCCCGGCGTGCACCCACGGATGATCGTGCCCGAGCCGGCGGTACTCCATCGGTCGGTGGGGGTGGATGATGCCGGTGTAGAACATGTAGAAGCCGTCCGGCCCCCGAATGCAGAAGGGGGCCCAGACCTCGTGCTGGTCGAAGAAACCCGGCCACTGGGAGGCGTGCAGCACGTGCCCGCGGAACTCCCACTCGACCAGGTCACGGCTGATGCTCCAGGCGAAGGTCTCCTCGTTCCCGTTGTAGCCGTGATAGTAGCCGGCCGTGCCGCTGATGTTGAACAGGTGCCACCAGCCGTCATGGTGCACCAAGCAGTGGTCCTTCATGTACTCGCCTGGCGGGGCATAGCTGCACTTTGTGGGGTCAGCCACCGGTGTTCTCCCTCCTGGCCGGGGTCAGTGCGCGGAGATTATAGCCCGGCCGCACAGGCAAGACCAACCGTCAACGACCGCACTACTGTTACGGTTGGCAGCCGGGGTGGTTTGGGTTACGCTGGTAGGCGAACTATGGGGGTGTTGCGGATGAGAAAGATCACGCTGGCGGCCCTGCTTCTGACGGTGTCCCTGGCAGGCACGGCGGCGACCCGGCTGACGGTGGGACCGCCGAGCTCGAGGCCCGCCCGTGACGTCGAGGTCGTCTGGATCGGCTCCGGCCGACAGGAGCGGCTCACCGAGCCGGGCGAGTTCGAGTTGCGCTTCGCCTGCTCCCACGTGGAGGGGCAGGAGGCGGTCATGGACGTGCTGATAAGCCGGGAGCGCCCCCCCCGGCGCGAGGAGGCCCTGCGAGCCACGCCAGAGGCGGTCCGCGAGATGGCAACGCGCGGGCAGGTGGCGAACGTGCTGTTTCGCGACGAGTTCGCCCGCGTGCATTACGCCGGAGAGGCGGGGCCGGCGGCGGTGTCCCTGCCGGACGGGCAGCGTCTGCGGGTGGCGCACAGCTTCCTGACGCGCGGCGGCATACTCGGCCTTTGCCCCGCTGATAGCGACCTGGAGCTTGCCCGCGCCGCCGTGCCGGGCGACACCATCTATGTGCGCGGGCAGGTCTTCACTCTGCCCGGGTTCGGGACCTGCGTTCTGGTGGATGACCTCCGCTTCCGGGACCCGGCCGAGGAGACCGAAGAACCCGCCTGGACGGTGGGGCTGCAGTGGCAGGGCCGCACGGTGGCCACACTCTCGGAGCCCGGCCATCGCCGCGTTGCTGTGCCCTGCGCGCACCAACCGGGGGCGCGAGAGGTCGTGGGGCTGCGGCTGCGCGAGTTCCGCATGGTGGACCTGCGTCTGGGCGGACAGGCGGTGAGCGCCGAGCTGGCCGCCGACCCCGAGTCGCGAAGCTACGGCCTGCAGGGACGCGACGGCCTGCCGCAGAACCACGGGATGCTGTTTTTCTGGGAGCAGCCCCTGCGGCCGACCTTCGCGATGAAGACGGTCTCCTTTCCTCTCTCCATCGCCTTCATACGGGCTGACGGCACGATTGTGAGCATCGAGCAGATGCAACCCGGTGACCGGCGAGGGGTGCGCCCGCCGGTGCCGGTCAACTACGTGCTCGAGATGGAGCAGGGCTGGTTCCGGGAGCACGGCGTCCGGGTCGGCGACCGGATAGAGATACCGTAGCGGCGGCGGGGTGCAGCAAGTGGACGTTGACGGCTTCCTGAGTGCTGTGCGGGGCTCGAACTTCTACGACGGGCAGATCGTCCACCGGCGCGAGCTGCCGGCCCGCCGGACAGACTACGCCCCGCCCAGAGCCAGACCCGGGGATGTGGGCGCCGAGGTGTGCTGCGCGCTGGACATCAAGCGCCTGTATGCCTTCCAGGCGACGGCGCTCGAGGCCGTGGCCGCGGGGCAGGACCTCGTCCTGCACGGAGGCACGGCCGGGGGTAAGTCGCTGGTCTTCCAGGTGCCGGCTGTCGAGCGGGCGCTCCGGCAACCCCCCGGTGCGACTCTCATCCTGTGTCCCTACAAGCCGGTGGCGCGCGCCCAGAAGTGGGCCTTCGAGCGCATCGCCGGCCGGCTGGGTGAATTGGGGCAGGCGGCGGTCCTCTACGACGGGGACCTCAGCCCCCATCTGCGACGCAGCCGACGCGGCCGGCCGCTGGTTGTTACGAACCCGGACATGCTGCACCGCAGCATCCTGCCGGACCACCCCCGGTGGGCCGAGTGGCTGGGCCGCCTGCGGATGGTCGTCCTGGAGGAGCTGCACACCTACAGCGGGCTATTCGGGGCCAACACGGCCTGCCTGCTCCGGCGGCTGCGGCGCGTCTGCGCCCACTACGGGGCGGACCCGCAGTTCGTGGCCACCACCTCGACCCTGTCCAACCCCGCCGAGCATTTCGAGCGGCTCGTGGGCCGCACC
>PUMJ01000137.1 GCA_003551305.1 Candidatus Brocadiaceae bacterium
CCAGCGGCAACGGGCCCGGGCCGGGGGGTGTTTCACAGCTCATGCTGGGCTCGGAAACCGCCCCCTCGGGGGCTTTTGATTTCTGGAAAAGGCCCCCCGGGGCAGTATCAAAAGTCCCAAAAGCCCCTTTTGATACTTTTGCGACTGCCCCGCCGGGGCGTTCCTGAAATTTCTTCAGGCGCTCTAGGCTTTCCGCGTAGCTCATGCGCGCCCCTCCAGAACGGCAGGGTGAACGTGCCAGACCACGCGCGGGCGGCCCCCGGATTCCAGCGCCTCGGGGCGGGCCCGGCCCAGGGCTTCCAGATACTCCAGCGCCCGTTCCACGCTTTCCCGGTCAAGCCCGCGCCAGTGGTTGCCGTATACGTCCCGGGCGGTGAACGGGTGGGCCAAGTCGCCCCGGCGCAGGCGGCGCTCCAGTTCCCGCGCGGCCTTCACCTCGGGGTTCCGGGCGGCCGCATAGACGCGCCGGGCGTGGGCCTCTAGGTAATCGCACCAGGCCAGCGCGGCGGCCACGGCCTCGGCCGATACAGGCCCGGGGTTGCCGTCGGCTAGGTGGTACAGCAGGGCCAGACTCGGGGCCAGGCTGCGAAACTTCGCCAGATGGGAAACGAACGCCTCGGGTTCGTCGGTGTCGGGGTCACGCAGCCGGCCCTCCAGGCTTGCCCGCCATTCGTCGGCCAGTTCCTGGGCCTCGGGGTCGAAGCGCAGCCCGGGAATGGGGCCCTCGGTATCGGCCCCCAGTTCGCCCGGGTTCAGTCGGTCCAGGCGTGCGAACACATCGAAGGCGGCATTGCGTGCGGCCGAATCGGGCCAGCGGTCCACGTTCACCCAGGCGGCGCGCACGTCGGGCCAGACCACCATTTGCAGGCGCTGCATCAGGCCGTCATCGCCCGCAGCGCCTCGGGTCGCGGCCCGCAGGTAGGCGTCCAGGGGGCCGGGTTGAATCCCGCCCAACAGGGAAACGGTGGCGGCCTCTATTTCGATGGTGCCCCGGCCAATGCGGTCATAGGTAAACCGGCCGGTTCCGGCCCAGGCCTCCAGATAGAACGCGCGCCCGGACTCCTGCCCTTCCCGGTCCAGCCCCCGCAGCCACCCCACCAGTTCATCACGGAACACCAGCAGGCCCCGGGGGTTGTCCCGCAGTAGCTCGCCCAGCTTTTCCACGGTGGAATCCTGCGTCAGATACCGGCGCCGGGTCGGGGCCTCAGGCTCGAAGGCAGCGGCCAGGGCGTGTTCCCGGGCGGCGGCCATGTCGCCCTTGCGGGTCGCGGCCTCAATCTTCTTTTTGCCTTCCTTCGTGGCGGCCTCGGCTAGCAGGGTGTCGGCCTTGTATTCCTGCATCGCCCGGTCGAATTCCTCGCGGGCCTGGGCTTCCAGCCGGCGCAGCGGCCGCAGGGCTTCGTCCAGGGCCGGCGTTTTCATCACCCCGGGGCGGCCGATGATGGCGCCCCACAGGTTCGGCACCACGAACCAATCATCACGGCGTTTCGGCCAGATGCCCATTTGCCGGCCCACCACGGCCCCCAGCGCAACCATGACGCCGGCGGCGGGGTAGTCGATGGGACATTGCACGCGCTCGGCCACGTCCTCGACCCACGGGCGCAACGCGCCTGGTAGCAGCATGGCGTCCAGCTGCGGCACCGGGGGCAATCCCGGGGGCACGGGGCGCGGCTCGGGCCAGGGCTCGGGCCCCACCGGGTGCGCCTCAATCTTCACGTTCGCGGCCGTCACGCTGCCACCCCCTCGGCCAGCCGGGCCAGGTCGTTGAAATCGGAACCCTCGGCCCCGGGCGGAAACTCGGGCACGGCCAGCAGGGCGCGTGCGGCCCGCGCGGCGGCGGTGCCCTTGCGAATGCCCACCGGGTCGGCATCGGCGCAAATCACAATCTCGGCCCCGGGCCAGCGGGCCCGCGCCTGCACAGCCACGGGTTCCAGATTGGCCGCGTCGATACCGGCCAGCACCACAGAAAGCGGTTCGGCTTCGGCCAGGGTCGCGGCCGTGGCGAAGCCCTCAGCCACCAGCAGGCGCAGCGGGTGCGGGCGCTGGGCCGAAACCGGGATGAACCGGCCCCGCTTCGCGCCCCCACTCAGCAGCAGCTTGCGCCCGTCGGGCCCGATGAACTGCAAGCTCGAAAGGCGCCCGTCAAAATCCATCACCGGCAGCACCAGGGCGCGCCCGCATTGTCGGGCCCCGCAGGGTTGAACGCGCTTCCGCGCCAGGTAGGCGTGCCCCGGGTCGGCCGGCTTCGCTTCGCCCCAGATTCGGGCGGCGCGTGCGGCGGCCTGGGCGTGGGCACGGTCAGCAGCCCGGGCCCGTTCCAGTCGGGCGGCATCCTGCCGGCGGGCATAGGCCTCGCGCTCGGCCCGGCTCAGGGCGGGAAGCCCCTCCCGGGCGGGCAGCAGTCCTGCGCGCTCCAGCCACTCGAAGGCCTCGCGGGCGGTCGCGGTTCCGGCTTCGCGGTGTATCAGGTCCAGCAGGCCCCCGCCTTCCTCGGCCGCGTGGTCGTGCCAGATTCCGCGCGTCAGGTCCACGGACAATGAACCCTTGCGGCCCCAGCGCAGTTCCCGGGCGCTGGATAGGCGCTCGCACGGTTCGCCCAGCAGCAGGCGGGCGGCCGGTTCCATCAGTTCGGCAAAGTCACGCATCGGGCGCCCCCTTTTCTTCGTCGGGCACCGGCTCCCAGCAGACATAAAGCCCGTGCCCGATATGCACGGGGTCGAAACCGCAGGCGCGCAACGCTGTGATGTCGTCGTGGGTGAGCGCATACGCGCGCGCTTTTCCATGCTTCGGGACGCCCCGCAGCAGCGCCTTTCCGTGTCGATACAGTGCGGCTGTTGCTTTATCCATGAATCACCCCCAGCACGGTTCCCCGCAGCTTGTATTCCACGAACCGCACGCGGCGGCCGTCCCGGTCGGTGCCGGTGCGCCATTCCGATTCGATTTCCAGCCCGGCTTTTCGTAGGCGCTCGATGTACTGCGGCCCACTCAACCCCAGGCGCGGCCGGCGCTTTGCCAGGGTCACGCGGGAAACGGGCGCGGGGCGCAGGGCTTGCAACATCTCAAGTTGCGAAGGGGTCAGCCAGATAGCCAGGGCGCGGCCTTTCGGCGGCTTGTATCGAATAAGGCAGGAACCCGGGGGCGCGCTTTTGATATGATTCAGGGGACGCTTGCCGGCGTTTTTGCTTTGGGCCTCGCCCCGGTTCCCGGGTGCGGGGCTTTTTCGTCTTTCAGCTTTCATCGTCGCCACCCCGCATGTTCTCGGCACACAGGGCCAGGCTTTCGCGGGCCTTGTCGGCCTCCCGGCACAGCCAGCCGAACACGCGCGCGGTTCCGTCGTCTGCGTGGTGTTCGGCCAGTTCGCCGGCCACGGCCGCAACGTCGGCCAGGGTCGCAACGGCCGAATAGATATGGTCGAAAGGTTCGCGGCTCATTAGCGCACCTCCGCCCGGGAATCGTCGCGCGCTTTGCGCTTCGGGGTCGGTCGGTGCGTGTTTTTGCCCGCTTCGCGCAGGCGCTCGAACGAATCAGGGGGCCACGAAAGGCGCCCGTTCGGCAGACGCTCAGGAATCAAACCAAAATAGGAGCCGGTGCGGGATAGGCGCTCGCGGATGCTCGGGGGTTTTACTTGTGCGAAGCCGGCCAGGGCTTCCGTGGAAATTCTCGGGCGTGGGTCGGTGTTGCTCATCTGAACGCGCCTCCATTGATTGGGGTGCGTCCAGAATTTCACGTCCCTACCGTGTTAAAAACACAAAGCCCTTGCGGCCCTTCGGCTTTAACTTTTCGATCGGCCTTCGGCTATTGCCTATCCCGGCGTTTCGCAAAGTCTGTTCGATGGTGCGCCAGCTTTTTGCTTTTGCATCGGGCACCGTGCCCAGCAGGGCGGCGCACACTTTCGCGGCCTAGGCGCGCTTCAGCCCGTGCGTGGTCAGGTAGCGGCCGGC
>PUMJ01000203.1 GCA_003551305.1 Candidatus Brocadiaceae bacterium
CCCGCTACGAAGTGGAGGTGCCCGAGAGCGGCACGTACGATTTCTGGACGCGGAAGTTCTGGAGGCACGGCCCCTTCCGCTGGCGCTTCGGGGACCAGGAGTGGCGAATCTGCGGGCGCGATATCTCCCTCCATGACAGCACCTACATCCGTGTTCACCTGGGCGCCCACTGGGTGTATCTGGGCAAGGTCGAGCTCGAGGCCGGCGTTCACGAGTTCGAACTGCGTCTGTTGGCCGAGGAGGGGGAGGGCAAGACGGCCTGCTTTGACGCTTTCCTGCTCATCGACGGGCGCTTTATGCCACGCGGAATGGTCAAGCCCGGTGAGCCGTGGGCCGATCCCGAGCCCGGCCGCTGGGTTTTCGACCCGGCACCGGACGACTTCTCTCCCGAGGCCCTGCTCGACCTGCGTTATCTCAACGAGGAGGTCGCGGGCGATGCCGGCTTCATCCAACTCGACGAAAGCGGCAACGGATTCGCCGACGGCCTGGGCCGGCCCATGCGTTTCTGGTGCGTTACAAGCGGTTATTCCCTGAATGCCCGCGATGTCGAAGAGGCAAGGCGCCACGCGCGCTTCCTGGCCAAGCGCGGGGTGAACCTGGTGCAGATTCTGGGAGGGTATATCGGCAACGGGTCCTACCGGAGTCCAGCGGGTGACATCCACGAGATCAACCGGGGATACCAGGAGAGCATCTGGCGCGCCGTGGCCGCCAACCGCCAGGAGGGCATCTACACCACCTTCTCATGCCTCGGAGCGCTCGGCTTCGGCACCCATCTGCCCGATTCATGGAACCTCTCGCCGGACGGGTCCCAGTGGCTCACACGGGGGAGCTGGTTCTGGGATCCGCGGCTCCGGGAAGCCTACAAGTCCTGGCTGCGCACCTTCTTCACCGAAGTCAACCCCTACACCGGCATCCCCCTGGCCGAGGACCCGTCCATCGCCTACGTACAGCTTATGGCGGAGGACGGCATGCTCTTCCATACCTCGACCCACATAGAGGGCGCGCAGAGACGCATGCTGGAGGGCATCTTCGGCGACTGGCTGAAGGAGAAGCATGGGAGCATCGAGAATGCATTGGCCGCCTGGGACGGGTGCGTGCACAGAGACGACGACCTCGAAGCCGGCCGCATGGGGCTGTACGACATGTGGGAGTTCGGGCAGGACATGTCCGCGCGTGAGCCCACGCTCGCGCGCATGGCGGATCAACTGGAGTTTTTCGCCGTGACCCAGCGCTCTTTCTATGACGAGATGTACCGCTTCTGCCGTGAGGAACTCGGCATGGAGCACCTCATCATGTCAGGCGTCTGGCGCACCTCCAACGACGAGCGCATGCTCGACATGGAACGATGGACCTACGCGGGTGTGGACGTGGCCGGCAAGAGCCAATTCTTCGGCTCGGCACATAGAGCGCCCCCCGACCGGCCCGGGACCACCGGCCACCAGATCAACGCCGGCGACTTCGTGCAACCCCGCTCGGCCCTCCGCAGCCCGTGGAATCTGCCTTTTATGCAAAAGCGTAACCGGGGCCAGCCCTTCATGAACCACCAGTGCCTCTGGAACCCGGCGGGGCCCTGGCTCTCGGAATCGGCGCTGATTATGAGCGCGTGGGGCTCGCTGACCGGCCTGGACGTGACCGGTTGGTTCAGCCACGGAGCCTCCGAGTTCGAACCCTCGCTGCGTCGCTGGGGCGCCGGCACGCCGGATGTTCTGGGCGGGTTCCCCGCGGCGGCCCTCGCGTTCCGGCGGGGGGATGTCCGGCAGGGCACACCTGCCGTCATCGATCGCAGGACTTTTGCGCAACTCCGCGAACGCGAAATGCCCCTCATCACCGAGGGCACAGGCTTTGACCCGAACCAGGACGAAACCGACCTTTCGCATAGGCCGGCCGAAAGCGGCGTCGACCCGCTGGCCTACCTGACCGGGCCGGTGCAGGTCGAATTCACAGACGAACCGCAGGACTGCTTCGTGGACCCGGACCTGGGCAACCTGATCGACCGGGAGCATGGCGTCATCCGGAGCAACACGGGCGAACTCACCTGGCACACAAAGCCGGGACTGGGGCTGGTGGACACGCCGCGCTTCAAGGCGCTCACCGGCTTCCTAAAGGAGGCGGGCGGCGTCTTCCGGCTCGGCGATGTCACGATCCGTTCCGAGGACGAGTACGCCACGGTCATGGTGGTTTCCCTGGACGGAGAGCCCCTCGAGCAGGCCGGCCGCATCCTGGTGCAGGTCACGACCACAGCCCGCCCCACGCGATGGCGAACCCGGGACGCAGATTTCCAGTACGGCCGGCAGAATCTGGAACTCACCGGCTACGAGATACTCGACACCGGAACCCCGCCGTGGCAGGTCGCCCGCAGCAGCGTCTCGGTGGAAATCGCCAACACGCGCATCCGCGGCGCGTGGGCGCTCGACGTGAACGGCAACGCACTGCACCAACTGGAGGTGCAGCATGAGGGTGACAGCGTTACCCTCGAACTGCCGGCAGATAAGCTCTACTCGGTGCTGGTGGAGTAAGGGAATATCCCGGAGGCTGTTCACATGGCATCCCGCAGGCAACGGCGGAGTAAGCACTTACACTACCCGCATACGGGGCGCGGGACCGCATAACACGCTGCCACGGGCATTGAAACGCAGATGTGACTGTGCCAGGACACGCCGTAACGTCCCCCGCATGCGCCGTTAATGCCGTCAGAAGATACATGTGCAATCGGTCCAGTTGGCACGTCCGGGGGCCGGCCACAGTCACCGTCGACGACGCGTGGGAGTTCCATAAGCACCCGGCTCGATCGCCCGCAACAGCCGGGACATCCACATCCCCCGGCTGCAGCGCAGGGATGTCGGGACCGATGCTCGATCCCGCTCTTGAAGTCCGCTCCGACGCGTGGTGCAATGCAATGGCCGGGTACGATCATGCACGCCCCGGGTTGTCGGGGCACCTGAGTCGTGGTCCACGAGCGAAATGAGACGGCTTGATGCCCCCCAAACAGCCGAACATCCTGTACATCATGAGCGACGACCACGCCGCCCACGCCATCAGCGCGTATGGCAGCGTGGTGAACTGCACGCCCCACATGGACCGCCTCGCCGAGCAGGGCGTCCTTTTGACGAACTGCCACTGCACCAACTCCATCTGCACACCCAGCCGTGCGACCATCCTCACCGGCCAGCACGGGCACATCAACGGGGTGCGGGAGTGGCAGGCGCTGGACAACCGCCGGCCGACCCAGCTCCAGAAGCTGTTGCGTTCGGCCGGTTACCACACGGCCCTGTTCGGCAAGTGGCACCTCGGCGCAGGCCTGGCCAGGAGCGTGTGGAAGGACGATGAAGGCGGCCCCGACGCCGTACCCGCCGACCCTGCCGGTTTCGACGATTGGGCGACGCTGCCGGGCCAGGGGGCCTACCACGACCCGCTTTTCCACACGCCCACCGGCGATATCCGTGTGCGCGGCTACTGCAGCGATGTGATCACCGACATGTCGCTGGACTGGCTCCGCAACCGCCGTGATGCCGATCAGCCCTTCTTCCTGTGCACGCACCACAAGGCGCCCCATCGGCCCTGGTCGCCCGGCGCCCGTTACGTCCACCTGTACGAGGACGACCAAATTCCCAAGCCGGAGACGTTCGACGACGACTACGCCACCCGGCCGGCGGCCGCGCAGGCGAAGATGCGGATCATGGGCGATCTGAACGAACGCGACGTCAAGGGCACCCCGCCCTCGGACCTCGAGGGCCCGGCCCTGAAGGACTGGTACTACCAGCGCTACATCAAGGACTACCTCCGCTGCGTGGCCAGCGTCGACGCCTCGGTGGGGGCGCTGCTGGACTACCTCGACGAGGCGCACTTGGCAGAGAACACCATTGTGATCTACACCAGCGACCAGGGGTTCTTCCTGGGCGACCACGGCTGGTACGACAAGCG
>PUMJ01000101.1 GCA_003551305.1 Candidatus Brocadiaceae bacterium
TATCTTTTTTTAGTTGATTTATGTCTTTTTTATATGCCATTTTAGTTTCTCCTCATATATTCTTTTGCATATTTAAGAGCTTGTGATTTGGTTTTGAAATTCTTATCATTTAATGTTATAGTATAAGGATATTCAGAAGCATCTTCTATCAAAACTCTATTCTTTTTAGTTCTACCAAATGATTTTTTAAATAGTATTATCCTCTCTTTTGTTTTAGTGTTTTTCCAAATAATCCAATTAATATTATCTGTCTGCTTTTTCCAATTATTTATTTTAGGATTATTGTTTTTAGAAGTAGTTTTTTCTCTATCTTTTTTTAGTTGATTTATGTCTTTTTTATATGCCATTTTAGTTTCTCCTCATATATTCTTTTGCATATTTAAGAGCTTGTGATTTGGTTTTGAATGTTTTTCCATAAGGATTTCCAAACCATCCTTCAGGAGTTTCTTGTGCTTGTATAACCCACCCATCTTTTTTTCCATATTCTTTTGCATGTATAATTAAAAGAGTAGTTCCATCAGGTTTTTCCCATCTAGTCTCACTCATTTTTTCCCAATCTTTAATAAATAAAAAATTAAAAGTTTTAGGATTATTGTTTTTAGAAGTAGTTTTTTCTCTATCTTTTTTTAGTTGGCTTAAATCTTTTTTATATGCCATTTTTTTATTTTTTGTTCTCATTAATATTAAGAAGTAGCTATTTATAAACTTTATGTTTTTTTTGTCATGCTATCATTTGTTCTGTTCTAAATAGTTTGAATACTGGGATAGGATTGTAAACTATTTTTACTATTTTTGGTTCTGAAACTGCTCCTAAAATGTTATCTTCTATACTTGTTACATCTACATAAGTTACTTCACATGAAGGATATTCTTTATGAAATTTTGGATATGCCATTATGTCAATATGTTGTCTTAATCTTAAATCTACTGTCCCTACAAATTGAGTTGTGCATAATAGGATTATATTTCTTTTTCTTATTTGTTGAACAAAGTTACTAAATTTTTGATTTTGTTTTGCCATACTACTTCTTGAATCAAAGAATATTTGTAATTCATCTAAACATAATACACAATTTTCAACATTACTTTCTTTGTCTAATAAAAGAATTTCTTCATTTGAAATTGGTTCTGCAAAACTTGTATCATAATTTGCTAAAACTCTCCAACCATTTTTCCAATAGGTATAAGCATCTGCTGTCATTGTTAATGTTTTTCCACTTCCTCTTGCTCCTTTATACAGCAATATTTTCTGTCCCATTTTAAGTTCTCGATTTAATTATTTTATCAAAACCTTCTTTTGTATCTACTGCTTCTTGATTTTCCATAACTCCTCCAGAGTTCATTCTTACAAATTCTTGTCTAGATAATCTATCTTTTGAAACTTTTAATCTCATAAATTGAGTAATAAAATCTCTATATACTGGTTTTAATCCTTTACTTTTGAGAAATGCATCATTAAATTTTAAGATATTTATTAAAGATATTTCTTCATCTCTTAAATGTGTTTTTAGGTCTATATTGTTATCTTTTGCTTCAAATATTTCTTTTGATTGTCTTTCTTCATGAGATGCTTTATTATCACTCATAAATCTTTCTATATGGTCAGGCATATCTTTAGAAGGAAGGGGGTCATCACTATTTTGTTGATTGTCCCTTCCCACAACTTTAGGAGTGCTTGTGAAATTTTGGTTTCCACTATGAATATGTTCTTTTTTTACTTTTGTTTTTACTTTTTTCTCTTTTGTTTTCTCTTTTTTATTTTTACTCATTTTTACTTATATTTTACTTTTTTATGTTGGAAGTAAGTTTCCAGTTAATGCT
Source organism: Candidatus Brocadiaceae bacterium (assembly GCA_003551305.1). Lineage (GTDB taxonomy): Bacteria > Planctomycetota > Brocadiia > SM23-32 > SM23-32 > B1Sed10-231. The sequence goes on from PUMJ01000101.1 coordinate 1,822, forward strand.
AAATAACCTAATGCTAACACAACTAATACTGCTATAATTACTTTGAAATTTAACTTTTCAATTATACCTGTTTTATTAATATCATTAATTCTCTTTACAACTTTTGTTTCTAACATTGCATTATAAGATTCAGGATGCATTATTGGTTCTACTTTTTTATCTAGTCTTAAAGGGTCGGAGCAGGATATATTATAATAGTAGTTTCTTTTATCAAATAATATCCCTGTTTCATCATCATAACTTCCTTTTTTTAAATTAACATTAAATGGTCTATCCTTATATTTGAAGGTATCTGAATGTTTTGGAAACCATTTCCTTGTAATATATTCTCCATTTTCATCCCAAATTTTTCCATAATATATTTTAAATAATCCCATATTTATTATACATTTCCTCCTTTCATTTCTTTTCTTGGAATAAATGCAATAAATGTTCCTATTATTATAACAAGAACTGAAAGCAATATGTTTACTCCACTTAATAAGAATGTGAAACCTATTATAACTGTGATTACTGAAGTAAATGCTGGATATCCTAATATAAATAATAATATTGCAGATATAACTAAAAGAATAATAACTAAAATAACTCCTATGTTATCATAATCTACTGTAAATAAAGAAGGTCTTTTTTGTTGCATTTCAAATTCAATGGTAATGTCAGATTCATTTAACATAAATTCTCCTGTTTCTTGCTCGTAATTAAATTTATCAGCTGTCCATGTGTAGTTTGTTTCTGAAAATTGAGGTATAATTGTTGAATCTTCTCCTTTTGTATCTGTAATTAATGTATCAATAAGTGTTTCATTCTCATAAATATTTATCTTAACATTTGGCAATTCATTTGTTTCATTAAATGTTACTTCATTGAATATATATCTTGTAAAGTTCATTGGAAATTCAAAAGTGTCTCCACTAACTGGAGCGCTCAATACCATTGCTAAAAACAATATGCTGAATATTGCTATTATTTGATTTTTCATCATTTTACTATTATTTCAATAGATAAAGGAGGTTGTGCAGTTTGATATCTTCCTCCATCTACATATTTTTTTTGTCTACCATCAATTAATCTTTTGCATCTTTCCTCATCATCTAAAAACCTCATACAATCTTTAAAATATTCTGAAGAAGGAATGTCTAAATGTAATACTTCGCTAATCATTCTTCTTGAAAATTCTTCTGTTGGGTCTTTAACTCTAATTCTTAATTCATATTTTCCTTGAGGTATTTCTTTTTTTGCTTCTAAACTATATTTAATTCTTTGTGTCCATCCATCTTCAAATACTGGAAATGTTGGTGATAATACAACTTCTTCAGGAGATATTTCAATGTTAAAGTATTCATTTTTATTTACTTCATCTTTATAGATATTAGCTTCTAATTGAAATCCTTGATAAGTCCATACACCAAATCCGTTATGTAGGAAAGAACAATATTCAAATTCATCTCCTTCTTTCATATTCTCAAATGTAAATCCAACTCTATTAGGCATCATTCCATGTCCATAAACACCCCATAACTTATAGTTAGGATTATCATAAAACTTCTTTTGTGCAGTTTCCCAACTCCTTCCATAAAATGCTGGTTGTTTCCAATACTCTTCAGGTAAATCACATAAATTAGTATAACCACCACTTCTTACTTCTCTAAAAAAAGCTTGAAAATCATCTGGTCTTTCAGGTATTACTTCATATCTTTCTATTTCAATATTATTAGGTAACAGGTATGCAAAAATCATCGCTGATGCTAATATGAGCATACCTGCTCCTAATATGGTAAGTGTTTTCCATTTCATTTTCATCAATCTATCTATTCTGAAATGGAACCACTTATTTCGTAAGTCCTGTCTTCTGTTCCTGCTGGTGCATCTGTAAAGTTAGCCCACAAATACAAATCTTCACTTGTATCCATACTCAATGCTGTTGAAACTGTTGACTCTACCTCAGTAAGCGAGTTTGCCCAATCAACAGTGTATTCATTATTATAACTTACTTCAACCCAATTCGGCAAAGCTGTGGTTACACTGTGTTCAATATCTATAGCTGTATTTCCTGTATTTGTTATTTCAGCAATA
>PUMJ01000285.1 GCA_003551305.1 Candidatus Brocadiaceae bacterium
CCCCCGCTCCTCCTGGAGGAGCTGGTGTACCGGGGGCCGGAAGGCCAGCCCGCCCGCGAGCAATTCCCGCCGCACCTCCTGGCGCACGTCCTCAAACTCCACGGGCTCGGCAGCCACATCCCGCAGAAGACGCAGCACGTGCCAGCCTTCCCGGCCTTCGTACAGCTGCAACTCGCCGGGCTGCATCTCGGCCAGCACCCGGCCCAGTTCCGAATCGGCGGGCACGGGCCCGATCCGCCCCCTGTAAGGCACGCTGGACCGGTCAAGGCTGTAATGGACGACCGCCGAGTCCCACATCTCCGGCTCCTCTCGCAGCGCACGCAGCAGCCCCTCGGCCAGCCGCCTCTCGGCGGCGAGCACATGCGCGGCGGAGTAGCGCGGCCCTCGCGTTTGGGCGAAGTGCCGGCGCAGGGGCGCCTCGCTCAGGTCAATGCGCGGTTGCAGGATCTTCTCGGTCAGCAGTTGGTAGCGCAGACGCGTGAGGGAGATTCCGTCGCGGATCTCGCGGCGCAGCTCCTGCAGGTCCCACCCGAAGCCCTCGGTGGTGGCGCGAAACTCCTCCGGCCCCATCCGGCTGTTGCGGATGACTGCCCGCAGCCTCATGTCCACCTCAAGCTCCGCGCGCTCCAGCACCTGCCGGTCAGAGACGGAGATGCCAAGGCGCCGGGCTTCCTGCTCGATCAGGGCGCGGTCCAGGTAACTGTCGAGCGAAGCCCGCCCGAGGGAGTGCACGAGGGCCCGGCCGAACTCGGACCGCGTAATCTCCTCCCCGTTCACCCGCGCTATCACGCCGGCGGCGGTGCACCGGCCGGCAACGGCCAGGGCCAGCATGATGATAAAGGTCGCGCGGCCGCCTCTCATCAGCTTCCCTCCTTGGTCGGCGCGCCCAGTCGGGTTCATCCCATTCCCGTGAAGCCCAGGAAGGCCATGGCCATAAGTCCGGTGCAGACGAACGCGATGGGCACTCCCTGCAGCGACTCAGGGACGTTAACGCGGCTGAGCCGCTCCCGTATGCCGCTCATCAGCAGCATGGCCATGCTGAAACCGATGCCGGAGCAGATGCCCTGCCAGGAGGCGGCGACCAGGCCGGTCGCCACGCTCATCTCCGCCCAGTGGGCCGGGGCGTCCGTGGTGTTCAGCAACGCCACCCCCATCACGGCGCAGTTAGTGGTTATCAGCGGCAGGTAGATGCCCAGGGCGTCGTACAGGGCGGGGGCTCGTGAGCGCATGAACAACTCCACCAGTTGAACCAGAGCCGCTATGACCAGAATGAACATCGGCGTCCTGAGTGCCAGTTCCACGTCGGCGGGCACCAGTATCAGCCGGTAGAGAAGGAAAGTCACGAAACTGGCCAGGAACATCACAAACGTCACGGCCGCGCCCATGCCCAGGGCGCTCTCGGTCTTCTGCGTAACGCCGATAAAGGGACAGAGCCCGAGGAAACGGGCCAGCACCACGTTATGGACAAGGATGGAAGCGAAGGCTATCGTGAGAAATTGTGCGGCGTCCATGTCCTAAGCCCTCCTCTTCCTCAGCCCCAGCCATTTGAAGAATCCCATCAGCAGCCCCAGCACCAGGAAAGCGCCCGGCGCCTGCACCAGGATGGCAGCCGGAACGTAGCGCACGGGCCACGAGATCGGCACCCAAGGGTAGCCCCAGATGGTGCCGCTGCCGAACACCTCCCGCACGGCCGCCAGCAGGCAGAGGGCCAGGGTAAAGCCCAGACCGATGCCGAGACCGTCCAAGAGGGACCGCAACACGTCGTGGTTGTAGGCGAACGATTCGGAGCGGTAGAGAATCACGCAGTTTACCACGATAAGCGGGACGAAGATGCCCAGGCTGGCGCTGATGTGCGGCGGAAGCTGGCCTCTGAAAATGATGTCCACCATTGTCACAAACGAGCCGATGATCACGATGAAACACGGTATGCGCACCTCCCGCGGGATGAAGTTCCGCAGAAGGGAGACCAGCGTGTTGGCGCAGAGCAGCACGGCGATGACCGCCACGCCCATGGCGACCGCATTCTGAAGGGTCGTCGTGACGGCGAGGGCCGGGCACAGGCCCACCACGAGCACGAAAACGCCGTTTTCCTCGATGATGCCCTTGGTAAATTCCTTTTTCAAGGACCTCTCCGGCATCCGTCCCTCCCCGATTCTCGGCAAACTGGCAAACCGGTGCCCGAATATATCATATGCCCGGAGCCGACTCAAGCCACAGCGTCAGCCCGATGCCGGCCGAGTTCGCCAGCACCAGGGCCGGCCAGAGCACCCAGCACACCATTGCCGGGTAAGTCATCTCAAGGGCAAACACCGCGAAAACGAGATCCACACCGTAAAGCAACAGGCACAGGGCCGGCACCCCGAGCCCCACCACCAGCAGGAAGACGCCGAACCCGGGGCTGAAAGGCCACCAGACAGCCACCGTGGCCGCGGCCGCCGCCGGCATGAACAGCGCCCCGCAGGCGACAGTCACCGGGCGATACTGGCGACTGAAAGCCACCGCCGCCGCGCCAAAAAGCGCCAGTGACAACGCGTTGAGCTGCCATGCCGGCATGCGGCGTTCCTCCTGCCGGGTGAGCACCCAGATGGCTTCTTCCCGGCGGGGCGGCGCCGAGGATGCGCGGCACGGGGAGCACCGCCTACGCGATGGGCACTTCCCTGCCCTCTTCGGCGCTCCGGTAAAGGGCGTCCAGTATCTTCTGGATCATCAGGCCCGCCTCGGCCGGGCACTGCGTCTCGCGCTCGCCCCGGATGAACGCGATCCAATCCTGGATTTTTTTCGTCATGGACTTCCACTTGCCCATGTAGGCCGGCTCGACGTTGACCATCGTGCCAGCCTCGTTTCTGAAAATCTTCGGCGGATGCAGCGTGCAGCCGCCCTTCTCGCCCATTATCTGGACGTTGAACGTGGTCTCCTCGATGTGGGCGACGAAGCTGGACTCGACCGACATCACGGCGCCGTTATCAAAGCGCACAAACCCGACCGCCAGGTCCTCGACGTTGTAAGTCTCGTAATCCCAGTCCGGCCAGGGACAGTCCACGTCGCTCGGCTTATTGCCGGCGTAGGTGAACATCCGGGCGCTGGCCGCCACGGGCTTCGGCTCCCGCATCAGGAAGTGTGCGCACTCGATCAAGTGCACCCCGATATCAATGAGCGGGCCTCCGGCCTGCAGTTCTTTGCGGCCGAACACCCCCCAGTTGGGGATGCCCAGGCGACGCAGGGCCTGCACCCGGGCGAACATAACCTTGCCTATCTGCCCGTCGTCAACGAAGCGTTTCAGCGTCTGGGCGCCCGGACTCAACCTGTACTGGAAGCCCATCGTCAGGGTGCCCTCGCTTTCGCTGGCGGCGTCCACCATCGCCTGCGCCTCCTCGGCGTTCATGGCCATGGGTTTTTCCACCATCACGTGCTTGCCGGCCTTCAGGGCCGCGATGGTGGGTTCCTTGTGGGCGATGTTCGGGGTGCAGACCGTAACGGCGTCCAGCTCGTCGAGCTGCAGCATCTCGTTGTAGTCGGCGAACCTGTGGGGGACCTCGTACTTCTCGGCAAACTTGGCCAGTGCCTCCTCGCTGATGTCACAACCGGCCACTACCTCGACATCCTCTATGGCAAGCAGATTCCTGGCCTGGGACCCGGCGATGCCGCCGGTGCCTATCACGCCTACTCTCACACGCTGGGGCATTGTCGTTTACTCCGCACAGAGAAAGTCACGGTGAACAGAAGCCCTATGTTTACCCGTTGCGCGCTGCAGTATCAAGTCGCAGCGCGCTCAAACGCGCAAGGACCGCCCGGGTGCCCCACACTCGGTCGCCGTTTTCGGCAGGAGGGGCGCCGGCCGGGTGCTCCAGCCGGGGACAGACACAATTCTGAGCCGTAG
>PUMJ01000057.1 GCA_003551305.1 Candidatus Brocadiaceae bacterium
CGAGCCGGCGGGCGGCCTCCGGTTCGTAAAGCATGGAGTAGGTGCGGCGCGCCTGCCGGGGCAGACGTGCCAGCAGGCGTGCGGCCACTCGTGAGGCCGGCTCGTATGCCTCTCCCGTCCAGATAAGCGTGTCCTCCTCCTGCTCCATGATGCGTTGCAACAGGGGTATGGCCAGGTCCCAGCGCTCCCGCTCGATCTGGCGGCGCGCCGTCTCGAGCCGGTTTTCCGCCGCTGAGGCGGGCGGCACCTCGATGCGCATGCGCCCCGAAGGCTCCGCAGCGGCCCCCGGCAAGGATGCAAAGCCCAGGCAGAGGAGGGCCAGGAGAACGAACGGCCGCAGATGCGCTCCCCGTAACACTCCGGTTCGCCCCGTCTTACCCGCGCCCGCTTGTATCGCGATTCTTGATTTCATCGGTCCTCCATGCGATTGTACAATGAAGCCGGGCCGAGCGCCACGCGGAGGGGTCAGGGAAGAGTGACATCGCTAAGGTGAGGACTGTGCCGGCCACCGGTGGCGAACTTGTTGTATCGGGTGTGTGGGGGCCGGTGGAGGCAGTCGTGGGCCCCCGCATCAGGATCGCTCCCTCCTTCCGGTCCGGGAGAGGAGTTCGGTTGAGCTGCCGGCCAGCGCTCATGGAGCCGACCCCCTGGCTGCGTGGCGGACAGCCTGGCTCTGGCGGCAGGCCCGCAGCCGGTCTATGCGGTCACTGGCCGGCTTCAGGGGAGTTGCCACCCGGCTGTTCCGTTCGGTTGTGCCCCCCTTCGGTCGGCGGCCGCACGGCCTCACCCCGCTTGCGCTTCGTGCCGCGCTTGCAGCAGGTTGCGACGGGCGCGATTGCCGGAGCACGCACTGATACGTGAGCGGTCCGGGCTGCGGCGGGAATGCAGTCAAGAATCGTTTTTCTTGACGCATCGGGCAAACGGCGGGTAGCATGGAAGATAGAGGGAGGTAACCCGGCGACATTGTCGGCTTGTGCGAGGACGTGCCACCTGTTCGAGGGAAAATGAACATGCCCGCCGGACGCAGGAGATCGGGCTGGAATAAAGATAAGATCGTCAAACAGGTCCAGGAATTGGACGAAGCCGGAGAGGACCTGTCCTACAACAGCATGGCCAACAAGCATCAGGGGCTGCTGGCAGCCGCGAACTACCATTTCGGCAGCTGGGGGAAAGCTGTGGAGGCTGCCGGTCTGGACTACGACAGGGACGTGCGCAAGATTCCCAAGTGGACCCGCGAGAGGATCATCGAAACCATCCGCGAGGCCCATGCGGCCGGGGAGGATCTCTCCTGGACGAACGTGACCCGCAACAAGGAGTATTCCGCCCTTGCCTACGCCGCCATCCGGGACAACCAGTTTGGCAGTTGGGACGCTGCTCTGGAAGCCGCCGGCGTGGACCCGGCCGAGGTGCGACGGTACGAGTCCTGGGACGAGGATAAGATCATCCGGCGGATAAAGAAACGCCACAAGGCCGGCAAACCGCTCAACTCCAAGGCCATGCAGGATCAGGATTCCAAGCTCTTCAACGCCGCGCTGAACTACTTCGACGGCTGGGACAGGGCCCTCCAGGCGGCGGGCATAGACCCGGAGGAGGTTTACAAACGGCGGCGCTGGAGCAAAGAGATAATCCGCCAGGAGATCAAGGAACTGAACGCCGAGGGTGAAGACCTGGCGGCGCCCAACATGCGGGAAAACCACTCTTCCCTCTACAGCGCCGCCTGCAAATATTTCGGCAGCTGGACGGCGGCCAGGGAAGCCTGCGGCATTACGAAGAATTTCCACCGGAAGAGATGATCCGTTCCGACGGCCCCTCGCTCCACTCGATGCTGCAGAGACCTTCCGAGTCCAGCCGGTCGGTCAACGTCAGGGTCACTTCTTCGAAGTCAACCTCGTGCCTGTGGCGCAGCACGAGGCGGTAGAGCATCCGGCCCTGCCGGTGGTCCGCCGTGCTGTGCAGCGGCGTGAGCCCATGTCCCTCCAGGAGGGCGTGTATCTTCTCCCTCCGCCTCTGTTTGCCGGAGAAGGTCATCACCAGGTGGATGTAGCGGTCCCTGTAGGGCAGGACCCTCTCCAACCGGCCCATCGCCATGAGACCGAACATGGCGACGGCCCAGGTCAGCAGGGCGGGGCCGAGGTAGCCGGCGCCCACGGCCAGCCCGATGGCGGCCGTCACCCAGATAGAGGCCGCGGTCGTCAGTCCCCGGATGTGCGCCCCCAGCACGATGATGGCGCCGGCCCCCAGAAAACCCAGCCCGCTGAGCGCCTGGCTGGCAATGCGCCCGACGTCGGCCCGCGCCTGAACCTCGCCCGCCCCGGCCGGTATGGCCAGCGGCATGTACAGGGAGATGAGCATTATCAACGCACAACCCACGCACAGCAGCATGTGTGTGCGCAGACCGGCTTCACGACCGTGCCGCTCGCGTTCCCACCCGATGGCGCTTCCCAGGAGAAAGGCCAGCAGAATGCGTGCGACGGCCGAGTCCGAAATGACGCGGAAACTCACGGTCAGGGCAAAGAGAACATCCATGATGCAACTCCGCTCGGCGAACTCGTGCGGGGCGACCGCGCCGGGCCGCGAACGTTGGCATTATAGCGCTGGCCGCCGGCATCCTGCAAAGGACGGCGTTTGCCTGATTTGCACCTCTTCTGCTAAAATCGAAGTCTATGCTGAACGCGGAACCAGAATCACCGGGGGTTGCCCATCGCCATGGATGAGGGACCGGACAACGGCCGCAATGGGGGCCGGCGCACCCCCAGCTATCTGCCCTACCTGACATGGACCCTGCTGGTGTTGCTGTTCGCCTGGTTTCTCCTCTGGTTCTTCCATCTCAGGCCGACTACCGAGGAGCAGAGGCGGCTTGCTGCCTTCCGCACGGCGATGCGTCTCATACCGAAAACACATATCGATGAGGTTGACCAGGCGCAGCTCTATCAGGCCGCCATGGAGGGTATGGTACGGTTTCTGCAGGACCAATACAGCGCTTTTGTGCCGCCGCGCGAGAGAGAACGCATCCACCAGCAGACGGAGGGGGAGTTCGGCGGCATCGGCGTGCTGGTGACGGCCCCGGACGGGGAGCCGGTCATAGTCGAAGTCGGCAGTGAAGGGCCGGCCGCCCGGGCCGGCCTGCAGGAGAGGGACATCCTCACGCACGTGGAGGGCGAGGCCACCGCCGAGCTTGGCCTCGATGAGGTCGTGCAGCGCATACGCGGCCAGGTCGGCACCACGGTGAACCTGACGTTACAGAGGCCGGCCACCGACGAGACGATACGGGTCTCGCTCAAACGCGAACTCATCACCATCCCCAACGTGACCTGGCGGGTGCTGGACGAAGGGCCGGCCTACCTGCAGTTCGTCGCCTTCGACAGGCACAGCACAGAGCAAATGGCGGCCGCCCTCGGGGAGATACGTCGGATGGAGTCCCCCGGACTTGTGCTGGACCTTCGTAACAACGCCGGGGGCCTGATAGAGCAGGCGTTCAGCACGAGCGACCTGTTTCTGCCCGGCGGAGAGATCGTGACGCTGACCACTCGCACGGAATCCCACACCATCCGGGCTGACAGAGACGTGGCTTTGCCACCGGACGTTCCCATTGTGGTGCTGGTTGACGCCGGCACGGCGAGCGCTGCCGAGATACTGGCCGGCGCCCTGCAAGCGAACGGGCGCGCCACCGTTGTCGGCGCTCCAACGCGGGGAAAGGGCTCTTTCACGGAACTGACCCCCCTGCCGGACGGCTCGGCGATTAACCTTACCGTCGGGCGCTACATTCTGAAGGACGGGCGGCTCGTCGAGGGCAAGGGCATTGAGCCTGACGTAGTGGTCGGTCGGCTCGAACCCATGCCCCGGGATGACCCCGAAGCGGCACGGCGGTGGTTCCAGCGTTACGAGCAGAGCCGACAGGAGCAATTGCAGCGCGCCATCGAAGTGCTCGGGGAGAAACTGACAACCCGCTAAGACTACCGGCAGGAGGCTCCCATGCGACCCACGCGGACGAAGATCGTTGCCACCCTCGGGCCGGCCACTGACAGCGAGGAGGCGGTGCGCCGCCTGGTCGAGGCGGGGGTGGACGTGTTCCGGCTGAACTTCAGCCACGGCGACCACCGTAGCCACGGCCGGCTTATCGAAACCGTCCGTCGGGTCGCGCACGACACCGCGAGCCCCGTGGCCATCCTCCAGGACCTGCAGGGACCCCGCATCCGCACCGGCGCGCTGAAAGGGGACCGGCCGGTCATGCTGGAGGAAGGCTCGGAGGTGACGCTGCGCTACGGCGAGTTCGAGGGCGACGCCGCCACCGTGCCGGTTCAGTACGAGTACCTCGCTGACGACGTAGAGGCTGGCGACCGGATCATGCTGCGCGACGGGAGGATTGAACTCGAGGTCATAGGGGTCTCAGACGGGGATGTTCGGTGCCGGGTGCTGACCCCCGACGAGCTGGATGACCACCAGGGCATGAATCTGCCGGGCGTGCGGTTGAGCATCTCCGCGCCGACGGAAAAAGACGTGGACGACCTGCGCTTTGGGATGGAAAGCGGAGTGGACTTCGTTGCCCTCAGCTTCGTGCAGACCGGTGATGACGTTTGTCGCCTGAAAGCCGCCATGCGCGAGCACGACGGTGAGGAGGCCGAACTGCCCGTGATTGTCAAGATCGAGAAGCCAGAGGCCGTGGACCGGCTCCGAGAGATACTGCTGGCCGCCGATGGGGTTATGGTAGCCCGTGGCGATCTCGGCATCGAGATGCCCACCGAGGCGGTGCCGGCTGTGCAAAAGAAGATCATCGGCATGGCCAACTCGCTGGGCAGGCCGGTGATCACCGCCACGCAAATGCTTGAGTCCATGATCGAAGCTCCGCGGCCGACCCGGGCCGAGGCAACCGACGTGGCCAACGCCATTCTGGACGGCACTGACGCCGTTATGCTCAGCGGGGAGACCTCCATCGGCAGGTATCCCGTCCAGGCCGTGCGCACCATGGATAACATAGCCCGGGAGACCGAGCGCTACCTGCGGGATCAGCGAGGCGTCGGCTCGTCGCGGGACATCGAGGTGGTCTCCGACCGCATCGAGCACGCCCTGGCCGATGCGGCCTGTTCCACCGCCGCCGGTCTGGACGTGGCCGGCATCGTTCCTTTCACAATCACCGGCAGCACCGCCCGCTACATTTCCCAGCGCAGGCCCTCCGCCTGCATCATGGCGTTGACGCCCGAGGAGACGACCTACCGACGCATGACGCTCTTGTGGGGGGTTCACCCCGTGATGCTGAGCATCTTCGAGACGACCGACGAGATGATAGAGCAGGGGGCCGAGCGACTTCTGCAGTGCGGCCTGGTGAACGCCGGCGACACGGTGGTCTGTGTCGCGGGTGCCTCCACCCGCACACCCGGCGGCACGGACATGCTCAAAATACACCGGCTCAAGGCGCGATGAAGGGGGGGAGCACCCTCTCTGCCGCCGCCTGACCGGTTGTTTGGCTGTATCCTCACCCTCTGTGCGAGGCCAGCGACTTGACCCCCGCAGCCCGGTTGCATGGCAACGAGACACTGTTGGAGGTGGATAACCTGCGCGTGCACTTCCACAGCGCGCGGGGCGTGGCGCGCGCTGTGGACGGCGTGAGCTTCCGGGTCCGGCGGGGGGAGACGTTCGGCCTGGTGGGGGAGTCCGGTTGCGGCAAGACCGTCACCGCCCTTTCCGTCATGCGCCTGGTGCCCACGCCGCCGGGGCGCATCGTGGGCGGCCGGGTGATGCTGAACGGCCAGGACCTGCACGGCTTGCCCGAGTCCAGTCTGCGGCGCATCCGGGGCGACAGAATCGGTATGGTGTTCCAGGAACCTATGGGGGCCTTGAACCCCGTGTTCACCGTGGGCCAGCAGGTAACGGAGGTCCTGCGGCGGCATCGGGATGTATCCCGGCGCCAGGCGGCTGAACTCGCCGTCCAGATGCTCGAGCGGGTGCGCATCCCCGAGCCCGCGCGACGTATGACCGAATACCCGCACCAGCTCTCCGGCGGCATGCAGCAGCGCGTTGTAATCGCGATGGCGCTGGCCTGCGGCCCTGACCTGCTGATCGCCGATGAACCGACCACCGCCCTGGACGTGACCACCCAGGCGCGCATACTGGAGCTTCTGCGCGAGCTTCAGCGGGAGTTGGCCATGTCGGTGTTGTTGATCACTCACGATCTGGGGGTCATCGCGGAAGCGGCTGACCGGGTGGGCGTCATGTATGGCGGCCGCATCGTCGAATGCGCCGGCGTGAACGCCATATTCCACGACCCGCAGCACCCCTACATGGCCGGGCTGCTCAGGTCCCTGCCGGGGCGGCAGCGGGGCGGCCACCCCCTGCCGGCCATAGCCGGCTCTGTGCCGTCCCCCTTGGCCTACCCGTCGGGCTGCCGGTTTCACCCGCGGTGCTCCCTGGCGGTGCGGGCGTGCGCGGAGACCCGTCCTCAACTTCGCAAGGTGCAGCCCGGTCACGGCGCAGCCTGCATCCGTCTGCCCGGCTACTGGCGGGAGGGGGAAGCGCTGCCCGCCGGGCTCGAACCACCTGATCCGAGGGCCGCCCATGCCCGGTGAAAACCCCATCCTCATAGTCCGCGGCCTGAAGAAGCACTTCCCGGTGCGCAGGGGCCTTCTGCGAGGCAGCGGCGGAGCGGTGCGGGCGGTGGACGGCCTCTCGTTCGAGGTCGAGCGGGGCAGCACGCTCGGACTGGTGGGGGAGAGCGGCTGCGGCAAGACTACGGCCGCGCGGACCATTGTGCGCCTGCTGGAACCGACGGCCGGCCGCATTTTCTTCCAAGGATTGCCGTTGCACTCGTTGCGCGGTCGCCGCCTGCGCGCCGTCAGGCGTGACATGCAGATCATCTTCCAGGACCCTTGCGGTTCGCTGAACCCTCGAATGACCGTCGAGGCAGTGGTGGGGGAACCGCTGACGATCCACGGCATCGCGCGGGGCCGGAGCAAGCGCCTGCGCGTGCGTGAGTTACTCGAACGCGTGGGGCTGCCGGCCGAGTGCGGGCGCCACTACCCCCATGAACTCTCCGGAGGGCAGCGCCAGCGCGTGGGCATTGCGCGGGCCCTGGCCGTGGACCCAAACCTGTTAGTCTGCGACGAGCCTGTTTCCGCGCTGGACGTCTCTGTGCAGGCGCAGGTGATAAACCTGCTGGCCGACATCCAGCGGGAGCGCGGGATATCCTGCCTGTTCATAGCGCACGATCTGAGCATGGTCGAGTACCTTGCCGACCGCGTGGGGGTTATGTATATGGGGCGGCTGGTCGAAGTGGCCGCCAGCGAGGACATTTACTCCGGGGCGCGCCACCCCTACACGAGGATGCTGCTCGATGCGGCTCCGGTTGCGGACCCCGCCAGGAGGAAGCGGCGCCGCCGACGCCATCAAGGCCCGATTCGCCCGCAGGTGACTTCGGAGGGATGCCGCTTCCGGTCGCATTGCGAATGGGCCGGGGACGAATGCGCGCGAGCTGAGCCGCAAATGGCACAAATCAAGCCGGGACACCTGGTCAGGTGCTCACGCTTCCAGAACGACTGATGGGACGCACTCAGATCGTCAATTCGAGCGCAATGCCCTCGCGAGCTTCCAGCGCCTCCGCCCAGTCCTGCAGCCGGCGGTCGCGAACCTGCTGGGAGGGGTCTTCGAGCTGGAGGGGTATGCCGCTTATGGCCCAGAGGATGTTACCCAGGCGTGTGGCAAACATCAGGTTCGTCTCGGCAGCGGCCACGTTGGCCAGCGGTTGGAGAAACTGCTCGCCGACGACGGGCCCGTGCCGTCTGCGGACCTCTGCCTCGATATCCTCCAGGGCGGAGGCTCGATCGAAGTCGGTGGCTTCTTCATCTTGCAGCACCTGCACCGCCGCCGCAATGACCTGTTTCGACTGCAGGGGGTCGGTCAGCAGGGTCCTGGCCTCCGGCGAGGCATGCGCCGGGATCGCATCGGGCCCGGGCAATTGCTGGACCAGCACCGACCGCAAGGCAGCCACCCGTTGGGCGTCCGCATCGGAGGGCTGCACCTCGTAACGACGCAGGGCAAGCTCCAGCTCTTTCCAGGCGTAATCCAGGTACTTCTGGTCGGTCCGGGTCTTGAGCCGGTCCATCCAGCGCTCTCGCCACTCTTCGATGGCGTCCTCGACGGTGTTGTTGACGTAATCCGGCGGGGGATAAGGCACGCCGGTTACCTGACCGAGCAGGTCGGCCAGAGCCTCGAGCTCCTGCTCAGGGAGCTGTTGCCGCCTTATGGCATCCAGGATTTGCTCGACCGGGCCCAGGGCGCGCTGCTGCAGCAGCGCCTCGATGGCCTCCTGCCTCTCGGCGGCGTCTTCGCTGACCAGCACGCGTCGGAACAGCAGTTGCCAAGGCCACTCCAGCAGGGGAGGCAGGTCGTTGCGGTTGGCCTGCACCCAGTCGTCCACGTCCGAACGGAGTTGCTCGGGGCTACGCCGCCCCGCCTCTTCTGCGGACATGAGGCCGTTGATTACGCTCAGCGCGATGCCGGGCCCGTAGGCAAACGCATCCGGCAGGGGGGAGTAGAAATGTGCCAGGAGGTCCACGTTGACCCGGACGGCTTCCGGGCTTCTCAACCCCTCCTCTTCCCAGATGCGCCCCAGAGCCATCGCCGCTCGGTAAGCGATGCGCAGATTCTGGTCCTGCGCGGCATCGAGCAACGCTTCGGTGGCATCTACGTCGCCGATTTCGCCCAGCGCGATGATGCAGTGCATCACGAAGTTTACATCGTCGGTTTCATGGCGGTTCTCAACCTCCGCGATAACCTCGCGCAACATGCGACCGGCTTCCGCCGGGTCGGCCTCCCGTATCTGGCTCACCAACCCCTCGCGTTCCTCCCCCCGCTCGTAGTTGGCCGCTTCCCTTATGGGGCGCAACAGTTCACCGGCGGCGACAGCTTGCTGCGCCGCCACGCAGGTCAATGAGAGGGCCAGCAGAAGAGCAGCAAACGCCCTACCGTGTCTTCGCATCGAGTTGGCTCCGTGCGTTCGTGTCCCAGGTTCTTACTACCGGTCTGGCGAATTGTCACGCCTTTTGTAGCAGAGCCGGGCGACTTAGTCAAGGGCTGAAGCGCGGAATTCAGGCGTCTGCGCTTTCGTCGCGACCACGTTCGACCGGCTGCCCGCTGCGCTCTCTGTCAACCAGGTTGCGATCATAGAATTCGCAGTAGCCTCGTTCGTCCGGGGAGGCATCGTGGCGGAACAGGGGACGGCGGAAGTACGGGCATCCCCTGCAGTCGGGAATGAACTCGCCGCAGCATCGGCGGGGTCGCTGCCGCGGACGCGCTTCTACCTGCTCCCGGCCGGTGGCCGCAGGGGTCGGAGCGGCCGATGCCATCAGACACAGCGCCACGCCCAAGACAGGTAGCAGGGCGCCCGCGGCGCCCCAGAGCCAGGGGTTGCGCCCCTTGCGGTGCGCTACGTGCGCGCAAAAAAACCCGCAAAATGCCAGAAATGCGAACACGTACAGCATCTGTCACCTCTTCGGCTCTTGGGTACCCCCATCGTAGGGGGCCGCCGCAGCGGACGCAAGGGCCGGTGGCCGCCCGCGCGATAGAGGGGGGCCCCGGGTGTGTGTGCCCTCCCAAGCGCATCGGCCGGCGCCCAGGCCAAGGGGCAGAGATGCCTGCGCGTGCTCTGACCTGCAGACGCAGAAATCCCAGCAACAGCCAGCTCACAGACAGCGCCCCCGGGCGGGCCCCATTTTCGACCTGCGCGAGACAGCACAACTCCGGTGCAGGCAAAGCCTGGCCGCCCCCCTTGCGCGCGTAAGCGCGGATTGTGGGCCGCAAAAGGCAGTTCGGAGAAGCGGCTCACTGGATGATTCCGCTACGGGGAGCCCGACGCTGGAAGAATCGCCCCCCCGAATGTATGCTGGGCAGTCTGCTGACTATGAAGGAGTGGCGGATTGTGATGCTTCCTGAACTGACATCGTGGCAATGGGCCGGCGCCGCCGTCGCGGCGGGCATGGTGGGACTGTCGAAAGCCGGGTTCGGGGCGGGCGCCGGGCTACTGGCGGTGCCTCTTATGGCCGTCGTACTCGGCCCGATCAACATGCTGCCCGTCATGTTGTTTGTTCTGATCATTGGCGATGTTTTCTCCATTGTTCATTACGTGAAAAAACACGATACGCGCAATCTGGCCCTCCTCATCCCGGGCCTGTTGGTCGGCGTGTGGGGGGGCTACAGCGCCCTGGCATGGTTCCAGGCTCTGCCGAACGGCGACCTCTGGCTGGGGCGCATCATCGGGGGGCTGGCCGTGGCCCTGGTGGCGGTTCAGTTGCAGAGGTTCCGGCGGGAACGAGCCGGCGGCGTCACGACCTCTTATCGGCCGCGCGCCTGGCACGGCGTGGGACTGGGCGCCACGGCGGGCTTTACCTCGACCCTCGCCCACGCCGGCGGGCCGCTCGTGCTGCTCTACATGTTACCGCAGAACCTGGAGAAGCAGGTTTTTGTCGGCACGATCATCAAGTACTTCTTCCTCGGCAACGTCATCAAGCTCGTCCCGTACTACCAGCGTGGACTGTTCACCATGCCGCGCCTGAGCCTGGCTGCGGCGCTTCTTCCGGCCGTAGTGCTCGGCACGCTCGTGGGCGTCTTCTTGAACAGGCGTTTCAGCGATCGGGCTTTCAGGGGCGTCGTTTACGTCCTGGCCGCGTGCGTGGGGGTCTTCCTCCTGCTCGGATGGTAGCCCGGTCAGTCGGCTCAGGCTCAGCCCGAGGCCGGGGTGACGGCGCGGCGTGAGACGGGGTTATCCGGGAGGCGGATGCGGTGGGCACGGCCCGGCGTCGCCTCGCAGGCCGGACGCCGAGGGGACTCAGTCCTCCAGGCTGCCCCGCGGGCCGGTCATGAACTGGAAGTTGGAGCCGAGGAACGTCAGCACGGCGACAGTAACGACCAGCATCAGGGGATTAACCGTCAACCAGAGGAAGAAATCACGCAGCCACTCGGCACTGTCCCCGATGAGGTGCGACAAAACCCCCACTGCGCCCACCACACAGCCGGCCCCGAAAAAGGAGGTGCTGATGATCGCGAGGGGGCGCACCTCGACCATCGCCGCGAAACCCGCCACGAATCCCGCTGAAAAGATCACCAGCCCCAGGCGGTCGTGGACCGGGAACAGGAAGGCGGCCAGAATGAGAAACGGCGAAAGGATGACCAGGAAGGCCGCGACGGGCTTGGCGCGCAACGCACTGAAAAGGTAGAGGGCAAGGCCACTGCCGACGCCCACCACCAGCAGCAGGAGCCTGAACCAGGCCTCCCTCTCGGTGTAGAAGGCTGATATCAGGCAGAAAGCGATGGCCCCGCCGGTCATCAGCCCCCAGAGGGGGGCGAACGGTATGAGCAGCCTCTGGATGAGGCTCCAGCCGTAAAACAGCGAGATTGCCCCGCCAAAGACGGCCAGGGCCAGCATCAACCAGCCGAACGGCCTGTTGGAGGTAGCATCTTCGAGAACTTCGTCGCTGTGGGCGGCGAAGCCCGTCAGCTTCTCGCCGGCACGTTCGGCGATGCGAGCCACGCCGTCCCGGATCTCGTCCTGTGAATCCGGCCGCTCCTCCTGGGCGTCGCGCGCGGGCCGGGCTCGTTCGGCCTCCTGGGCGGCAGCAGGGCGGGGCTGAAAAGCGACCACAGCCAGGGTCAGACATGCCACCATGGCAATGATTGGGCGCATACTCTCGACCGGGAATTGGGGATGACAGCCCGCTGCCCTGGGGGGCACATGCCACGCGGGCGGGCGAATGCTCAGAACTCGCCGTTATCCTCCAGCTCTAAGCGTTTGCGCACGATGAGTTCGTCGAGCGCCTTGGAAAAATAATCGTAGTTTTCCACGATCTCAGGCGGCACTCTGTCCTCGTAAGTCTTGCGGGCTTTCTCCACCGGCTCCCGCAGCAGCTTGTAAAAGGTGCCGTAAAGGACGCCTTCCTTGACGTCGTCCTCGTGATAGGCTTCCAGATCGGCGGCCAGGACTCGGGCGATTCGCCATGCGTTCTGATGATCGGGGTCATCGGCGACCTCGGGGGCCAGTCCCTCCGGAGGGCTGACGGCGGCACCCTGTGCGGGCTCGCCATCCCGCGATGCGGTGGTGGACTTTCGAGAGTGGGTGACGTCCCCGCCGCTGAGGCGTCGGTAAAGGCGGTCAATGCGCCGGCCGATCGCCTCGACGCACTTGCCGATGTCACGGGCTTGCTGGTTGACGGCCGCTATCAGCTGGGCCTGGGTGTGCTGCATGGTGTTGACCTGCTCCTCCATCTTGCGCAGGCGCTCTTCCATGCTTCTCAGCGTGGCGTCCATGCCGTCGCTGTCGTCCACGTATTCGAGTGTGAGCAATGAGGCCGGCACGTGGGCGACGCCGGCTTTCCGGTCTTCGTCGCCTTCTTCCTCGGGAATGCCTTTCTTCTGGAAGAACTTCCGCACCAGGCCGCCGGTTTCTTCTACCGGTTCGTGATTCTCCGCTGTGTTTTCGTCCGCCATATGCGTTCTTCCTTTCGTCCAACCGACCGGTCTGGATAATGTTACACAACCGCCCAGGGCAAAAGCAAACTCCGCTGGTCAGGTTGCCAGGAGATGGTGACCACCCAACGGTAAGTGCTGATCGCGTAGACTCAGTGTAGTCGCGCCCGCGACCCGGACAGCTACACAAAACTGCATCCTTGCGACAGGCGATGTCCGGCGGAGCATTCCCCCGCGTCGGCACGGACGCCCGCGGATCACGTGCAGGGCCGGTGCGGCCCTCCCGGACCCCAAGCTGCGAGGTGTTCCTCATCGTTCCTGTTGCTGCTCGGCTTGCTGCAGCAGCCGCACAATCTCGTCGTGCCCGGCGTCGCGGGCGCGGTCAACGGACCGGAAGCCATCGCTGTCCCTCCAGTGGATGTCGGCGCCGCGGCCAAGCAGTTCCCGCACGCGGTCCAGGTCGCCGGCCCTTGCGGCGCGCATCAGCTCCGGTCCGTAGCGTCCGGCTTCTTCCTCGCCTGGTGCAGCCTCAGGCACGGGCATTGGCGAGGCCTCGGCCAGCGCGTCCACGGTGGAGGTCAAGTGCCGGGCCCGGGCCAGATCGGCCGGCGTGTTGCCATCGTTGTCGGTTGCCGCTGCAGGGGCGCCCGCCGACACGAGCGCCGTCACGATGGGGTCGTGCCCCATCTCCGCCGCGTAGTGCAGTGGGGTGCGGCCGCGCGCATCCACGGCGTGCACGTCCGCCCCGGCCTCTATCAGCACGGCCACTATAGTGTCGGTCACGGTCACGCTCCTGCTGTGGCCCTGCCATGCGGCCCAGTGGAGGGCCGTGCGGCCGTTGACCTCGGTGGCCTCCAGGTCGGCGCCGGCTTCCAGCAGGGCGCGGATACGGCGGGGCTGGTCCTCCGGGTCGCCCCGCCAGCCCACGTGGCCGGAAGCAGCGGCGGCCATCAGCGGCGTCCACCCATCCTCCGTGACGGAGTGAACGTCAGCACCGGCCGCCAGCAGCATCTCCAGCACCTCGGCGCCCGTCGCGTCCGGCTCGAGGCGCTTGTTGCCGTTGTCCGGACGGAACGGGGCAGACGCTGCGGCGTGCAGGGGCGTCCAGCCGTCGTTAGCCCGTCTGTTCACGTCAGCGTCGTTCTCCAGCAGCATGCGCACCGACTGGCTGCTGGTGCACAGGACGGCCCAGTGCAGCGGCGTCCAGCCGTCCCTGCGGGCGGCGTTGACCCGGCCGGCCGCGATGTCGCTCTCCAGGGCATCCAGGATGTTCATCTCGGCGGCGCGCGTGGCGCCGAAGCCCTCGCCCCGCTCCGTGGGCTCAAAGTTGCCCCACTTCTGCGTCGTGTCCGGCACCTGCACGGGGTCGGGCCAGGGGCCCACTTCCGACGCCGTCTTCATCGCGTCGCTGCGGCCATGGAGGGTGATGATGCTCCGGCCGGGCATCTCCAGTTCCAGGAGGTCCGCCCGCATGGGGGTCAGCTCGACCGATCCGGCCTCCGCGGTGGACCGGACGACCTCATAGGAGGGGGCCCCCGTGAGTCCGTCCACCTCGACCACCACGCGGGCTGGGGTGTCGGCGCGGTTGATGAGCACCACGGTCACGGTCCCGTCCATATCGTGCCGGAACGCGGCCTCTCGCACGTCCTCGTCGGTGCTGGAACTCTCAACGCGCAACGCGCCGGGGCGCACGAAGCGATAGAAGTGGCGCGCGGCGTGGTACTTCGGGCCCGGGCGGCCGTCCGGCATGCTGCCCACGTCTGTGAGCATCCAGTAGACCCAGGCGCTCATGTCGCCCCCGACGATGTAGTCGCGCATATCACCGGCCATCCGCATGGCGCCCTGCCAGTTGTGCGGGTGGCCGCTTGTCTCGGTCATCCATGTCTGCAGCCCATGCTGGCGGGTGGCGTCGCGCCAGCGACGCACGTCGTCGAACTCGCCCAGCCGGTGCGTGCAGAACGCGCCCACGTAGTCCCGGGTCTCGGGATCGGCCATCGTAGGCTCTATGTAGGGAATCATCCGGTGCATCGCCATCATGTCCTCGGGCATCATGATGCGCGTGTTGATGCCCTCCCGGCGGAACTTGCGGCCCACGGCCCGCACGGCCTCCCGGATGTGGGTAGGCGTGTAGACGCAGGAGTCGTAGTACTGGACGAACAGAAGCTCGTTCTGGATGCTCAGCGCCCCGATGTTGATGCCGTAGTTCTTCTGCGACAGGATGACGAAGGCCGCCAGGAACTCGGCCAGTTCCTCGGTCATGTCCATGCGCAGGTGGCCGCCCTGCACCGTGTTGCGGTTCGTCTTCGTGAACGCCGGCGGCGACCACAGCGATGCCATGAAGCGCTCGACCCCACGCTTCTGGAACTCCATGGCCACTTTCATGACGCGATCAAGGTGCGTGGGTTCAGCATCGGTGGGGGGAGCGGTTCGCTCGGTGGGCAGGGGCTCGGAGGAGCCCAGGCGAAAGCCGGACCAGTGAAAGTTGTCCGGATCATCGTCGTCGTTGACCGGCTCCATGTGAGTCGGCACCGGTATGCGCACCATCGAGACCCCCAGGTCGTTGACAAGGGCGTCATACCAGGCCGGGTCCCGGTAGGACGCCGGTTCCCGCCAGCCCATGATGGCGGCGCCGAACCCCTCCATCGTCTGGTGGGTGACGTCGAGGTCAACCTTCACCTGCACCGTGCGCTGCACTTGAGCCGGAGCCATACCCCCGCCCGCCAGGGTCGAGAGAATCAAGAGAAATCCGAGAAAAAATTTACGCATCTGCTTGCTCCTGCTGCCGCTCGAGGGAAATGGGAGGGACCATCCGGGATCCCGGCTCCCGCGCTCGATGGTACCGAGGACCACGAGTGCGGTCAAGTTCTGGCCGTGGTGCCGCAGCAGGGACGGAGGGTGCGTCACCCGGGCACGGCGCGGCTTCAGGCGAGGGGCAGGCGTTCGTGATGGTGCGTGTGCCGCTGGTAGGCGGCGCCAGCGCGCAGCATGGAGGTCTCGTCCCACTGCTTCGCCATGAACTGCACGCCCACCGGCAGGCCCGCCTCGGTGAAGCCGCACGGAACGCTCACACCCGCGACGCCTGCGAGGTTGCACGAGATTGTGAAGATGTCGCTCAGGTACATCTCCAGCGGGTCCGCCGTCTTTTCCCCCATGCGGAAAGCGGGCGCCGGCGTTGTGGGGCAGAACAGCAGGTCCACTTCATCGAAGACCCGGTCGAAGTCCTGCTTGATGAGCCGCCGGACGCGAGCTGCCTTCAGGAAGTAGGCGTCGTAGTAGCCGCTGCTCAGAGCGTGGGTGCCCAACATGATCCGGCGTTTGACCTCGTCGCCGAACCCCTCCCCGCGCGTCCTGACGTACATATCCACCAGGTCGCTGTGGTCGGCGCTGCGCTGCCCGCAGGTGACTCCGTCGTAGCGGGCGAGGTTCGAACTCGCCTCCGCTGTGCACAGAACGTAGTAACACGCCACGGCGAAGCTGGACAGCCGGCCCTCCCGGATGTCTATGCGGCTGTGAGGCAGGGAGACCTCTGTGAACTCCGCCCCGAGCCGCTCCAGCACCGCCCGGGCCTCGGCGATGGCGGCGCTGACCTCCGGGTCGGTGCCGCGTTCCAGGAAGAACTCCCGGGGCATGCCGATGCGCAGCCCGCGGACATCCGGCTCGGCAATGGCGGCCAGGTAGTCGTCCGGTTCCCGCGCGGTGCAGGTGGAGTCGCGGCTGTCGGGAGCGGCTATGGCCTGAAGCAGCAGGGCGCTGTCCTCGGCCGTGCGGGCCAGCGGCCCTATCTGGTCCAGCGAACTGGCAAACGCCACCAGTCCATGACGGCTGACTCGGCCGTATGTCGGCTTCATGCCCACCACGCCGCACAGGGCGGCGGGCTGGCGCACCGAACCGGCCGTGTCGCTGCCCAGCGCCAGGGGCGCCATGCCGGCAGCGACGGCC
>PUMJ01000214.1 GCA_003551305.1 Candidatus Brocadiaceae bacterium
CAGCCGGGGCTGTTTTCATCGAGGGAGGTTCAGGTATGTGGCGGAGAATAGGGGCTTTGTGGTTGGGCTGCGCGCTCGTGGCAGGACTGATGGGCTGTGGCCTGCGGAGTGCAGGCGCCCGGGATTACGCCTGGCAGGCGCCGCACGCGGGGGTCATCGAAACAGGAGACCTCGAATGGGCGCCTGAGCCGTTCGTCTTCGAGTCCGGCGACACCGTCCGTTACATAGATTACGAGGGCGGCGACGACAGCAACCCCGGCACCCGGGAGCGCCCCTGGAAGCACCACCCCTGGGACGCGAACGCGGAGGGCCGCGCCGCCGAAGCCGAAGGCGTGGACACCTACGTCTTCAAGGGCGGCGTCACCTACCGCGGCACGCTGGTGGCGCGCGAGGAAGGCACACCGGACCGCCCCATCCGCCTGACCAGCAGTCCCGACTGGGGCGAGGGCGAGGCCGTTATCTCCGGCTCCGAGGTCGTAACGGGCTGGCGGCGCGGGGCCGACCACCCGGACATCCCGGAGCCCGACAGCGTCTGGCACACGGACCTCGACTTCGCGCCCCGCAACGTCTGGATGGTGGAGGGCGAAGAGGTCACCCGCCTGGACCTGGCCCGCGTGCCGAACTGGACGGTCACGGACTGGAACGACCCGCTGAGCGAGTGGTGGACGTGGGAAGCGCCCTACTGGTGGGAGGACAATAACAGTCGGAATACCGTCACCATCAACGGCACCACGATGCATCTCGGCATCGACACCCGAAATCTGACAGAGGATGCCGACTACTACGAGGACGCGATCGTCCGCACCGAGTACGCGATCGTGATGGGCACCCCCTTCCCCACGCGGGCGCAAGCGTTCGACCCCGAGCAGCGGGGCATCGCTTTCCAGGGCATCTGGTTCGGCGATTCGGAGGTCATCGCCACCAACAACCGCTACTACCTGGAGGACAAGCCCCACTACCTGGACGCGCCCGGTCAGTTCTGGTTCGACCGGCAGGGCGATGCCGGTCGGCTCTACCTGCGCCTGCCCGCCGACGGCAATCCGAACGACGTCACCATCGAGGCGGGCAGGCGCTACGACCTGATCCAGGACGTGGCCACCGCCCGGGCGCCCGACCGCACCGACGTGCTAAGCGATGAACAGCGCGCCCGGCTGGAGACCGGCGGCCTGCGCCACATCACCATCAGCGGGCTCACCTTCGGGTTCACCAATACATGGTGGGATCTCGAATTCCCGACGTGGATGCACAGGAACGTAGCCAACGCGGCCATCCGCGCGCGCGGCTCCACGGACGGCCTCCACGTCCACAACTGCCGTTTCGAACACGTCTCGACAGCCGTCCGGTGCGTCCCGATCAACAACCGGGTGCGCAGCGGCCGCATCATCATCCGCGACAATGATATCCGCTACCTGGACAACGAGGTGTTCGAAGTCGCGAAAGGCGGCGGCGAGCTTGAGGAGGTCCGCGTCCTGCGCAACCGGCTGTTCCAGACCGGTTTCCGCTCCCGCCGCCAGGCCCACGGCCACGCCATCGACGTGCGTTACCCGACGGTCCAGCACCTGGCCGGCAACATGCTGGAGCGCATCAACGGCGCGGGCATTTTCGTCTTCGGCGGCAAGCCCAGCGGCGCGCGTCACGAGGTCCCCTTCTCCCGGACCATCGTCCACCACAACCGGGTGGTGGACGTGCTGCTGAACGCCAACGACTGGGGCGGTATCGAAACCTGGCAGGGCGGCCCCTTCTACGTCTACAACAACGTGGTGGGCAACCCCGTCGGGCGGATGAACTGGACGGGCAGGACCTTCGGCCACGCCTACTACATGGACGGAGCGTTCAAGAACTACTACTTCAACAACATCGCCTGGGGCCTGAACAACGACCTGGACGACCTGCGCAACACCAACTGCGCCGCCTTCCAGGAGATATTCAGCTTCCTGAATACGGTGTTCCACAACACCACCTACAGGTTCCGGAAGTTCAGCCGGCGGCAGCGCCCCGAGGCAGGCTTCAACAAGTTCATGGCCAACGTGATACAGGACATGTCCCAGAACGTGTTCCGCCACAGCGACCGGCAAGGGGTGGACCCCAACATCCACGACGCCGGGCGCCAGCCCGACCACTTCGCCTATGAGCGCAACGCCTACACGCGTAACGTGCTCTACGACATCCACAACCTCGTGGGCGTGTTCGAGGCCGAGGGGGGGGACTACAGCTCGCTCCACGCCATGGCCGAGGCGCTGGAGGAGCGCCGGGCCCTGGCGTCCGACATCGGCGTCATGGCGGAGGCGTCGCCGCTGGTCGCCCCGGACGAGTTCGACTTCCGCCCTGCGGCCGGCTCTCCCGCCACCGAGCACGGAATACGCGTCTTCGTGCCCTGGAGCCTCTACGCCGTCACCGGTGAGTGGGCCTTCCATCGCAACAATGCGGACCCCGCGCACGTCATTGATGAGCACTGGTACATGACGCAGCTGCTCACCGACCGTGCCACCTACTACGAGGCGCCGCGGTTCCCGCTGACCGCTGTGAACGTTGACGCCGACAGCTACGTGCAGGGCGCACTGGAGGACTGGACCGACGGCGCCCTGGCCCTCAACGGCGCCGACCAGTACCTCTACCTGGCGGACGCGGGTCCCGACGCCCCCTTCGACCCGCAGATAGCCGAGCACAGCTTCACCATCGAGGCCTACTTCCGCACGGAACCCGGCGCCACGGGCCTGCTGATGGGCAAGATGGGTGAGCGTGGCTACGCCATCACCGTGGGCGATGACGGCCGCCCGATCGTCGCGCTGCGCTCCGGCGGCACCGGCGCGGAGGTGACCGGCCGCACGGCGGTCAACGACGGCGAATGGCACCACCTGCTCATCGAGGGCGACCGTGGCGCCGACGCGGTGACCATCTACCTGAACGGACAGCGCGACGCCGCGGGTTCCGGAGTGGGACAGCGGTCACTGGCCAGCAGCGCGGACCTCTACCTGGGAGGGACGCCGGAGGGCCGCAACCTGGCCGTCACCCTGGACTTCGTGCGCATATCGCGGGGCACGCTCGCTGACGCCCACACCACCATCGAGGAACTCTACACCTGGCAGTTCGACGGACCACAGTTCCGGGACTTCGCCGGTCGTGACCGCCGTGTGCACAACGCGGCCGGCGCCCTGACACAGCCCTGAGGCGTGCGGGTTCAACTGCACGGCATGGCCGGATGGCCCGCCCGCCGGTCGCAATGCGGGTTGACGCCACAGCTGCCGTCACGTCAGGTGCTGCCTGAGCGAAGTTGAGGACGGGAAACCGAGCACCTGTTGGAGAGCACGCGACGCACGGTAGGCCAATTCGGCGAATGCCAGTATGCGGCCTGCGCAGAGCGCCGGGTGCAAAAGCTGCCGCTTTTGCCCGCGCAGACCTGAGGTGTCCGAACAGTTTCGCGTCGTCGGCGAAACTGACGACGCCCGGGTTTGCCGGGCTCGGATGACCCTCAGGCGCTGTATGGCCGGCTCTTCTGCGGCCGGGGCGAGGCGAAGAACCACGGCAAGGAGCAGCTTCAGCCCTTCAACGGGCGCGGATCCGCCGCACGAAACGTTCCTCACCTTTGCCGATGCCCCCGGTCGCAGTAGAGACGCCACAGATGGACCGGCAGTCCCTTCATGTTGGTGACCACGAACCGGCGGGTGGCTCCCTCCGGCCCGACCTCCACCGTTGGCTCGCACACCGCAGGATGAGCGTTTTCCGCCCACGACCAGCCTCAGCACAAGCCGCGGGCCCGTTCGACGAGCAGCAGCGCCCGGCGAACCTGCCGACCCGGG
>PUMJ01000150.1 GCA_003551305.1 Candidatus Brocadiaceae bacterium
ACCTCGCATGCTACCAGGATTCTCATCTCACGCCCTCCTTTCCTCAGTCATTGTGCTTGCTCCTTTCGTTATTCGCCTCCTTCAGTTCTCTGTAGCGGCGGTTGAATTCGCTACAGTATCGGATTCCGTCGCTGTGTGGGCAGCCCAGTTTGGCCCCCTTGCAGTCCACACAGACCTCTTGCCTCACCATCTCTTCGATTTCTTGATCATCCATCGTTGGCCTCCTCTCGTTTTCGGGCGGGCTGGCGGGGCTACACACCCCGCCCCGAGGCCGCTTCAAACCTCGCCCGCCTCCATATACGCCTTCACGAACTCCGCCGCGAGCGGCGGAACGATTGCATTGCCGTACCCCTTGAGAAGCTCCACCCGGCCCGGAACCTTGCCGCAGAGCGGGTGCATGGTCAACATCCCTCCAAGGATTGTAGCAACGCCTTTCTGTAGTCGTCGTACTGTCCCTTCATCTTCAATATCGCCCGGAACCCAATCATCGTCCAGAAAAGCGGATACCCCATCAGCCAGCCACTGAAAGCCGGGTTGAGCCGGTATTCGGCGCATGACTCCGTCTTTGCATCCGACGAGGGCGTAGTCGCTCCAGAAGCCAGCCCCGCCACTCGCGGAAGCTGGTCGAGCCGCTTGCGTTCGCTCCCGTCCGGGTTGACGCCCCGTTCGCTCATCCCCGGCGTGTCCTTCCAGTCCCGACTGCTGGCCGTCGGCCAGCCCGCCAAGTCCGCCTGGTCCTCCAGCTTCCGCAGGCCCCCGCCCGGCGTGTTCCTCTGGCACGGCCCGCCGCTGGGCAGCTTCGGCGTCTGCCAGCCCGCAATACTCGCCGCGTCTGTCAGCGTCATCCCGGCATGTATCCCGCTTGGCGGAACCGTCTTCCGGCTCGCCGTCGGCCACCCCGCCAACCCGGCTTGATCCCGAAGTTTCAGCATCGGCGACAGGCCCTCTCGCTTCGCCCGCATGATGTCCATTTCTCCGCCCTCCCCGCCGCTCCCGGTCGGACTCCGCCAGCCACCACAATCTTTGCCGGATGTGCGGCGCGCCAACGCCCGCAGCGCACAAATCGGCTCCCGCTGCCCGATATCCCAGCGCTTCCAGGTCAGCGAATACTCCAGCGAGCCATTCGCGTCCAGCCGCAGACGCAACCTGCTCGCCAAAGACCGTTGGAGGTCGGCACTGGGCGAGTAACCAGCGAAAAGCAGGCCACAAGTGTCTCTCATCGTCAATGCCCGTGCGGTGGCCGGCGGCACTGAATGGCTGGCAAGGGCACGATCCCGTCCACACGGGTCGTTCGTCGGGCCAGTCAGCCAACCGGAGTGCGAGAGGCCAGCCGCCAATGCCTGCGAATAGGTGAACTTGGTCGTATTGGGTGAGTCGGGCCGGGGTGATCTCGCGGATGTCTTCATCAGACACCTCTCCTTCGGGCAGAACGCCCGCCTTTATCAGGTCTCGCAACTTGGCGCAGGCGGTCGGGTCGTTGTCGTTGTAAATGACCTTCATCCAATGTCGTCGATGGCATAGGCGAGGATACAGAGGGCGTCGGCCTCGTTGTCGTCCTCCGGCTCGACGCGCCACCGTTCTTTCGCCGCCGCAATCATCATCGGCTTGGCGGAGTTGCCCCGGCCCGTAGCATGTTTTTTCAGCGTTCCAGTGTGGACGGATGCGTAGGAAATCCCGGCGACCGACGCGACCTCTTGGACACGGGTCGCCATCCCGACGCCCAGGGCCGTAGCAGCCCCGCCCCTGTAATGGGCCTGCTCGTAGTAGATCACGTCCGGCTTGCTCATCTTTACCAAGTCCTCCAGCCAACTCCGAAACCGGAAGAACCTCATGCCTTTGTCGCCGCGCTTCAACTCGAACACGCTGACGCCCGACTCGACCAACTTGCCGTCTCGGGCGACCGCCCACCCGGTTTTCGTGCCGCAGTCCAGGGCTAAAATATTCATGCGTCATCCTCCTGTTTCAGTTGCGCAGACAACCAGGTGGCCGCCGCGTGAAAGGCCGGAAAGTTGTGACTGGGAAGCCCGCTCATCGGGCGGGCAAGATATAGCCGTTGCTTGCTCATTTCTGCCCCTCTCGATTGTAAGCTTCGCGGTAGGCGCCGAGGATTGAGCGCATCGCTGACAAGCCATTACTCTCTGACCTCGCCGTCCTCGATCACCACGCTCACTTCGTCGCCTGTGCTTACCCGCTCGACCCAGACCTGGGCATCTTGCTCGCGGGCCAGATCGGCGACGACCTTGAGCGAGTCGGGGTCCAAGAGCGAACCGTCCCGGATGAGGATGACCGGCAGGTCGGGGTTGACCGCCAGCCCCATCGCCAACGACACCCGCAGACGCTCCGAGTCCGCGGCCTGCTCGAACGGCAACCCCTGGTAGGTCACGCCGTCGTCCCCGAACTCAAGCCCATCGACCGGCAGGTTCGTCTCGGCCAACGCCTTCGCCTTCTGCACGTCGATCTGTCGGAGTTGCTTCGTGTAGTCGTCCGAGACCTTCTTGAGCGATTCCTGTTGCTCGTCCAGTCTCTTGAGCTCCCGCTTCTTCTTGACCAGTTCGTTGGTCTCCCCCGCCTCCGCGATCTGCTCTCGAACCTCGTCGGTGTCCAAGTCCTGAAGGTCCCCGACCACCTTCTCGCCCTTCTCGATCCGCTCGGCGAGAGCAACACGCCGCTCACGGGCCATTTCAAGTTCTCGTTTCAGTCGGTCAACCTCCTCTTTGGCCGATTCATGGGCTTCCCGCAGGCCATCCAGCCGCTTGCGGGCCGCGTGGTTCTGCTCGTTGGCGTACTCGCGGTCTTCAAGCTCCTGGAGGAGTTTCTTGGTATTGACCAGTTCGTCCGGGATGTCGAGGTCCTTGATCTCCTCGGCCACGGCATCGCGCTGGACACCCACGTTCTTGAGGTCCCAGTTCGTATCCCGCCGGAGTTGGTAGAGCCGCTCGCGTTCCTCGTCGGCATCCGTGAAGTCCAGCCCAGTCAGTTCCTTGAGCCGCTCCAACTGCTCGCGACCGCTCATCCGGGCGAAGCTCAAGGGGTCGAACGACAGGTCGCCGACCAGCGAGTCGAGGACCGATTGCGGGGACGAGAGCGTCACCCCATCCTTGCCCTTGACCTCCAGACGCGACCCTTTGGCGGTAAACACGCGGGTCACAACCAACTCCTCGGTCTCGCACACGACCCGCGCCCGCTTCTCGCCCTCGTGGATCGGTTGAGGCGGCACGCTCCGAGTACCGCCCAACGCCATCTCGATACTGTCGAGCACCGAGCTTTTCCCTTGTCCGTTCTTGCCGCCGATCACGACCAGATTGCCGTCCGGCTTGATCTCCACGGCCCGCAATTTCTTCACGTTCTCCGCTTCGAGGCGGACGATTCGGTCCTTACTCATTTGCATCGCTCCTTTTACGTTTTGAATCAAGAGAAAGGGGGACGGGCGGGGTCACGCGCCCCGCCTGTTTCGCCGCCCCATAGCACCACGTCGTCAGAACAGGAGGCCAACGTCCTGGACGTGGCTGCCACATCCCAGGCAGACGGCACTGCCGTCTTCGGCCATCTGGAACGTTTCGGTCTTGTTGCAGTGAGGGCACTGAGCGGTCGAACCCGCTTTGGCGGCGTGAGAGCCGTTCTGCGGGCTTGGCCCTGCCGCAAGGTCCTTGGGGCCGAGTTCATCGGCTTCCGCCTTGCCACCGTCGGCTCCGCCCTGTTCCTGCGGATGTTCGGGAGCCGGCTCGTCCTCGAAATCGTCGTCGTCCGGCTCCTCGGGCTCCTGTTCGGGTTCGGCCTTCGTCTCGGCTTGACCCTCCTTGATCTTCTTTGTCAGCGACTCGGTGCGAGTGCCCTCTGCCTCGTCCTGGTCGTCGGGCACCTGGTCGAAGAACTGCTCGCGGGACGCCATCCCGTCCTTGATCGACTGGAAGACCTTGCGCAACGTCACCAACTCGGTCTCGGTCGTCGCAGCGAGCTTGTGGCCCAACCGGGCCTCGATCATCTCCGCCGTCACACCTTGGTCGGCGAACGCGGCGACCATCTTCCGCACACGGTCTGCGAGCGGCTCGTCCGACTGGCCGGCCAGTGTCTCCTCGCACTTCTTGACCGCTTCGTCCACCACATCGCCGGGGATCACCCCGAGGATGCAGGCCCGGAGCCGCCTCGCCGCCTGGTTGGCGACGTGCTCGTAGATGTCGCGGGGGTCGTGGAGCCGCTTCTTGCCCTCTCGCCGGGTATAGCGGTAGTGGGGCACGGTGAAGGTCTTGGTGGTCCTCGTGTTCGTTTCGAGGTCCCAACAATAGGCCATCACGTCGCTCTCGTCCCGCCGCTGGCGGAGTTCGATCACCCCGCAGTCGATGTTGCCCCACGCTTGGGCCAGGGCCTCGGCCAGCCGGATCGAGGGTCCTGTGACCATCGTCCCGCCCCGTGGGTACTCGTAGATCGCGGCTTCCGCCAGTTTCTTCCGCTGGCAGGACTGCATGATTCGGCGGAAACTCTCGTGGGGGTCGCGCGGGAACCGCTTGGCGACGACCATCGCCGCCTGCACTTCCTGTGCCTGCCTCGACTCCAGTGCCGCCTCGCCCGCCATGACCGGCGTCAGTTCGCGACCATCGGCGGTCTCCGGCAGGTCCGCGAAGTCCGCCCCGCCCTTGGCCGGTACGTTGCTCTGCGTCCGTCTCTGCTTTGCCATGCGTCATTCCTCCTCGTCTTTTGCAACCGGAATCGGGTTCTTTCGCCGCCGCAACACGCGGAAGCTCGTCGGCTCGACGGCATAACCGTCCCGGTGCTGTTCCTTGTATGTGACCGCACCCGCGTCACCCGCGTTCGCGGCCTCGGCATCGCCCATCGCGGCGAGGACCGCCGCCTGGGCACGTTCAACGTCTTTCTTCGCCCTCTTGAGATTGTCCTTCGCCAAGTCCAATTCTTCCAAGAGGAAGGGGTCGATGTCCGCGACCTTGCCCTCGGAACGCCGCACGTGCTTCACCACGTCCAACGACGGCACGAGGTCCGGGGGTGGCGTGTCGGCCTCCACAAAGTCCGACCAGAACCGAGCCGCCGCCTCGACAATGAGGTCGCACAACTCTTGGTTCCGCTGGATTTCGTAGAGCCGGAAGCCCCGACCGCCCAACAGAGCGGCGAGATACGCCCGTTCCGGAGACTCGTCCACGCAACACGCCATCTGGGCATGCACCTGGACGATATACATCTCCGGCACTTCGTCGGTGTCCTCTCGACCCCATTCGTCGGTAAGAGGGCCGACGACCCCCGAAACCTTCGCCTCGACCGGCAGACGCCCTGCCTTCGTCAGACCATCGAGGTTTGCCGCAAGCGGATTGCCCGCCAACTCACGGTACACACCGTGCTCGATGGTGTCCTGCAACTCGTTCGCCGCCCACTGGAGCACCCCTTCTTCGAGGTTCACCCCGCAGACGACCGGCTTCTTCTGGCTGATGTCCGGCGGTTCGGCCCGACCCGTCTTCTCCAACCACAGGTCGTAAGCGTTCCGCCACTTGTCCTGGTTGAGGACTGCGGCCATGTCGGACGCCCCGAGATGGTTTCTTCGGTCGTCCAACTGCTCTTGGGTAAGCATTGGAATGCCTCCTTGTCTGGCGGAACGGCGGCGACCGGCGTGCCTGACAGCAGTGGGGGGTGACTGCCAGCGGCCGCCGCCGCAACTCCGCCGAGCTCGGATATGTCGGATTGGATCACCGGCACGCTCGGCTTCTCGATAGACAGTAAACCACACGGACCGGAGGTTGTCAAGAGAAGGTTGCGACTTTTTTTACGGAGTGCTCTCGCCCAGCCCACGCATCCGTCGCCGCAGATGTGCCCGACGGGCCGCGAACGCATCGGAACCCAGGTCCATACGCCGGCCTCGTGCATACCGGGTGAGGGCGGTGAGGGCCTCCGTCGAGTCAATCCCCATCGACTCCAAAGCGAACATCGCACGGCCCGTCTGCTCATCCCATTGACGAACCCGCCGCTGGAAGTCGGACCGGCTCTCACCACGCCTTGGAACCGGACGTGGCCGGGCCAGTGCCCATGCCTGCCGCGAGATATATTCCTCGTGGCTCCGCATCAGTTCCTCGTCCGTACTCACCGGGTCGTCAATGTCATACTTCTCGCCCATCAACTCGGCGAACATCCGTTGTTTGTCCGGGAAGTCCGGGTCGGCTCGGTCCGCACGCCGATACTTGTCGATCAGAATATCACGCCACAGCCCTTGCTCCTCGTTCGTGCCCCGTGCATAGACGTTGAGGGCCTCGGCGAACGTCAGTCGCTTATACATGTTGACGATATGCGGGTCGCTGGCCGCTTGGATGATCCGGCCCAACTCCTGGCCGGTCCACTGCTCTCGCAGTTCCTCCCAGTCCACCGGCTCGCCGTCCCGAAGCTGCTGGGTCAGCACCCGCCGTTCCCGGCTCTGCTCATACTGCTCTTTCGTCCTGGTCCCTCGTGGTAGCCGGTCCACAATATACGAGGTCATAAGCCGTTGAGCGTCCGTCTGCACTACATATTGTGGGGCGGGCAGAACGCCAGCCATCCCCATCAGCCAAGACGTTTCCGGCTTGCGGCCCGTGTCTTTCAGCCGTTGCACGTTCCGCACAGAGAACGGGAGCATCTGTTCCGCGCCGAACTCCAGAAGGTCCTTCACTTGGTCGAACATCGGGTCGCCAGGGTGCCTGATTTCCGTGCCGAAGAAGTCCTCGTTCTGCACGGAATACGCCAACATCGTCGCCAGCGGATGCAGTTTGTTGCGGGCCGTCGTCCAAGGTTGTGTCGTCCAGCCGTACCAGTCCTTGTGGTAGCCGGGCCAGATGATCCGCTCCCAAGTCCCGTCCGGGTTCAACCGCCCGGTCTGCGGGTAGAAGTAGTCCTTCGGCTCCTCCGGGCGCTTCCCGGACATCAGCATTTGCGTCACTGCGCCTGCCGTCCCAAAGAACAGGACCTCGGCGATCAAGTGGGCGATTCGGTGCGACATCCATGCGTCCCCGCTCTCCAGCCGACCGTGCGTATCCGCTATGTCTTTGAACGCACCGCTATACTCGCGGAGCGACCCCCAGTTCCATCCGACACTACGGACCGCCAACATCGAAAAGTCACGCCACACCCGGTTCCAGAACAGGTTGTCGTACACCAATTGGCCGAACCTGTCGTCCACCCGGTCCCAGACGTGGTTCATTGCCCACACCAGCCGCTCGTCGCTGAAGTCGGGGTTCGTCGTGTCATGCTTGAGCCGCTGCATCTCGTGGGTCGCCATCATCTGGAACGCGCCGATCTTGGTCATCGGCACATAGTAGAACAACAGGAGCTTCGACGCGACCTCCAGACCAGCAGTGACCAAGTTCGGTAGAGCCGTCGCCATCCCCCTGGCCTTCTCCTTCATCGGCCCCTTGACCACCTGCTCAAGACTCCGGGCGAACGCCCCAATCCCTTGGTTGTAGTAATGGGTGGGCATCTCGGTCCGACCGCCGGCCACAACCAACGCCTCGACCATCGCCCGCATCTGCGGGTCCTGTATCTGTTCGAGTGAGGTCCGATACGCTTTCCGGAGCCGGTGCCCGCGGAGCAGTGAGGTAATCGGGGCAAGTGGGGCCGTCGCCACCTTGTATATCCCCGGTATCTTCATGTCCCAGCGCCCCCAGTCGAAAGTCTCACGGAGGCCAACGGCCATCTGGTTCGTGATCGTCGTGAAGGCCGTAAACAGGCCATGAAAGGCCGAGAAAGCCAGGTTCATCTGGTTGATTACGTTCCCCGCCATCCGCAGGCCCTCGTAGCCCAGGCGGATCGCTTGGTTCGGACTGTTCCAGAGACCGGGCGACAGGTGGTTGTTGAATAGCGTCGCGACCTCTTGGGGTGCCGCATAGTAGCCGAGCGTCGTAAGGCCAGGCACTTCGATGTCTGTCTCCGCCTCGGCAAGCACCAAGTCCCGTTTCATTTCGAGCAGTGGAGCCAACTCCTGGTGGTCGCGCAGGAACTTCTGCATCCGCCGCATGACGGTCGGTGCGACCTCCTCCATCCGCTCCGGTGCGTACAACAGGGCCTCCAGAATAACGGCTTCCTTCTCGGCCTCCTGCCGGAGATAACGCCTGTGCGATTCGGACACCGTGTCGATGTCCTCGGCGCGGGCGTCGGCCAATGCTCGCATCTCCGGGACGATTGTCCGCCGCAACTCGACCGCTTCGGGGCTTTTGTCCCCCTTGCGAGTCATCCACTCGAACAGGTCGTACTTATTGGCAATGATATGCCCGACCTCGTGAATCAAGACCTGTACGGGGCTGGCAAACCTCGTCACGACCTCGCGTTCGCCCCTGGCAACGCCCCACGCCTTGCCCCGCATGGTCGCCACCCGGTCATGGCTCACTCCAAGGCGGGCGAGGAAACCGAGCATATTGTCGAACAGCGTCTTGTCATACGCCTCTTTGACCGTGATATGCGGTGCCATGTGGACCGTGAAGAACCCGTCGTTGATCCGCGCCCAGCCCGCAGGCATCCGCGACCGGGCATAGACGAACTGCATCATGCCCCGGTCAAGCATCTCCTCTTTCGTCCGGTGCGCCATTATGCAACGCTCGATCTCCTGCGCCTTGAGCAACACCATGTCGATCGGGTTCCAAGAGGCGGGGACCAGGCCCTGCTTGATTCCTTCGCTGATTCGCATGATGGTACGGGCGTGCTGAAACTCGCGTGGACCGGCGAACGGCCTTCGCCCCGCCATCCGGGCCAACGTCCGCTGTGCGTTCTCGTTGTCGGCCCAGACGTGCGGGAAGTAGTTTTCGATGAACTGATCGAGCAACTCCCGGTCGGCCAACTCGGACTCCATCCGGTCCAGAAGCTCGCGGAGCGACTCGGCCACGTGCTGGAGCTCGGCGGTCGGCTGCCCCTCGCCCTTCTCCATCCGGTCCATGAAGTTGACGATCTCCTCGCGGGGCATCCGCCAGAAGTTGCGCCGCAAGTCCCAAATCTGTTTCTGGGCCACCGCCATCTTCCGGGCCTGTTCCGCGAACTGCTTGCGGAGGACACGGGCACCGAGTTTCGCAATCGGACCCCGGGCCGTCGGCATAAACATCTCCAGAGCGCCGTCGAGGAACGTGCGGATCGCACCCCGGGCCTCCTCGGTGTTGATATTCTCGCTGATCTGCTCGACGGTCTGCTGTTCGGCCTCCGGAGCCACGTCGCCGGACCGAGATTGCTGTTTCTGTGCTTCCGCCCGCGAGTTGCCGATCTGCGTGAGGTCGCCGGGCACCGCCCGTGCGTGCTGGGGTGCGTCCGTCGTCCGCTCGCCCCGCTCGCCTTGCGACCCGTCCGGACCGTCCTCGGCGTGCGGGTCCTGGCCGGCAAGCCACAAGTCGATCTGCTGACGGTTCAGGCCGAGGGGCTGCCCCTTCTCATCCTGCATCGGGGCTTGAATGCTCTCGTTCCCCACGTTGTCGAAAACGGCCAGCGGCTTCCCGCCGCCCGGCCACCAGAACCGGAGGGACTCCATCCCAAGTCGGTAGTGGACCTCCAGCATCTCCGCCAGCAACGCAGGGTTGATCTCGCCGATCATAATTGAGTCGTCCGACACATGCCACGAACCGCGTCTGCCGTCCATGTGTCGTGCCTGGAGGCCAATCGTTCCGTCGCGGTTCAGAATGAGAGCCGCTTGGTTTTTGTCGGACCGTTTCAAGAACTCGGCGGCTGTATGCAGGTCACGCCAGAACGTTTCCAGCGCCTCGCCAGAGAACTCGGTGAGCGGATTGTCGGTGTCGATGTCTTGAAAATGCCGCTCGTAATTCGGGTATGTGCCCTCCGCCGGTTCTCCGTCTGGGTTGACCAGCGTGTCGGCCTCAACGCCAAAGAATTGCGGGGCGTTCTCCTTCGCCACCCGCGTCAAGTGTCGGCCATCACCAACGATCACATGGTTGGCCTCAACCTTCGCCTTGTCCGTTGCGAACCGAGGCCGCGTCTCTCTGTCAATCAGGCGTTTGATCGTCCGCATGAACCCGTCAACGCGACCCAATACGCGGGCCGTCCGTTTGCCAGGCACGCGCTTCGGCGTTGTCCTGGGGCTAGGCGGCTTCGGCTTCCGTGTCGGCGTATAATCGCCCGACAGAACCCGCTCGCGGGCCGTCTTGCGCGTCAACCGGATTTTCTCGACGGGAACCCGAACACGGTCCCCGACCGAAACCAAGTCGTCAACAACCCGGAAGTCCCGAAGGTTGAACAGGAGTTGGATTTTGTCGTGGAACCCCAGCATCTTTTGACCATCGACCTCAACAACGACCAAATGCGGGTCGATCAATATCTCCGGCACGTTGCGCACCAGGCGGCGTAGGAGTTGCCTCTGGGGCGAAAGCAAGTGGTTCCATTCAACGGTGTAATCAGCGGGCTGTTCTGCTCGTTCCTCCAACTGACGCAGGACTTCTGCGTTGTCCGTGCGTATGTCGGTAAACGGGAGTTCAGCGATCCGCTCGATCTCAACCGGCCCTTGGTCCGGTGGCTCAAACTCCACCTGTTTCTGATCGGTTGTCGCCGCCTCCGAGTCGGTCGGGGCACCCCGCAGGTCGCCTTCCAACGCCTCTACCGTGGCATTGATGTCGCGGTGGTGCTCGCCAAGTGCCCTTTGCATACGGGTCAGTGCGTCGATGGTGGACACGATGTACCGCGAGTCCATCTTCTCGGTCGCCTGGATTTCCATCGACCAGAAAGTCGGGTGCTGAACCGTTGTCTCCACGATGTTCTCCTGGCCGAACAGCTTGGTTATCATCTGTTCGAGCCCCTGCCGGTAGCCCTTCCGGCTGATGTAGTCCCGGACTTCGAGTCTCACGTGGTCTTGGACCGGAGTGTCATAAAGAGCAAGAAGGTGGAGGTCGAGGAGCACTTCGTGAAGCCCGAATTCCTCCGTCGGCATCGCGTCGGGGTTCAGGTGGAACAGTTTGGCAAGCCGCCTCACCGGCGATTCCTGCCGCATGTCCTGTGTTTCCTGCGCGACTTGGGCCTCGTAGTCGAAGATCGCCTGGTCGCCAATCGCCTCCGCCGACAGGACATCCTGCATCAGCAATCGGAGCGCCACTGATTCGCTGTCGTCAGCCGCATGGTACTCCGCCTCCCCCACCATCCGCGAGAACACTTGGCCGTCTGCGTCGATATACGCATCAATCGGCCCGCCGTGTGCCTCGATATGGACCGGACTCTCCGGGGTCCCCAAGCCCCGCTCTCGGGCCACTGTCAGCCGCCGGAACGCCTGCAAGGTGTCCAACTCCTCGCGAAGCCGGTCCGCCATCTGCTGGTCCCGCTCGTCGGGCGTCCACCGATACTCGCCCGGCTCCCGATAGAACAGCGAACTGTCCTGGTCAACGAACACCCGGTAGTCCACACCGTCCAGAGGAACGACCAGAGGAGCGTCGATCTGTGCGACGGGACCGCCCTCCATATCGAAGTCCTCGCCCGGCAACCGCCCGGGGTCGTAGCGGTCAACCAGTTCGTCCGACTGCACATCCGGCAGAGGGATCGGCTCGGCGACCTCCCCGCGTTCGTCCGGCAACAAGCGGTCGGCCCATTCCTCGCCCCGGAAGTGCTCCAAGAGTTGCGGAGGGATCATCTCGCCCCGTCGGTCCTTCCGCTGCAACAACTCCCGCATCCGGTCGCGTCGCAGTTCGCCGTCGCGGGTGCGTTCCGCTTGAAGCCGGGCCTCGACCTGTTCGGGCGACGGTAGCCGTTCCGGTGTCATAAGGTCCAAGTCCATCCAGGCCCGCCGTGCCGTCTCCCGGTGTCGTTGCAACCGTTCCAGCCGCTCGGCCCACGGCATGTACGGTCTGCCCTCCAAGACCGCCAGTTCTTTCTGCGCCCAGGCACTGTCTTCCTCTGCCGCCGTCCGTACCCACTCGGAGTACGCTTCCGGGATCATCCCGGCCCGCTGCTCCGCCTCCGTCCTTTGCTCCATCGCCTCACTGGCCTCTGCGGTCGGAGCGCCGATCATCTGCTGGAAGTAGGGCAACCGCAACGCGGCGGCGATCAGTGCCCGGTTCTCGGCGGACCCCACTGCATCGGCACCCGCCCAAGTCTGATACTCTCTCCGGCTCGGAGCATCCAACTGTGAAAGAGCGTGTGCCTCGCGCGGAAACGCCAACACGAAGTCCTCAAGGGCCTCCCAGTTCAGCAGGCCCCGGAAGTCCTCCTGTGTCCGGTCTGCCTCGGCAGGCAGGTCGTCAAGCGTCGTCCGCTCGCCGAACGGCGACAGAAAGTCCATCGTCCCATAAAACGGAGTCGTGCGCCCAAGCACTTCCAACTCCGCCATTGGCCTCTGTTCTAACACCCCTGTCTCCGCCTTGTACTCCGCCAACTCGCGTTCGGCAAGCTGTCGCTCGATCACCTCGCGGGGCTGCGACTCGTCCACCCCCATCAAGCGGGCAAAATGAGTCAACTCCTCGTCCGACAACTGTTGCACGCCCTCTTTCTCAAACTCGAACACGCCGGCCAACAGTTCGCGTTCGTGGGTCAGAGCACGCCGCAGGTTCTCGACCGACAAGTCTTCCGACAGGCCCAGCGGCCAGGCCAGGACCCGCAGTTCCGCCTCGGACATCGTGTCCAACTGGCCCGGAGGCGGTATCTCGAACAGGCCCCGGTCGTGCGGCGGCTTGCCCATCGCCTGTTGCTCCTTCAACATCATCCGATAGACCGAGTTGTACGCTTCGTGCGCCCGGTTTGCCCGGACCGCCGCCGGGATCGTGGACGCCTGTTGCACGGCACCCATCCCCGTCAAACCGCCCATGACAACGGGGATCGAGATAACCGTCTGGCGGAACGCTTCCAGTTCGTCGCCCCACTCGAAGTCAACGTCCGGATTGGTGTGCGCCGCAACGGCCCGTGCAACAAACCCGATGGCCTCCTGATAGACCTCGATGGCGTTCTCGTGGACATACGCCTTGCCCTTCTCCCGAAGGAAACCAAGAAGGGCTTTCTTCACGCTGCTCCCCACCTGTTGGGCAGCCACTTCGCTCGGAACCCCCGGTTGACCGAACGCCTTGACGATCTGGAGGTCCTCGATGAGGGCCATCGCAAACCCGAACGCCCCGGCCATCACGCCTGCCGTCGTCCGGTCCAGCCCGAAGTCGGTCCGGAACTGCCCGTACAGACCCGAACCGATGTGCCCGGTCCAGAACGTAAGACTGCCTATCCGACCGCCCAGGTGTGCCCCCTTGGCGATGAGAGCTTTTTTCTTCGTCAGATAGGCGAGGGCCGCCGATGAGGCCCCTGCGGTCAGCGTAGAAGTGGCGATCGCCGCCATCCAGGCGGGCGACGTGCGAGCCAAACGCAGGAAGGACATTTCAAAGTACCCGTCGCCCTTCGGAGCATGCGACTCCACGATATTCGCCATCTCCCGCTCAACCTTCCAAGACGCCTCCGCACGCGCGCCCGTCAGCCCGAACCAATGCGGGACCGTCTCGACCGACCGCTGGATGTCGTCGATCCCCATCCGCAGTGCCAGACCGAGCTTGTTCAGAAAGCTCCAGTGATGCTCCGACTCAATATGCTGGTCGAGGTGACGGTTGAACGCCCAAAGGAAAAAGCCCTTTTCCTCCTCGTCCAGCCCCCTCACCATCCGCTCAATCCTCCGTGCCTCGTCGGTCCTCGGGCGATAACCCGGCAGGCGGATGTCGTGAAGGTCAAATGCGTACTGCATCGCCATATATTCGGCATCGTTATACAGGCCACGGTTCTCCCACAAGTACCGATACTGGCTCATAAACGCTTCACGTAGAGCGGGGTGGTTCAAGACGCCTTCGTCGTACTCGACGGCCCAAGCCCAAGCCCGTTCCGGCGACGACACGCCGATATGGTCCTGGTTCTGCAAGACAAATTCGGTGGCGAGATTGGCGACGACCTCAAACTCCTGCGGTTGCGGCCCGCGCTCCTCTGGATGTTCTGACGCCCACTCCCAGAGTTTCAACGAACGGTCGTCCATCGGCACCATGTTCTGGGCGATGAACATCTGGTTCTGCGCCATCTTGCGTTCCATCTCGCGGAGCGAGACTTCGCCGTCCGGCCCGACCGTCCCCTTGAGTTCGTCAAGCTGCTCGACGAGAGCTCGCCGCGCTTGCTCTGCGCTCTTGAGCCGTGGCCCAGGACGTTCATCCGGCGACAAATGGAGAAGCCGCCGCTCCCACTGCTTGATCCGCGAGTACATCCCCCGGATTTCTTCCTGGTCCTTCGGGTGCGCCCTGCGGAACCACCACGTCTTCTCGACCTCATCCTGGTCGGGGATCGGCGTCTGAACCGGGATGTCTTCCGGCGGTGTCACACCAAGCCGGTCGGCTACCCCCCTCAAAGAACCCGACACGGACTCCTGATAAAATCCATAGGCCCTGAGCAATGTTCGTTCTCGGCCTTCGCCGGGTCCCAACGGCTTCAGTTTGTCGCCAAACCGGGCAGAGAACTCCTGGAACGACAAGATTTCCTCGCCCATCAAGTGCTGGTGGAGACGGGCCTGCCAGTCGTCCCGCATCGCCTCCTCATCCCAGAGGAGCCGCGGACCGTCCGGGAACTCGTCGTCCGCCAGGTCGCGGTCAACCAACTCCTGCATCTCCTCCACGGTCCGGTCCGGGTAGGAGTAGTGTCCGAAGCCCCGGAATGTCTGTTTGCCGATGTCGGGCGGCACAAGAACCGGATACTGGTCGGGTTGCGGAACGCGGACCTGCATAGCGTGGTCCAGTCCAGCCAACAGGTCGTTTGCGTCATTGGCCCGGCCCGTGCCTTCCGGGAGCGCACGCGGACCAGCCAGAATGTCCAGCGCATCGAAAAGCGGATTATCACCTGTCAATGGCATCGTTCACTCCGCATCGGTATGTTGAGGGAACACCGCGTCCACTACGCCCAGGTCGATATTGCCCCGCTGTATCTCTCGGATCATCCGTGTTCGGACCTCTCGCCATCGCAAATGGGCGAGACCCGCTGGCCTGTCCGGGAACGTGAAGTCGAAGTTCCTGCGGGCCACTTCAAACGAACGCATCAACTCCCGGCGCAGTGGAATGGGCAGGAGCTTCGACAGGCGGTCAACGGCCCGAATGGCCTTTACCATCTCCTCGGCGTCCCCCGTCTGTTCGTAGCGGCGCAGGTGGTCGTCAATCTCCCGTTGCAACCGCTCATAATTCTCAAGATCTCTGGGACGACGGCCACCAAGAGTAATGCCCGGCTCGTGCTTTCGGTCCTCCAACTCTCTCGCAAGGGCCTCCGGGCCGAGGTCCTGAATGAACGCATATATTCCTTGGTGGTCTCTCCGGCCCATCGCCCCCATTTCAATGACCGGCTTTTGGACGCCCGTCAATTCCTCGACCAGATTGTCTTGTTCTTCTATCGGCAGACTGCGAATCGCCTCGACGTATGCCGCACGGGCCTCGTCTTCCTTGCCCTCGGCCTTCAACGTGCGTGCTCGGACAAGCGGCGGTTTTTCAACGGTCTCCGGCCTCACGGTCTCTGGCCTTGCAGCCGGCTCCCGCTCGCTGACATCCTCAACCTCCCGCTCTGTCGGAGGCGGCAACGGTTCTCTGGCCTTGCTCGTGTGTTGCAAGTACCGGGTGAACGCCCGGATTGTGTCTTGGTCCACGTCATAGTCCATGAGCCGTTGCGTGAGGTCTTGGAGCGTGTTCATCTGCTCGGCGTGCGTACCTGCCGCCTGATACCGCTTGCCCAAGTTTTGGATTTCGTCGCCGATCTCCGGTTCAATCCCCCGCAGGCGTTGCATCTCCCGAATGATTGCCCTTTGCTCGCCGGACAGGTCGATCTCCTCCGGCACTTCCGGGAGCCGGGGTTCCATGCCTTCAGGGAACGTATAGACTCGCCCGGTCCGCCAGTCGCCGACCGTCCGGGCCGCTTTCTCCGGGGACATTGCAGGCATTTCTTCAACATCCTCCCTTTCGCGAACAGCAGGTTGTCTGCCCGTCCTCTGCTGCAAGAGGAACGTCATGTCCTCGTGAGTAACGTGCTGGCCGATCTCCTGCCGAAGTTTCTGGTGGATGGGCCGCAACCTCGCCTCGTAGCCCGACGGCTGTTCCTGTTCCAACTGCCGTGCCTGGGCGACAAGCTGCCGAACGCGTTCCATACTCTCTGGCGGTATCTGTGACACGATTCGGTCCATCCGCGCCTGGTCGGCGTCCGTCGTCCCCATCGGCTCACCAACCCCCGTAT
>PUMJ01000141.1 GCA_003551305.1 Candidatus Brocadiaceae bacterium
ACCGGCTCATCCACGGGGCGAGGCTCCAAATTGAGCGCTTTTTCGCAAACACCCAGCTTCGGGGGGCAGGACGAGCCCGAATTGGGAGTGCCGCTCAGACCACGGCTTTTTCAACGGGCTGCTAAGAGCCGACCTGTCTGGCCTGGCAGAGCCGCCGGAGCGGATGCGCCGCTTGCGCTGCTCACCGGACGGGGAAGTGAGCGTGCGCTATGCATCGGTGCTGGAACTGGGACAGTTGGAGCAGCAGCGGTTCGAGCCCGAGCCGATGTCAGAGGGCGGGTTTCTGTGCCGCCACGAGGGTAGCTGGCACCTGGGTCTCAGCATGTGCCCTCGTGTGGTGGGGCGAAGCGCCACGTACTGCCATCGGGAACGACTTGGTCCCGACAACCAGGGGCCCTATGACGTGGTGGTTGCCAGCGCCAGTGGTATACAAGGCCCCTATGGGCCGCGTTACACCGCGTTGACGCACGGCGGGCACGGTAACTTCTTTGCGGACCGGGACGGGCAGTGGTGGGGGTGCGTCTTCGCCCCACCTCGTGCGCAGGCGCCCGCCGAACTGAGCTTCTCCTGCCGACCGGCGCTTGTGCCCATGAAATGGGAGCATGGTCGCATCATGCCCGACCCCAATAAGGCAGCCGATTTCTACGAGGGATGAGCGAGGGCATCTTTCTCTCGATTATTGTGCAGGGAGTCAAGAACATGACGTGGCAGAGGCTTGTGCGAATGGCAGTATGTGCGATTCTTTTGTGTGCAGCGGCTTGGCCCGCGCAAGCGAGCCAGGAGGGCTTCGAGGGTCTGAGGGTCTTCTACTTCGGCAACAGCCTGACGGGCAATGCCATGCCGGGGTTGCATCCTCCGCTGGGTGAAAGCGCCGGTCGCCACTGGGAGGTGGAGGCCGCCATCGGCCCGGGCTGGCAGGTCTGGATGCACTGGTGGAACTCCATTCGTCAGAACCGGGCCAACCGGCGCACCAGGCTCGTAGAGGACGGCTGGGACGCCATCGTGGTTCAACCCTTCGGAAGGCGCGGGTTGGTGGACGTGCGCACGGAGGTCTTCATGGGCCAGGTGCAGTTCGATGAGCCGACCGACATCGGCGACGTCAACGCCGCGGCGGAGATTGCCCGCACCTTCCTGGAGGCCAATCCCGAAGGCCGTGTGCTCGTCTACACTTCCTGGCCGGGTTTGACGGGAGTGCGGGAGAGAGTGCGCGAGATTGAGCGCGAGGAAGGCGAGCGCCGCAAACTGACCCACGAGGAAATGGAGCCCCTGCGCCGAGAATTCGACTTTGCCGCGCTCTGGCTGCGCCCTCACGATCCCGAGACTGGCGAAGGGGCGGCCACCTCCCGGGACTATTACCGGCAGTTCATGGAGGGGCTGGCCGAGCGGCTGCCGGAGACGGCCCGGGCCGGCCGGCTGCAGTTGATCCCGATGGGGGAGGTTTTCCTAACGCTCGATCGCAAGATGCGCGCGGGCGAACTGCCCGGCCTGCACGGCATCGGCGACTACTACACCGACGGCGTTCACCTGCGCGCAGGGCTGCCTCGTTACACTCTGGCCGCCACCTTCTACGCTGTGCTCTTCGGTGAGCACCCCGTCGCTCTGGACTACGAGCTGTTCAATGAAATCGGCAACTACGAGTCCGGCAAGTTCGGCTTCTACGTCCACCAGCCGGACCTGGGCGAACTCATCGAGATAACGCCCGAACGGGCCGAGATCGTGCACGACACCATCTGGGAGGTCGTGAAGGGCCATCGCTGGACCGGTCTGAGCGGCCCGGCAGATGCGAGGCCGTAGGGGACCGCCCGGGCCAATGCACACGAACGACGGCCCTCAGGGCTTTCTGAAGGAGGAGCGCAATGGACATTCAGGACATCCGTGGCTTCAACTACCAGCCTGGATACGCTTATGCGGGCGCCGACATATGGCGCCGGTTCGACCCCGATGCCTTCCGGCGAGAACTGGGCTGGGGCAAGAGACACTTCCCCCGCATGAACGGCGTGCGCATCTGGTTGGCCTGGGAGGTCTTCGGCCAGGGCTCCGACCAGCAGCGCGAGCAGTTCCTGGACAACGTCGAGACGGTTCTGGCAATAGCAGACGGATATGGACTGGCCGTGATGCCCGTCTTGTTCAACCGCTGGCACGCGGGCGCGCCCGACTGGGGAGG
The DNA here is from genome assembly GCA_003551305.1 of Candidatus Brocadiaceae bacterium. Taxonomy (GTDB): domain Bacteria; phylum Planctomycetota; class Brocadiia; order SM23-32; family SM23-32; genus B1Sed10-231. The sequence continues at coordinate 2,165 of PUMJ01000141.1, forward strand.
AGTCTACCTGGACCACTTGCTGCCCGGGGCCGGCTGGGCAGGTTTCGGCTTCCGGAATCGCTGCAAGGAGTACGTCACCGCCGTGATGGAACGCTTCGGACAGGACGAGCGGGTGTTCGCCTGGGACCTGTGCAACGAACCGTTTTCCTATGGCAGGGAGCCCGACCCGCGCTGGGAACTGGCGGGACATGAAGAGGCCTGGTTGGAGGCACTGTACGCCGACTGCAAGGAGCACGCCCCCCAGGCGCCCGTCTCAGTGGGACTCTTCAACGGGGCGGCCCATCTGAAGCGCTACGAACACCTGAGCGACATCCTGAACTTCCACTACTACTGGCAGGGCAACGCGGAGACGAAGGAGAGCTTCCTGCGCGAGTTGGACGAATGCGTTGCGCTGCGCGAGCGCACCGGCAAGCCGCTCATCAGCACGGAAGCCTGCTGGGGTTCGCTGGACGATACCAGGCGCGTCGAGATCATCGAGTTCCATCTGGGCGAACTCAACCGCCGCCGTATCGGCTGGCTCGTCTATGCCCTGCAGCACAGCTGCATAGCCGACCTGCACTGGCCCCGGTACGGGCGGGTGACTAACCCCGGCACGCTGCATTGCGTGGAACCCGACGGCGCGTTGCGGGAGGGACACGGCGTGATCAACCGCTTCCTGGAAGGGGCGACAGAATAGATCGGGCTATAAGGTCGTTGCCCTGCGTGCTGAGTCTGCGATTGTGCCCCGGGCATCGCAGGGTCAGCCAGCGACAGCGCAACGGGACAACCGTGAGGTGCGGCGCAGTGCGGGGCGGGCCCGCCGCAGACCGAACACACCCCCCGGCTCCCATGAACCAGTGCAGGAGGAAACCACGATGCATATGACCTCCCGGGAAAGAATACTGACGGCGCTGAATCACCAGGAGCCGGACAGGGTGCCTATTCACGACGGGCCCTGGCGGGCCACCATAGCTCGCTGGCACAAGGAAGGCCTGCCGGAGAGCGTCACACCGGCGGAGTACTTCGGCTACGAGATGGTCTTCACAGGCTGTGACCTGAGTCCCCGCTTCCCTATCGAGACCCTGGAGGAGACCGAAGACTATATCGTCCAGAAAACCGCGAAGGGGGGCGTGATCAGGAACTTCCATGATCTGGCCAGCACTCCCGAGCAGATAGACCACCCCATAAAGAGCAAGAAAGACTGGCCTCCAATAGAGGATCGGCTCCACGCCGACCGGGCCCGCGTGGAATGGGACAGCATGCGGGCGCAACTCGAAGAGGTGCGTAGCCAGGGCAAGTTCTCCCTGTTCGTCGGCGCGTACGGCTACGATACTCTGCAGGGATACATGCGCAGCGAACAGTTGCTGATGGCCATGGCCACCGAACCCGATTGGGTTCGCGAGATGATCATCAAGCTGGCCACGCTGACCGTGGACATGGCCCGCATGATCATCGCGGAGGGCATCGAGTTCGATTCCTTCTGGTGCGGCAACGACATGGGCTACAGGAACGCCCTGCTCTTCTCCCCGGAAACGTACCGGCGCACGCACAAGGAGGCTGACCAGATGGTCGTCTCCTTTTTCCATGAGCACGGCAAGCCCGTCTTTCTTCATTCCGACGGCAACATCAATGAACTCCTCCCCGACCTCATCGATGCGGGCTTCGACTGCATTCACCCTCTGGAAGTGAAGGCCGGCATGGACCTTCGCAAGCTGAAGGAGACCTATGGAGACCGCCTGGCATTCTGGGGCGGCATTGACACGCGAGCCATGGCAGCCGAGGACCCCGCGCTGATCGAGAGGGAGATCGCCGCCAAGTTCGAGGCGGCCAAAGTAGGCGGGGGTTACATCTACCACTCCGACCACTCGGTACCCCCGAACGTCAGCTTTCAGCAATACCGCCGTGTCATGGACCTTGTCAGGACATACGGGCAGTATTGAAGGAGGGCGGAAGCAGATGGCAGAGGTGGATCATCCGAACATCGTCGTTATCATGACCGATCAGCAGCGCGCGGACCTGGTGGCGCGCGAAGGCTACCCCCTGGATACTATGCCCTTCTGTGACCAACTGGCGCGTGAAGGGCAGTGGTTCAACCGTGCCTACACAACATGCCCGGCCTGCGTGCCGGCGCGCGTCAGCTTTCTGACGGGCCGGTTCGGCAGCGCCACTCGCACCCGCTGCAACCTGCATCGAGGCGCCGTGGCCGAGACCGACCTGGTGACGGTGCTGCGCGAAGCAGGCTACCGCACGGCGCTGTGCGGGAAGAACCATTCCCACCTGCCCGGCAGCCATTTCGAAGCATGCTACGGCTACGGGCACCAGCAGTCACCGGCAGGCAACCCACAGGAGCACGCCTTCGACGCCTTCCTGCAGCGGTATGCCATGCACCTGGTGCCTGAGGCGACGCCCTTCCCTGTGGAGTTGCAGTATCCCCACCGCATTGTTGACGATGCGTGTGCGTGGGTTGACCAGCCGTCCGACAAGCCCTTCTTCCTGTGGATGAGCTTTGCCGAACCGCACAACCCCTACCAGGTCCCCGAGCCCTATTACGACATGTTTCCGCCGGAGGACCTGCCCCCCTGCCGCAGCAGCGCAGCGGACCTGGAGGGCCGGCCGTTCGCCTGGCGGTGGTGCCTGGAGGCATTTCGGCGGGCCTTCCCGGACTATGACGAGACCTTCGACCGAGCCCGCTCCAACTACCACGGCATGCTGCGCCTGATAGACGACCAGATAGGGCGATTTGCTGAGCATCTCGACCGGCGGGGCCTGCGCAGCAACACCCTGCTGGTGCTCACCAGCGACCACGGCGACTTCGTGGGCGAATACGGCCTGCTGCGCAAGGGCCCGGCTGTGCCGGAGGTTCTGACCCGCATCCCCTTCGTGTGGAACGGGCCCGGAGTGGCGCGGCGCGGGCAGCCAAGTCCTGCGCATGTGTCTCTGGCTGACATACTGCCCACGCTTTGCAGCATGGCGGGGGCGTCTGTTCCTGTCGGCGTCCAGGGACGTGACCTGAGCGCCTTGTTGAGAGGAGTGCAGAATCCTGGCGACTTCCGGTCCATTATGGTCGAACAGGGCTACGGCGGCGCCGCCCACGATGGGACGGAAGGTCTCGACCCGCGCAACGACGGCTTCACCCCCTCGCCGGACGGCAAGTCCTGGGGGGCATTCGACGAGCTGAACAGCCGCACTCAGAGCGGCACGCGCCGAAGTGTGAGGGCGGGCGACTGGAAACTGGTGATCAGCAACGACGGTTACAACGAGCTATACCATCTTCCCAGCGACCCGGTGGAGCTGCAGAACCGCTGGGACGACGAATCTTGCGAGCCCATTAGGCATGAATTGCTGGAGCAACTCACCCAATGGCTCTTGCGTCTGGAGGACCCTCTGCCCCTGCCGGTGCGGCGCTACCGGTTCAAACAGCAACTGGAGCCTTGTCCATGAGCATTTCGGATTGTCGTGGTGGGAGTTTCTACCGTGACGTGGATGTGATTGTGGCGGGAAGCGGCGCAGCCGGATTCGCTGCCGCAACCTGCGCCGCCAGGGCGGGGGCGAAGACGGTTCTGCTCGAACGCTACGGGCGGCTGGGCGGCGCTGCCACCACCAGCCTGGTGTGCACGCTGTTCGGCGGTATCACCTCAGAATTCGTCAGTGAGTTCGAACATCGCTATGCCGCCGTTGGGGACAACTGGGAACTGCTGGACGTTGTGTATGCCGACATGCTTGAAGAGGCGGGCGTTGAGGTGCTCTTGCATTGCTGGGCGCCTGAGGCCATCTTCGAAGATGGTCGCGCGGCTGGTGTTCGCGCGCTGTCCAAGCAGGGCATGTTGACGCTTCACGCCAAAGTAGTGGTTGACGCCACTGGCGACGGCGATCTGGCCGCCAGTGCTGGTGCCGAATATGAAATGGGACGCGAGGGGGACGGGCTGGTCCAGCCCATGTCCATCATGTACTGCGTCAACGGTGTGGACAAGGACCACGCCCTCATCTGCAAGAGCGAGCAGATGGCGACGGAAGTCCAGGTCCCCGAAGGCACGTGGCACGACGTGGTGCACAGGGGATGCGAGGAAGGCGCACTGCCGAAGAACGTCACCGTCATCCGCATCTATGAGTCGCCACTGCCGGGGGAGCGTCTGGTCAACGCCACCCAGGTCAACTACGTGGACGGCCTGAAAGTGGCCGACCTTTCTCGCGCGGAGCTGGAGGGCCGGCGGCAAGCGATCAGAATCACCGACTTCCTGAAGCAGCATGCCCCGGGTTACGAGAGCTGCTTCATCTCCCGGATGCCGGCGGCCGTCGGTGTTCGCGAGACGCGTCGGTTCCTCGGCGTCGAGTACTTGACCCGCGATGACCTTCTGACCGGCCGAAAATGGCGCACCGCCATCGCTCGCGATGCCGCCTTCCCCATCGACATCCACAACCCCGACGGCGGCGGCCAGGCGGAGAAGGTCGCCGCCGGTGTAAAGCCGTACGACATTCCGTACGGCTGCCTGGTGCCGCGCACAGTGGACGGGTTGCTGCTGGCTGGCCGTTGCATCAGCGGCAGCCACGAAGCCCATGCATCCTACCGCAATCAACGCATCACGATGGCTGTTGGCGCCGCCGCAGGCACGGCGGCCGCTCTGTCGGTGCGGCAGGGCGAGCAGCCGCGCGAAGTCCCCGTCGAGCAGATACAATGCATCCTGGGTATCCAGGTGGATCCATCCGCCGAGAACTGAGCCCGTAAGGCGCGGCCTCTCAAAGGCCAACAGAAGAACCGTGAGAAAAACATGACCGCCACCGCTACGTTCCGGCCCCCTGCCGTGCCGTTGATCAACGTGGACCCGTACTTCAGCCTTTGGTCAACGTATGACGCGCTCTATGAGGGAGACACCTGCCACTGGACGGGCGCCACCCAGCCGTTGCGTGGTTACATGCGCATAGACGGCGTTCCGTATTGCTTCCTTGGCAAACCTCAGCCTCTGAACGTCATCCGAAAGACCGGCATGGTAGTGGATGCCCTGACGACGCGCTGCTTCTTCGAGGGACATGGCGTTGCGGTCGAGGTGGCTTTCACCACCCCGCTCTTGCCCGACGACCTTGACCTGCTGTCCCGCCCGGTCGGGTTCGTCCGCGTGGCCGTTCGCTGCACCGACGCCCAACCGCATGCCCTTGAGGTCCATTTCGCGGTCTCGCCCCTGCTTTGCGTCAACTCGCCCGAGCAGGAAGTCCTTTGGGAATCCGTCCAACTGAGCACGAGCCGGGTGGCGCTGCGCGTGGGCTCGCGCGAGCAGCCCGTGCTGCAGAAGGATGGCGACAATTTGCGCATCGATTGGGGTTACCTGTATCTCACGGCCGAGGGGAGACGTGGCGAAGCGGAGTTCTCCCTTGCTTCGGACTGGGCGTGGCGGCAAGGGACATGCCCTGACGTGGGTCTGCATACGGCGATGGGGCCGATGCCTGCCTCGGCCGCGCCTCTGCTGTGCGCCGCCGTCGAGCTTGGATGCGTCGAATCCGACCGCGTTGCTGAAGCCGTTTTCGCCGTGGCGTACGACGACGTTCTCGCCGTGGAGTACTTCGGCCGTCCGCTGCGAGCCTATTGGCATCACACCGGCCAAACCTTCACGGTGATGCTGGACCAGGCTCTGGACACCTACCCGGAAGTGCTTGACCGCTGCAAGGCCTTCGATGCCGAGATGAACTCGCGCGCCGTCGAGGCGGGAGGCGACGCCTACCGTGACCTGTGTGCGCTGGCCTACAGGCAGGCTATTGCGGGGCATAGACTCGTAGCCGACGAAGACGGCGCTCCGTTGCTCTTCTCCAAGGAATGCTTCAGCAACGGCTGCATGAGCACGGTTGACGTGGCATATCCGTCCTCGCCACTGTTCCTGCTCTACAACGCGGAGCTTCTGCACGGCATGTTGCGTCCCGTATTTGCGTTCGCCCACAGCGAAGCCTGGCCCTACGAGTTCGCACCGCATGACGTCGGGCGCTATCCCAAGGCAAACGGGCAGGTCTACGGGCGCGATCGCGATACCGGCGACTACCTGATGGAAGCGCAGATGCCGATTGAAGAGTGCGCCAACATGCTGATCATGACCGCCGCTGCCGCCAGAACCTGTGGCAGCGCCGCCTTTGCGATGGAGCATTGGGATCTGTTGGCCGCCTGGGCGGAGCACCTCATTGCGCACGGAGCGGACCCCGGCGCTCAACTGTGCAGCGATGACTTCTGCGGCAGGTTGGGGCGCAACGCGAACCTTGCCGTCAAGGCCTGCGTCGGTGTGGCTGCCTTTGGGCTGTTGTGCGACATGGCCGGATTGTCGCAAGAGGCGGCGAGAGCTCACACAGCCGCCCGTACGATGAGCCGTCTGTGGCTGGACCTGGCAGACGACGGCGATCACTACCGCCTGGCCTTCGACCTGCCAGGTACCTGGAGTCTGAAGTACAACCTTCTGTGGGACAAACTCCTTGGGTTGGGGCTGTTTCCGCAGGAAGTGTACGACAGGGAACTGCGTTTCTACGAGAAGCAGATGCTGGCATATGGAGTGCCGCTGGACAACCGCCACACGTTCACAAAGTCCGACTGGTACGTCTGGTGCGCTTGCTTGCATGACAGCAATGCCGATTTCGCCCGGTGGATCGAGCGGCTCTGGCGGTCGCTCAACGACAGCATAAGCCGCGTGCCATTCACCGACTGGTACTACGCCGACACAGCAGTCCAGCGAGGCTTCCAACACCGAACCGTTGTGGGTGCCCTCTTCGCGCGGTTGCTCCAGGACGACGCATAGATGAGGGTATTGTGCCGGGGCAGACCTGGAGCGCAGCAGATAGGCTCGGTATGGGTGCATCAGGGACGATTCCAACGCCAGCAAAGGACCGTGCGCTCCTGTCTTGGTCCGCCCGCGACTTACTTTCCCCCGGGAAGAGGGCAGGCAATGCTGCATGAGCGGGGCAGCCGACGTCTGATGCGCCGGCCGGCGGTGACCGCTTTCATCACAGGCCTCCCTCTGTCCGCTCGATGATACCGTTCTGGAGTCGCTCATCGAGCGTCGTAAACTGAGCGCTGAGACCGCTGATTCGAACCAGCAGGTCAGTGTGTTGCTCGGGGTGGGCCTGGGCTTCGCGCAACAGGTCTGCGTTCAGGGTTTTAGCGTGAACGTGGAAGCCGCCCAGTCGGAAGTAGGTTTCGACCATCTGGCGCAGGCGCTTGCGGCCGGCTTTGTCTTGCACCACGGCGCGGTCAAGTGACAGCAGCAGAGGGTGGGCGCAGGCGCAGCGGTCATTGGCAGGCCTCGCCGCGGCGGAAAGCGCTGACGTCGCCGTTTTGCCCGAGGCGAAGGAACTGGGGCCCACTCCGTATGAGACCGTGTCGCCGTCCCGCCTGCCGTCCGGCGTTACGGGGAAGTGCAGGTGCGCCGAACTCGTGACGCCGAACAGCCGCCGGCGCCCGGCCCGGCAGATGCTCTTTCCCTTCGCCCGCGCCCCAACCTGAGAATTCATGGGGCGACTCCTGGCGACATCCCACTTGCGCTGGTCCGACATGATGATCACAATGCTTGGTCTATCTTATCGTTGTCTGCTCACTCCGTTACTGCTTTTCCTCAGGGGGGTGAAGCGTCACCGTGTCGACGCCGAGGGCGCCGCCGAGTCGCTCGATCGTGAGCGCATCGGGCTCTTCCGGCGCGAATCCAAGGTGGGTGTACCGACCAGCGATGCAGATGTCCACCAGGTTGTCGAAGACGAGGAGGTCGACGGTGTGCCGTTGGTCCAGGCCGGGGAACCGCTCGACGAGTCCGTGCGGCAACGGGTGCTGCGAACCGTGCGGTGCGTCGCCGGGCGAGTCGCGGAACTCCACCATCTCTTCCGCGGGACGGAAACGGATCTCGTAGCCCGACTCGCCGTCGGACCGGCCACGAACGACGATGCGCCACTGAGCGGGCATTCCACCCGCCGCGGGGTCGACACTTAGCGACAGGTGATAGGCTTTCGGCAGCCTTTCGAGCCGTACCCTCGGGTGGGCTTCGTCGAGCCGAAACTGGTCGGCGGGCGCGCCAAATCGTTCGATCGGCACGGGGGCGTCGCGCTTTGGCAGCATCTCGTCGACCCACTTCGTCCCGAGCGTTCCTCCCTCGAGCTGCACGAGTTCCCGGACGACAAGCCTCCCGGCGTACCCCCCCCCTCGCCTTTGGCGCCGACGAGGAGCGCACGATCATCGGCGGGATGAGCTTCTGGATGTCGAGGAGTTTCGCGAGGCGCGGGAGGCCGCGGCGCTGGCACACCAGTGGCGGCGCCACTACAATCGGGAGCGGCCGCATAGCGCGCTGGGGTATCTGACCCCGGTGGAATTTGCCGAGGCGCGTGTACCTCCAGGGCTCGGTTCCCTCGCCCTTCCGGAACACGCGCGCAAAAAACAGCAAGACTCTCTCATAGCAAGTGGCACATGTAATGGGGGCAGGCCAAGATTGCAGATGGGACATCCTGGCACGATCGATCCATCGTGCTTCGAGCGACATGCAGGAGGGAGGCCAGGCATTGAGCATCAATTTGATGTCAACCATGTTGTTCACTACCCTGTTACTGGCCGGGCCGGTGAGGGCATTGGCGGCTGGGAACACAACCAGTCACGAGCGGGAGGATTGGAAGGTGGCCAGGCTGATCGATCCGGATGCGACCGCAGAGACAGTAGCCCTATGGGAGGCCCTGCACCACTCCAGCCGCAAGGCCGTCCTGTTCGGCCACCAGAACGCGAATTGCGAGGGTCTGGGCTGGCGGGGCGACCATGGCCGCAGCGATGTCAAGACGGTTACCGGCGACTGGCCCGCCGTCTTCGGCTTTGGCTTTCAGGTTGAGCCCGATCGGATGGCTGACCTGCGCGAGCGCATGCTCGCGGCCCACGCCGCCGGGGCGGTAATCGAGCTTAACTGGCATCCCAACAACCCCGTGACCGGCGGCCGGTATGACGACGTGCAGAACGACTCACTCCGCGCGGTCCTGCCCGGGGGCGAGGCGCATGCGATACTGGTCCTGTGGCTCGACCGCATGGCTGACCTGATTCTCAGCCTTGAGGACGACCATGGGCGGCCGATTCCGCTGATCCTCCGCCCCTGGCACGAACACAACGGCGGCTGGTTCTGGTGGGGGTCCCGGGCGGGCTCGGCTGACGAATACATCCAGCTTTGGCGGTTCACCGTTCGCTACCTCCGCGATGAGAGGAAAGTGCACCAGTTGATATACGCCATCAGCCCCAACACGCCGCTGACTTCCGAGGATGCCTACGTCCGGCAGCGGTTTCCCGGTATGGACTGGGTCGACGTCATCGGCTTTGACCATTACGTCAACGATACCAGGCAGATGGACCTGCTGCTGGCCGAGATGCAGATCGTCGAGGCTCTGGCCCGCAGGCACGGCAAGCTCGCGGCCGGCACCGAAATCGGCTGGCGCAACGGGCTATCGAGGTACGGGGGCAACGACTTCTGGGCTGGGCGGATCCTGCCGCTGCTGAAAGGGGATGATGCTCCGAGGATCGCCTGGCTGTTGACCTGGCGCAACGGCAACGAAGACCATTACTGGGTGCCGACGGACGAGACGAGCAAAGACGCGGCCGATGACTTCCGGGCCTTCTGCAAACACCCGCGCGTCTGGTTGGCCAAAGACTGGAGACGTTTCCGGACTGCCGCAGCCGGTGAGCAAGCTGAGAGCAGCAACGCACGTGACGCAGCGACTTCTGGACCCACACGCTGAAGCCATTGGCCATCCCTCTCCTTGAGCCCACTGGATCTCAAGGGAGTGAAACTCGCCAGCCACTGAAGTGCCGTCACGGTTGACGGAGAACCGTGAATCCCTTCCCGCCTTCTTCGGCCCGCTCCTGGCCTTCGCCATACTCTTGAGGTTCTTCTCCCGGAGAAGATTACCCAACCGCTCCCAGGCGTCCTGCCGGGCCACAGCACGGCCGGCGGCTTGCCCTTCCGCGTTCGGATGTCCAACGCTCATGCCGTTCCCACAGGCCCGCTTCCGCCGTCCCCGGGCCGAATACGCCCGCGAATGCCGCATCAGGGGGCAGTGCGATGGGCATATGCACGAGAAAGTGGGCGATGATGCGCCCTTCACGCACCGGCGTGGGCTCGGCCCGACGGGCTGCGCTACGGACGCACTCCTCCCTCAGAAACGCGACCCACTGCCATGTGTTGTCGGCCTTCATGCCGGCCTCATGCAATGGAGCCAGCGAGCCATCTCCGTCGAGCTCTCCAGGGCCTTGTATCGGAAGCCGTGGAACCGGGCGTGTCCGCTGCCGCAGGCGAACAGGGCCGGCCGTACGCCGCCCCAGGACGAGAGCTCCATGCTCGGCTGTATGATCTGCCACAGTCTGCCTTCCTCCTTGACGTAGAAACGCACGTCCTGCCGGTTGTTGACGATGCGCAGCTGAATGCGCGAACCCCTGACGCGGGACGCCTTATGCCAGCCGTATCGCCGGCAGCCCTCCTGCACTCGACGCACGACGCCGTCGGGTGCCAGGGCCGACCCGATGTAGGTGTCAGGTCCGTTGAACAGCATCAGGCCGGCCAGGCAGTCGCCGTGCACTTCGACGTCCGTTTCGACCTCGTACGCTCTGTGCGGCGGCATCACGCACAGGGGGCCGCATCGGCCCGGATCCTCGCCGCACCCCTCCAGCGTGAGGGCGCCATCCCGCATGTTGAATCGGCCGGGATCGAACTCGCCGTGGAACTGCCACTGGATGCCGAGCCGGCCGCTTTCGAACTCGTCGCTCAGGGGCATCTCGAGCCGGGCCGGCTCGTCCCAGCCATCCGGCCAGTGCGGGGCCACGTGGAACCAGCCGTCATCGGTCCATTCTATCGGCTCGGCGGTGGTGCAGCGGCCAAGGGCCCGGTGGCCGTTCATGATGGCGTGCAGGACGCACCACCATCGGCCGTCCGGCCCTTCGACCAGCGTGCCATGTCCTTTCGACCACCAGGCCTCGTCGCGGCGCCAGGTCCGTATTATGGGGTTGTGTGGCGAGTTCTCCCATGGGCCGAGGGGACTTTGCGAGCGGGCCGAGATGACCATGTGGCTGGTCGAGGGGCCGAACGTGCCGCCCTGGGCGCTGGTCAGGTAGTACCAGCCGTCTTTTCGGGTGAGCTTGGGCGATTCCAGGCAGAAGCACTCGATAGCCCAATCCACCGGTATCGGCCATCCTTCGTAGACCTTGCGCGGGGGTGTCGTCGCCTTCAGGCCGTCCTCGGAGATGTCTACCACGTGGCCGGCCGACAGGTGCACGTAGCGCCTGCCTTCGTCATCGGCGACGTGGCCGGGGTCGATGTGCCCGACCCCCAGGGCCCTCGGCTCCGACCACGGCCCCCCGGGGGAGTCGGCCGTGACGACCCAGTTGTTGCCGGCGGCGGGGTAGTAGAGGAAGTATCGGCCGTTGTGCTTGACCAACTCCGGCGCCCAGATGGAGCCTGCCTGACGCTGGACGGCGTGCCCCAGAGGCGTCCACCGGCGCAGGTCCGTCGAGTGCCACACCAGCAGCGCCGGCCGGTACAAGCCGCTGGTGTGGGTCATGTAGTAGTCGGCGCCGTCCTTGAGGATGGTCGGGTCGGGCCAGTCGCCCACGAACAGAGGCCGAGCCTCAGTCGAGCCCGACCTCGAGTCTCCGCCAGAACCTCTGCGGCCAGTCTTCGCAACCACGGTGTTTGCCTCCTCTTCCTCTCGTGTTCGTCTGCCCGCAGCCGTGACCCATCCTCGCAGGCCGCCTGTTGCGACCAGGGGAACTGATGAACCGGACTCGGGCAGCGCCGATGCCGGCCGGCTGCAATTCGCCGTCCAGCGTTCGCAAGGCGCGGAACGGCAGTGTCAGCCGCACCGAGACCGATGACAACACAGTCGAGAGCATAAGCACTCCGGGACGTACTGCGGTCTGCTATCTGGAGAAGCTCACGGTGATGTTCTGAACAGCGCCAGGGAAGTCCTTCTGCTCGGCGTAGTCGCCGATTGGGGGAAAGCCGGTCTGCGTGTAGCGGCCGGCCTCGAGCAGTCCGGACGGGTAGACCGAGAGCGGCCCCGCCGCTTTGCCGGCTCCGGCAGGCTCGCCGTCGACCTTCAGCGTGATCGTGCCGTCCACGTCCAGGCAGCCCTCCACGGCGACGAGGCTCTCAGGCAGGGGGCGGTCCGACCGTGCGATCGTGGTAGTGGCCTGCAGCCTGTCCCAGCGCAACGGCGTCCGCACATCCCTCACGCCCATGCAGAGCCGGCCGTCCTTGACGTAGAGCGAATAGCCGGCGAACCAGCTGCCGTGGTGGACGATGACGCCTTCGCCCTCTTCCGCCCTGACGCGGGCGCGGATAGTGATGCGCATACGGTGGAAGCCGGACTCCATGCCCCGGAACCAGACCTGATCGCCCGCTCTCAGGCTGAGCGGCCCTGCCGGCGGCGGCGTGGAGGCAAGCGATGGCGCTGTGCGTTCGGGCAGCCACCTGGCCAGCGAGCCCTTGATGTCTGCGCACTCGGGGCTGTCCGCCAGATTAGTGTGTTCGTTGAGGTCCGTCTCGTAGTCGTACAGCTCCTCTGAGCCGTCGCAGTAGCGCGTGTAGCGCCAGCGCTCGGTGCGCAGGGAGTGGTTGTGTGGGCCGAAAGAGGTCATGGCCGGGTGCTCCCTCTTCTTCCGCTCGCCGCACAGCAGGCCCTGCAAGCTTTCGCCTTCCAGCCCGGGCACTTGGGGCAGATTGCACAATTCGAGCAGCGTGGGGTAGAGGTCGACGAGGCTGACGCCCTGGTGGCACGGTCTGCCCGGCTGCGCCATGCCCGGCGCACGGATGATCAGGGGGACGCGGCTGCTCTGGTCCCAGAGCGAAAACTTCTGCCAGTGAAAGTGCTCGCCCAGGTTCCAGCCGTTGTCCGACCAGAGCGCCACGACGGTGTTGCCGGCGTGGGGGCCCTGTTCGAGGGCGCTCAGGACCCGCCCGACGCATTCATCGGCGAAACTGATGCAGGCCAGGTAGGCTTGCAGGATGTCGCGCCAGTGTCCATGCTGCGTTATCTGGTAGTGCTTGCCCAGCTCGGTTTCCTGGTACCCCGTCAGCGCCACCTGCTGGGCTGCCTCAGGCATTCCGTCGAAGTCATACGGACCCGTCGGCGGCAGGTGGAGTTGCTCCTTGTCGTACATGTCGAAAAACCGTTGCGGGGCTATCAGCGGCACATGCGGCCGGTGGAAGCCCGCCGCCAGCAGGAAGGGGCTGTCATAGCTGTGCTGGAGCCGCTCGACCGCCCAGTCAGCCACGTGCCTGTCGGCCATGGTGGCCGCCTGATCCTCGTCCAGAGGCCCCCAATGGTAGGCGAAGCTGTAATAGCCGGGCGTCTCTGTCAGGCATGAGGTGTGCCGCGAGTGCATGTCGAACTGCTGGCCGCCGAACCGTCCTCCGTCCTCGTCCCACATGCTCTCCCCCCGTTCGGCCTGCACCGCCCTGTCGAGGAGGTTGCCATGGTCCACCTTTCCCACCGACATGGTGCGGTAGCCGTTGTGACGGAAGTGCAGGGGAAAGGGTGGCGCCTCGTGCGCGCCCGGCGAGTCCTGCGGGAGGTCGTTCAGCAGGTAGCAGCCGGTGGTTGTGGGGTTCAGGCCGGTCAGCAGGGCCGTGCGGGAGGGCAGGCAGACCGGCGAGGCGCAGCAGGCGTTGGTGAAAAGTGTGCCGTGCTCGGCCAGATGGTCCATGTGGGGGGTCTGCACGTCCGGATTCGTCCCCATGCACCCCAGCCAGTTGTTCAGGTCGTCTAAGGCGATGATCAGCACGTTCGGTCTTCGATCTTGCCGGTTCTTCACTGCATGTCCTCTCTTTCCACGTAAGCGCGCTCAGCTTACTCTCATCATCTCCCGCTGCACTATCTCTTCCTGGATGTCGTCCGGCAGGGTGCAGAACCGGGCGCTGTATCCGCTCACACGCACGATCAGGTCGCGGTGGCGCTCGGGATGCTCGCGGGCGTCCTGCAAGAGGGTCGGGTCAACGACGTTGAACTGGAGGGCCGAGCCGCCG
>PUMJ01000178.1 GCA_003551305.1 Candidatus Brocadiaceae bacterium
CCGCGCGCCGGCGTCTTGTGGATCTGGTCGCAGGTGACCTGGTCGTTGGTGTAACCGTGGATGGTGGTCATCAGGCCGTGCTTGATGCCGAAGGTATCGTTGAGCACCTTGGCGACCGGCCCCAGGCAGTTGGTGGTGCACGAGGCGTTGGAGATGCACCGGTCGTCGGCGCTCAGCGCGTCGTCATTGACGCCCAGCACGATGGTGGCATCCACTTCGTCCTTGGCCGGCACGGTCAGCACCACCTTCTGGGCGCCGGCTTCCAGGTGGTCGCCGTAGCCGCCCTTCTCGCCGGAGCGGGTGCGGAACACGCCCGTGGACTCGACCGCGAAATAGACGCCCATCTCGTCCCAGGGCAACTCCTTCGGGTTCATGACGCTCAGGACCGGGATGCGCTTGCCGTCCACCACCAGGTTCTCGCCGTCCGCGTCGACTTCACCCGGGTAGCGCCCGTGCACGCTGTCGTACTTGAGCAGGTAAGCCAGGTTCTCGGCGTCGGCCAGGTCGTTGACCGCCATCACCTCGAAGTTGTCGCGCTCCATCAGCACGCGGAACACCAGACGCCCGATGCGGCCGAATCCGTTAATACCAATCTTGATAGCCATGAGGTCCGACTCCTTCCGGAAGTAGCAAGCTCGATGCGTTGTCACGTCACGGGGAACCCGCCAGGTAGCCGACCGCCGAAGGAAAGACCGAAAGTGGCGGCGTCAACCCCACAGGAAACCAGACTATACCGCGCCCGGGACGGGCTGTCAAGCGGACTGACGGATTCCCGGCGGCCGCCGGGGGGCTGACCACAAGGGCACCACGGGCTCTGGCAGGCGTTGCTCGTCACAGGGGGGCGGGGTGTCGGTCCGGGGTCGACCGTTCCCGGTTCAAGAACCTGGATACGCAGCCGCTCAGCGCCGCTCAACCCGCTTTGGCGCGGGGCGGGGCTTCGAGTTCGGGGTGCCGGTCCACGTCTTCGAAGCGGACGGATATCTGCCGGCTGACGCCGTCGGCCATGGTTATGCCGTAGAGGACCTGGGCGACGCTCATCGTCAGCTTGTTGTGGGTGACGATGATGAACTGGGTCTCCTGCCGGAACTCCTCCAGCAGGCGCAGGAAGCGCTCGACGTTGCTGTCGTCCAGCGGCGCGTCCACCTCGTCCAGCAGGCAGAAGGGGCTCGGCTTGGCCTGGAAGATGGCGAACAGCAGCGCCACCGTGGTCATGGCCTTCTCGCCGCCGCTGAGCAGGCTTATCGAGTTGGTCTCTTTGCCGGGTGGGCGGGCCGTGATGTCTATGCCGGCCTCCAGGATGTCGTCCGCCTCGGGGTCGAGCACCAGGTCTGCGGTGCCGCCGCCGAACAGCTTGCGGAACAACCCCTGGAAGTTCTGCCGCACCTGCTCGAAGGTCTGGCGGAAGCGCTCCCGGCTCTTCTTGTTCAGTTCGCGGATGATCTCCCGCTCGTGCCGCTGCGCCCTCTCCAGGTCCTCCTTCTGGTCGGTCAGGAACTGCAGGCGCATCTCGAGTTCATCCTGCTGGCGGATGGCGTCCACGTTCACGTTGCCGACGCGGTCCACCTTCGCCTTGAGGCGGGCAATACGGGCCTTGACCTCCTCCCAGTTCGTCGCCGGGTCGTCGGCCAGCTCCAGGACCTTCTCCCGCAGCCCGACGGCCTGCTCGAGGGGGACCAGCTCGACCTCTTCCTCTTCTTCGGCCGGTTCGGGCTTCTGTTCGCTCTCCCGGAACCATTGCGCCACCGGTTCGGTGCGCTGCTCCGCAGGTTGATGCCATTCGCGGATGCGCCGGGTCAGGAAGGGGTCGTTCTCGCGCCAGGTCTGGGGTTCGGCCAGGAAGGCCTTCAGCCGCACGCCGTAGTCCTCGGCCGTCCGTTCCAGCAGGTCATCTGTCTGGACCGAGGTCCTGTTCTCAGCCATTCTGAGTTCCTGGACCCTGCCGTCCAACTCCTCCCGCCGCTCCGCGAGGGTCCTGGTCCGCTCGGCCAGGTCGGTTATGCCGCCGCGAAGATGCTCCGCCTTCTCGGTGCGTTCTGCCAGCGTCCGGCGGAGGGATTCGATCTTCTGCCGGGCCGTCTCGATGCGGGCCTCGGCGGCCTGGGCGGCTTCCTCCGCCTCTTTGCGGCGCCGGGCGTTGGCCTCTTCTTCATCGCTCAGCCTTTCCAGCTCGGCCTGCGCCTGCCGGGCGTCGGAGCGCAGGCGCTCCAGCAGTGCGCGCAGGTTCTCATGCCGCTCTCGGGTGCGGGCCACTTCCGTTGTCAGATCGCTGAGCTGCCCGGCCAGTTCCTGCTCCTGGTCCTCCAGTTCGCTCACGCGGCTGCGTCGGGCCTCTACGGCCTGCTGCGCGGACTCGCGCTCCCGGGCGGCGGCCGTCATCTGCTGCTTCAGCTCCTCCTCGCGCGCGTCCAGTCCCTCGAGGTCCGCGGCGACGGCCGCCTGCTCGGTCTCGTTCAGGTCGAGCTCCTGTTCGAGCTTCTCGACGCGGCTCTCGGTGAGCTTCAGGCGGCTGCGCAGGTCCCCAGCCTCCTGGCGCCGTTCGTCAAGCCGGCGGTTCAGTTCGTCGCGGGTCTGGCGCAGCTCCCGGGCACGGGCGGTGATGACGGCCTTGCGCTCGGCCAGCTCAGCGAGTTCGGCGTCAAGCCGTCTGATCCGGGCCTCCAGGCTGTTGAGTTCGCTGCGACGGCTGACGAGGCTGGGGCTGTCGGATCGGCCGCCGGCCCAGACGCCGTCGGCGCCGTAGAGTTCGCCCTCGGGGGTGACAAGGCGCACTTCGGGCGGCAGCGCCCGGTCCAGCAGCTCGATGGCGGCATCGGCGCTCTCGACAAGGAACACGTTGCCCAGCAGCAGTTCGATGGCGGCGCGGGCGCGTTCGTCGCAGCTCAGCAGTTCGCTCAGACGGCCGGGCACTCCGTCGGTGGCGGGCAGGTGACGCCGCTCGGGCGGCTGCATGCGGTCCAGCACCAGCAGTTCGGCGCGGCCTTTGCTCCCGCTCAGCATGCCGATGGCTTCGCGGGCGGCGGCCGCGGTGTCGAAAGCCAGCGCCTGGGCCCTCTCGGCGAGCGCGGCGTCCACGGCACCGGCCACGTCCAGCGGCGCGTCCAACAGGCGGGAGACCGGCCCCAGCAGTCCCGCGGGAGCGGCCTCGATGAGGCGCCTGACCCCGGAGCGCATGCCCTCGGCGCGAGACTCCATGTCCTGCAGGACGTCGCGGCGGCCCATGCTGCCGCTGCGATCGGACTTGAGGCGGACTTCCCGCTCGTTCAACTCCTCGAGTTCGGCGCCGACCTCGGCAAGGTTGGTCCGGACCTCGCTGATGCGGGCGGCCAGCGTCTCCTGCGCGGCCTGCACGGAGCCGAACTCCTGGCGGGCGCCCTCGCAGTCGGTCCGGGCGGTCTGCAGTTGCCGGTCCAGTTCATCCCGCCTGTTGGCGAGGCGCTCCAGGCGGCTGCGCAGCGTGCGGCGTTCGGTCTCGATGATGTCGGCCTGGTTGCGCAGACGTGACTCGCGCTCGAGCAGGTCGAAGACCCCCTCCTTGGCCTCTTCCACCTCCCGGCGCGCCTGCTGCAAGCGGCTGCGGGCGACGGCGGCGGCCTCGCGTTGGGTCTCGAGCTCTTCCGAGCGGCTCTGCAGTTCGGCGGCGATGGCCTGGAGGCGCTCCTGCTGGTCTTCCGTCTCGGCTTCGGCCTCCTCGAGGCGCTGCTGCAGGGTTCGGCGGCGGCGGGCCATCTGGGCGAGGCGGTCATCCAGTTCG
>PUMJ01000158.1 GCA_003551305.1 Candidatus Brocadiaceae bacterium
GAAAGCCCCGGCCGAGCCGGCGAAGGCGACGGCCGGCGCCCAGGCGGACACGACAGCCCGGGCGGCCCCCTCCGGCCCGGTGCAGGCTGCGCCGGAAGAGGACGAGGAGGAGACAAAAGAGGCCGTCCTGCTGGAGAGCGAGCAAGAGCCCGATAGCGCCGCCGTGCCGGAGCCGGAGCTGGTCACGAACTTCGTGCCCGCCCGCCTCGAAGAGGAGGACGAAGAGGAGTTCGACCTGCCGGAGCAGGAGGTGCCCGAGGACGCCTACGAGTTGCCGCCCATGGGCCTGCTGCGCACAGTCGAAGGCTCGATGACCGGTGAGGACGAGGCCGACATACGGGAGAAGGGCCAGATACTGGGCCGGACGCTGAAGGAGTTCAACATCAGCGCCCGGGTGGTGCGCATACAGCGCGGTCCGGTCATCACGATGTACGAGGTCTCGCTCGCCCCGGGCACGAAGGTCTCGAAGGTGGAATCGCTGGCCGACGACCTGGCCATCGCGCTGAAGGCGCCCAACGTGCGCATCGTGGCTCCCCTGCCGGGCAAGGACACCGTCGGCATCGAGGTGCCCAACTCCCAGCGGGAGATCGTCTGCCTGCGGGAGCTGATGGAGGCGACGCGCAAGAAGTACAACGACCTGGAGATACCCCTCTTCCTGGGCAAGGACACCGCCGGCAACCCGCTGGTGCTGGACCTGGCGAGCTGCCCCCACCTGCTGGTGGCGGGGGCCACGGGCTCGGGCAAGTCCGTCGCCATCAACGCCATGATCGCCAGCATCCTCATGACCCGCACCCCCCACGAGGTACAGCTCCTGCTGATAGACCCGAAGTCGGTCGAGTTCAGCGACTACGGCCAGCTGCCGCACCTGGCCTGCCCCGTGCTGACGGACATGAAGAAGGCGGCCTCCGTGCTGAAATGGGCGTGCAAGAAGATGGACGAGCGCTACTCGGTGCTCTCCGCCGCTGGGGCGAGGGACCTTTCCCGCTACAACGAAATGGGCGAGGACGAGATCAGGCGCCGGCTCGACCCCGAGGAAGACGCCGTCCTCGACGACGTGCCTTTCTACATGCCGCACATCGTGATCATCGTGGACGAGTTCGGCGAGCTGATGATGGTGGCGGCCAAGGAGGTCGAAAACAGCGTGACGCGCCTCTCGCAGAAGGCGCGAGCCGTCGGCATTCATCTCATCTGCGCCACGCAGCGCCCCTCCGTGGACGTGATAACGGGCCTGATCAAGGCCAACCTGCCGGCCCGCATCGCCTTCCAGGTCTCCTCGAAGGTGGACTCGCGCACCATCCTCGACCGCAACGGTGCCGAGCTGCTGCTGGGCGAGGGCGACATGCTGCTGCTGCCGCCGGGCACCTCTCGGCTGGTCAGGGCCCAGGGCACCTACGTCACCGACCAGGAGGTAACGCAGATGGTGGACTTCCTGGAAGGCGAAGGCGACCCGCGGTTCCGCACGGAACTGCGCGACTTCCACGCCAAGCAGCAGGACACCGAGCAGAGCGACGACCTTTACGACGAGGCCGTCCGCATCGTGGTCGAGTCCCAGCGGGGTTCGGTCTCGCTGCTGCAGCGCCGTCTGAGCATCGGGTATTCGCGAGCCGCCCGGCTTATTGATATGATGGCAGAGGCGGGCGTCGTGGGCGACCATCGCGGCAGCCAGGCCCGCAGGGTCCTGATGAGCCGCGAGGAATGGCAAAGAGCCCACGCCGAGACCTGAGTCGGAATCCTCAAGCCTTGTTTCACATCCCCATGGGGACACCCCGGACCCCTCGCAAGAAAGTCGCGCTGCTGACACTGGGCTGCGCGAAGAACCTGGTTGACTCCGAGCGTATCGCCACGATGCTGGACGCGCGCGGCGTGCAGGTCGTGAACGAGTTGGACGACGTCCCCGTCGCCGTCGTCAACACCTGTGGCTTCATAGACCCCGCCAAGGAGGAGTCCGTGGGCGTCATCCTCGATGCTGCGGACTGGAAGCAGGAGGCCGGGGGGCGCACCCTCATCGTCACCGGCTGCCTGAGCGGCCGGTACGGCCACGAACTGCGTCGCGAGATACCGGAGGTGGACGCCTTCTGCGGCATCAACCCCGAGGAGGCCGCCCGGGCGGCCCTGCAGGCCCTGGGCTTGACGGGCGAGCCGCCGGCCTGCGGGCCGCAGAGACGACGCCGCATGACGCCCGCCGCCTGGAGCTACCTGCGCGTCTCGGAAGGCTGCAGCAACCGCTGCGCCTATTGCGCCATACCGCTTATTCGCGGCCCCCTGCGCAGCCGCCCTGTCGACGAGATACTGGCCGAGGCCCGCGACCTGGCCGGGCAGGGAGTGCGCGAGCTGAACGTGATCGGCCAGGACACCGCCGCCTACGGGAGCGACCGGCCCGGCCTGCCGCCCATCCACGAGGTGCTGCACGAGCTCTGCCGCCTGGACGGTCTGCGCCGGTTGCGCCTGCTCTACACCCACCCGGCCCACGTGGGAGACGAGCTTCTGGAGGTTGTCGGGGCCGAACCGAAGCTCTGCCCCTACCTGGACATGCCCCTGCAGCACATCAGCGACGAGGTGCTGCGGCGCATGGGCCGACCCGTGAGCCGGGCGGACATCGAACGGCTCATGGCGCGCGTCCGGGAGCGAATCCCCGGCGTGACGCTGCGCACGACGTTCCTGGTGGGCTTCCCCGGCGAGAGCGAGGAGGACTTCGAGGAACTGCTCAGCTTCGTGCGGCAGGCGCGTTTCGACCGCATGGGGTGTTTCGCCTACTCTCCGGAGGAGGACACCCCCGCCTTCGAGATGCCCGACCAGGTGCCCGAGCAGGTCCGCGAGGAGCGCCGGGACGAGCTGATGGCCGCGCAGCAAAAGATCGCCTTCGAACTGGCCGCCGGGCGCATCGGAGAACGGACCGAAGTCCTGATCGAAGAGGACGAACCGCCCGAGGAAGGGCTGTGGCCCGCACGGAGCCCGCATGAGGCGCCCGACGTGGACCCGCTCATCTACGTGGAACAGAAGGAGGCCCCGCCGGCCGGGCAGTTCGTGCGGGTCGAGATAACCGACAGCCTGGGCTACGACTGCATCGCGCGCATCGTCGGGGAGGACTGTGGTGACGGATGAGGCCCGGCGCGCAAAGCTCATCGGCTCGGCCCTGGGGCTCGGCTATCTGCCCGTGGCTCCCGGCACGTGGGCGTCCGTCGCCGCCGCCGCGCTCTACTGGGTGATCAGGGCCTCGGCGGGCGCCGCCGCTGCCATACCCGCCTCCGCCCTGCTGTGCCTGGCGACCGTCGCCGTGGGGGTCGGGGCCGCCGCGCGCGCTGAGAAGGCCCACGGCGCCCGGGACCCGGGCCCGTTCGTGCTGGACGAACTGGCGGGCCAGTGGCTCACGTATGCCCTGTTCTGGTGGGGGACGCCCGTCCTTACCGCGGCGCTGGGCTTTCTGACTTTCCGGTTCTTCGACATCGCCAAACCCTTCCCGCTGCGACGCCTGGAGAAACTGCCGGACGGCTGGGGCGTAATGGCCGACGACCTGGGCGCCGCGCTCTACGCCGCCGCCCTCTCCTGGGTGCTGGGGGTCGGGCTGCTGGCGCACTTGCCGGGGTGAGCATGGACCGCATCGAGGCACACGAGGTCTTCCGTAGGACCGGCCCGCAGGGCACGCTCATCGGCGCTCACGGCGAAGTGCATGAGGCGGTCCCGTCCACGATGGACGTGGCGCGGGAGCGGCTTCTGCAGGGGGTTCCCGACGGCTATGCTGTCATCGCCGAACACCAGACCGCCGGCCGGGGGCGCGACGGCGGCTGGGACTGCCCTCCAGGGCTCGGCTTGCTGATGAGTATCGTGCTGCAGATCCGGCTCTCGAGGTCGGAGCAGAGTCAGGTCACGATGATGGGTGCCGTGGCGGCGGCGGAAGCGCTGGTTTCCCTGGGCGTGCCGGCCCGCATCAAGTGGCCCAACGATGTCGTGACCGTGCCGCGCGCTGCCGGCGGCCTCCACGTCGAGAAGCTGGGCGGCGTGCTGGTCGAGCGGGTGCAGGTTGACGACGCCGCAGCCCCCTTCCTGATGGGCATGGGGTTGAACGTGAACCAGGACCGGGGCGACCTGCCGGCGGGGCCACGCCTGCCGGCCACCTCCATGCGCCTGGCCAGGGGCCGGCGCTTCGACCGGACTCGCGTCTGCCGCGCCGTCCTGGGTGAACTCGACCGCTGGTACCATCGGCTGAGGATGGGGCAGCCCGAGCGCATCATGGCCCGATGGCGCGCCCTGAGCTGCCTGCGCAACCGCCGGGTGCGTGTCAGCAACGACGGCCGCCTCCTGTGCGGCATCGTGCTCGGGTTGAGCAGCAGGGGGGAACTGATACTCCGCGCAGACACCGGCCAGCGGCTCGTGCTGCAGGAGGGGCGGTCGCGCCTGGTGTTGTAGCCGTCACAGGGCTGCCGGCGTCGTGGTTACCGTGGTTCTTGCGCCCACGATCCCGGCTACACCGACGAGGGGCATGCTCACAGGCGTCGGCCTCGGGTCAGCCGTTCATCATCTCCGCCACCTGGATGGCCCTCAGCAGGGCCTTGGCCTTGTTAAGGGTCTCCTCGTGCTCGCGCTCGGGCACGGAGTCGGCCACCACGCCCCCGCCGGCCTGCACGTAGGCGGTGTCTCCGTCGAGCACAACGGTGCGGATGGTGATGCAGGTGTCCATGTTGCCCCGGAAGTCGAAGTAGCCGACCGCCCCGCCGTAGGGGCCCCTCTTGGTGGGTTCGAGTTCGTCTATGATCTGCATGGCCCGCACCTTCGGCGCGCCGCTGAGGGTGCCGGCGGGGATGCACGCCTTCAGCGCGTCCAGGGCCGTCAGGTTCTCCCGGAGCAGGCCGCTGACGTTCGAGACGATGTGCATCACGTGGGAGTACTTCTCGATGACCATGACCTCGTCGAGGTGGACGGTGCCGAACTGTGCGACGCGGCCGACGTCGTTGCGCCCCAGGTCCACCAGCATCACGTGCTCGGCGCGCTCCTTGGGGTCGGAGAGCAGTTCCTGTTCGAGCCTCTGGTCTTCGTCCTCGTCGTCCCCGCGGCGGCGCGTGCCGGCTATCGGGCGCACGGTGACCCGGCGGTCCTCCACGCGCACCATCACCTCCGGGGAGGAGCCGACCAGGCAGAGGTCCTCGAACTTGAGGAAGAACATGTAGGGGGAGGGGTTGATGACGCGGAGGGACCGGTAGATGTCAAAGGGGTCGGCCGAGGTCTGCGCCCTCAGCCGCTGGGAGGGCACGACCTGGAAGATGTCGCCGGCGCGGATGTACTCCTTCGCCTTCTCCACGGCGCGCAGGTAGTCATCGCGGGCGAAGTTGGACTCGAACTCGAGCCCCACCTCCCCGGCCGGCTCGATGTCGTCGCTGACGGCCGTGACCGGGCTGCGGAGGCTGTCCACCAGGGCGTCAATGCGCCCGACGGCCGCCTCATATGCTTCGTCAGGATCCATCCCGTCGGTGCGCTGGCTGCAGACCACCTTGATGGTCTTATTCAGGTGGTCGAAGATGACGACCCGATCGAAGAACATGTAGAAGATGTCCGGCAGGCCGCGGTCGTCGGGGGGACAGTCGGGCAGGTCTTCGATGAGGCGGACCACGTCGTAACCCATGTAACCGACCGCGCCGCAGCAGAACCGGGGCAGCCCCTCGACGGGTACGAACGAGAACTGCTCCAGGTACTCCCCGAAAGCGTTAAGAGGGTCGGCGGCGACGAAACGGCGCGTCCGGCCGTCCTGCTCCACGACGATGTCCTGCCCCGTGGCCCGGAACAGGGCGAAGGGGGCGCTGCCCAGAAAGCAGTAACGGCCGATCTTTTCCGGTCCGCTGGCGCTCTCGAGCAGAAAGGCGTGCGGCTCGTCGCTGATCTTCTCGTAGGCCAGCACCGGGGTGAGCGCGTCCGACATCAACTGCCGATAGACGGGCACCACGTTGCCCTGGCCGCAGAGCCGGCGGAACTCCTCCCGCGTGGGGTGGTACTGGACTCTCATGGCGCAGGCGCCCTTTCAGGCCGGGACGGGCCGAAGAAGGAAGTATTTTCTTGCAGCATGCTCGGTTGCCTGATTAGAATCATGAGTGTAGCGGCTGTGTGCCGCGGGGGCAACGCTGAGGCTTGCTTTCTGAGGGATGGAGGCATCTATGGCTGCGTACATCGTCGGGATGATCACCGGGTCGCTGTGCATGGTCGCGCCGCTGGTCTACCTGGCCCACGTCAACATGGCCGTCGCCACGATCCTATCCCATAACCCGGAGGCGCTCGACCGGTTCACGGACATCGCCCCCATCGGGCTCATGTACGCGATCGTGGCCATCGGGGCGGTCGTCTTCCTGCTGAGCGCCGGGATGGCGGCCTTTACCGGCACCGCGAGCCTGCGGGCGGCCCGCCGCACGGAGGACAGTCCGGAGCTTTGATGCCGCCTACATGCCGTGCGGTCGCTCAGCGTCGCTCTTGCCCGCCTGCATCCGCTTGTGCAGGCGGTTCACGGCGGCGATGTAGGCCACGGCGCTCGCCTCGATGATGTCCGTCCTGGCGGCCCGGCCGCGCTCGGTGTAGCCGTTTGATGTCACCTCCAGAGACACCTCGCCCATGGCGTCCTTGCCCCTGGTGATGGCGCGGATGCCGAAGTCCCGCAGCTCGCACCGGAAACCGGTGATCCGGTCTATGGCCCTGTAAACGGCGTCTATGGGCCCGTCACCAATCGCCGCGTCTGTGCGCAGGCCCTCCTTGGAGACCTCGACGGCCACCGTGGCCGTCGGTATCACGCCGATGCCGCTGGTCACGTGGAAGCTCTCGAGCGAAAAGACCCGGGGCACCTCCTCCATCTCCTCCCGCACGATGGCCTCCAGGTCCTCGTCATAGACCTCCTTCTTCTTGTCAGTCAGTTCGATGAACTTCTCAAAGGCGTGCTGCAGGTGTTCCTCGCTCAACTCGATGCCGAGCTCCTCCAGGCGGGCCCGGAAGCCGTGCCGCCCGCTGTGTTTGCCCAGCACCAGCTCCCCGCTCTCGCGCCCGATGTCCTCAGGACGCATGATCTCGTAGGTGCTCTTCTTCTTCAGGATGCCGTCCTGATGGATGCCGGCCTCGTGGGCGAAGGCGTTGCGCCCCACTACCGCCTTGTTGGGCGGCACCTGCACCCCCGTCACCCCGGTCACCAGCCGGCTGGTGGCCATTATCTCGCGCGTGTTGATGTTCGTGTCCAGTTCGAAGTAGTCCCGTCGCGTGCGGATGGCCATCACGGCCTCTTCGAGTGAGCAGTTGCCGGCGCGTTCGCCCAGGCCGTTGACCGTGCACTCGATCTGCCGCGCCCCGCACCGCACGGCGGCCAGGGAGTTGGCCGTCGCCATGCCCAGGTCGTCGTGGCAGTGCACGCTTATGACGGCGCGGCCGATGTTGGGCACCTCGTCGCGGAGCATGGCGATCAGCTCGGCGAACTGTGACGGCACGGCATAGCCCACCGTATCCGGGATGTTCACGGTGGTGGCGCCGGCGTCTATGACCGCCTCGACAACCTCTTTGAGGAAGTCCGGCTCGGTGCGGGCAGCGTCCTCGGGGCTGAACTCGACGTCGCGGACGCAGGCGCGGGCCGCCTCGACGCCTCTGACGGCGCGGGCGACGATGTCCGAGCGGCTCATGTGGAGCTTGTGCTCACGGTGGATGCGGCTGGTGGCCAGGAAGACGTGGATGCGGGGGTGGGCGGCCTGCTGGAGGGCCTCGGCGGCGCGTTCGATGTCGGCCTCCACGCAGCGCGCCAGGCCGGTCACCACCGGCCTGCGCACTCCGGCAGCCACCTGCCGCACACTCTCGAAGTCGCCTGGCGACGCGATGGGGAAGCCCGCCTCGATCACGTCAACGCCCAGACGCTCGAGCTGATGCGCCACCATCACCTTCTCCTCGAGGGTCATCGAGCAGCCGGGCGCCTGCTCGCCGTCCCGCAACGTGGTGTCAAAAATGGTTACCTTGCCGTCGTCCTTTTTCATTGTTCAGCCTCTGGCCCAGCGCGAATCAGCGTGTCCGACAAAAAAGCCCCGCAACCTCTGAGGCTGCAGGGCTGAGATTTTCCGACTAACGAAAGGCAGACCAGTACCCTACCGGCCTCAACACCCCGGCAGAAGCCGGGGTAGCAGAAGCCCGGATAGTGCGAGGCTGTGCCGAGAATGGTCCCCTATCGTTGCCATAATGACCGTATTCTACGCGGCGGGCCGAGCCGCTGTCAAGCGCGTTTGGTTCCTTTGCCAGGGGTACTCAGTGTTCGCGCACAGGAACGACCCGGTCCTTCCGCTGGTCATGCACGCTCTCGCGGGACAGGCTCGCGGGGCAGGGGTGCCTTCGCGTGGCCGGCTCTGCTTCGGCAGAAGCAGCCGGGATGCCGGCGCTGCGAACGGCCGGTGACCGTGGCCGACACTGGAGCGCCACCTTCCGGGCCTCGCGCATTGGGCAGCGCAGCAGTCAGTCGTAAGTCCTGCAATTGAATGATCCTGAGTTACTTTGGCGGGACACTCAGCCCAACCCTGCGGCGGGGGGAGAGACAGGAAAGGATCATCAGGTGTTGCGCCATTCACGGGTCGGTGAATACTTGCATCAAGTGCTGAGAAAATAGTATTTACGACTTGACCTCGGCCTCTCCGGCCCGTATTATCATGGGCACACGAGGGGACTGACCTCCAGGCCATATTCTCAGTACACAGCCATCGAGTGGCCGCGAACCGGGGAGGAGGGCCTGGACCTCGTGGTGAAGGCGTTTGCTTTGTGGGATTGCACCGGGGGATCTGCAGATGAGCAAGGCATCACAAGAAGGGGGCCGGACTCGTTTGTCTGAAGACGCTAAAAGGGCGGAGAAATCCACCTACCGGGTCGTGCGGCCGGAGGGGGAGGAAGCCGAGGTCCGGCCGATGGCCGTGCTGGACATCAGCACCACCAGTTGCCGGATCGCCACCGAGGAGCCGGTGCCTGAGCGCGCGCAACTGGAACTGACCGTGGCAGGCCCTGAGCTGGACGAGACCGTGGAGCTGAAAGGTCAGGTGGTCTGGTCGCGACGCAGCGCAGACAGCGCGCACTCGTATGCGGCGGCGGTTGATCTGTCCCCGCCGGGGGGCGAAGAGCTGCGCATCCTGAGAGATCTGCCCGAGTTCTTCGACCTCAGGAAGCTGCAGGTGGAACGGGAACTGGTCGAGATCATCCCGCGCGTGGCCGCCATGGAGATGAAGATAGTGCCCTTCCGCTACGACGAGGAGGAAGACGCCGTCCACCTGGCCACCTCCGTGTGGCACTCGCGGGAGACCATCGAGACTCTAAGCCGCCAGTTCGGGCACGATCTCGTGCTGCACTACGCCCCGTCCCAGGACATCGTGCGGGCGATACGCTTCCTCTACGGAACGGTTAGCGGAGCGGAAGGGGGCGCCTCGCCTGGCACGGCTTTCCTGCAGAACATGCTGGAAGAGGCCCATGAGTTGCGGGCCTCCGACATCCACATCCAGCCGGGCGAAACCTGCCAGGTGCGCTACAGGGTGGACGGGGTCATGGGCCTGGGACCGGCTCTGGAAGAAGACCTCTACCGCAACCTGGTCAACCGCATCAAGGTGGAAGCCGGCCTGGACATTGCCGAACGCCGCGACGCGATGGACGGCGCTTTCGAGTGGGAGACGCCCGACGGACAGCACCGCGACGTGCGCGTGGCCACCATCCCGACCGTCCTGGGCGAGCACGTCTCTTTGCGATTGTTCGGCCCGGGGGACCGGCCGAGCCGGATAACAGAGCTGGGGCTCTCCGAGCAGCAGGTCGAGGTGTTGCGCGAGGCTCTGGGCCAGCCCCAAGGGCTGATAGTCACGGTCGGGCCCACGGGCGCCGGCAAGACCACGACACTCTACGCGGCGCTGCGCGAGATTGATCGAACGGACAACCACGTGATCACCATGGAGGACCCCGTCGAGCACCGGTTCGTCAACGTCACGCAGATCGAGATACACGGTCACTCGAAGATGGCGGTCTCGAACATGCTGCGGTCGGTGCTGCGCCATGACCCGGACATGGTGGTTGTCGGCGAGATGCGCGACGAGGAGACGCTGCACCTGACGATGCAGAGCGCTTTGAGCGGCGCGCTCACCCTGGCTGCCCTCCAGGCGGACGACGCGCCCTCGGCGCCCGTGCGCCTGCTGAACATGGGGGCTCCGGACTACGTGCTGGCCTCCAACCTCCGCCTCGTCATCGCCCAGCGGCTGGTGAGGCGGTTGTGCGAGTCCTGCAAGACCAGCACGACGCTGGGGGAGGAGCGCGCGCGCCGGCTCGGGCTGGAGCCGGGGCTGGAAGTCTTCGAGCCCGGCGCCTGCAAGCACTGCAACTACATGGGTTATCTGGGGCGGGTGGCGGCGTTCGAGCTCATGCCGAGCAACCGGCGCGTGCGCCGCCTGATCCTGGAGCAGGCCGCCACCGAGTCTTTCCGAGAGGCGGCCACGGAAGCCGGCATGGTCAGCATGCTCCAGCGCGCGGCGCAGTACGTGGCCTGCGGCATCACGAACGCCGCCGAGGCGCTCCGCTGCGTGCCGCACGGTCCGGCACAGGACACCGGAGACCCCGGCTGAGCCAGACCGCGCCCCCACGGATCACTGAAGAAGGGGGTCTGGGAATGCTTGTCGAAATTTTGATTGCTCTTGCCGTTGCGAGCGTCTGCACGGTGCTGCTGGCTTTGCTGCTGGGGATGCGGGCGCCGAACAGGATTCCGGGTTACCTTTCGTTCTTCCTGTTCCTGTTTATGGCCGCCTGGGCCGGCGGGCTGTGGCTCAAGCCACTCAGTCCCGAGTTGTGGGGCAGGGCGTGGCTCGGTTTCGTGCTGACGGGCCTGGTGTTCTGGCTCGCGCTGGCCCAGTTCCTTTCGCGGATGCCGACCACCAGGGAGCACGCCAGCAAAGTGACGGCCCTGGGGATAGGTGTATTCCTCTATCTTATGACCTTCCTGTTGATGGCCGCCGTCGCCATGCATTACTCCGCCGAGACCATACCGGAGTGATGGGAGGGAAGCTGGCCCCCCCGACTACTCGGTGAGCGCCGGGTCTGCCGTCGTCGCCGCGGCGCAGCATCAGTCCCCTTTTCATATGCCCGTCTCTTCTCTGCCGTGCGCGTGCCTGCGCGCAGGAATTCCTCGACGACCGGAATAATCGGCCGCATTCCGGGCACTACGTGTATGAGAGGGCCGAGATATGCGCGAAGCCGGAAGGCGTGCGCAATACGAATCGTGGGTGCGTGACTACGCCGATGAACTCTACGCCCTGGCGTACCGGCTCTGCGGGGAGGCCGCGCAGGCGGAGGACCTGGTCCAGGAGACCTATTACGAGGCGTGGAAAGCGATGAAGCCCCTCCGAGACCCTGGAAAAGCGCGGGCATGGCTGTTCAGTATCCTGCGCTTCCGATACACACACTGGCTCAGGGACAGGGGACGCCGCGTGCAGCCGGCGGTCTCCCTTTCTCGCCTCGGCAGCGTCATCTCGGGGCCGGAGGAGAGCGTGCCGGACACCCTGGCGCGCCGGGAGTTGCTCCAGCAGGCGCTGGACACGCTGGAGGACCGTTACAAGGAGCCGTTCCTTCTGGTCTTCCAGGGCGGCCTCACGTGTCGCGAAACGGCCGAGATGCTGCAGATACCGCTCGGCACTGTGCTGTCGCGCACCATTCCCTTCCTGACCGTCTTCCCCGGCGAGAGCCCGCTGTAGCCCTGTACGCTGCACGGCCTGGTGGACAGGGAATCCGTCGCTGAGATCCTTGACGCCCCGCCCGCCGGGTCCGGATAAAGCGGCGGCCGGCGCCGAAGGCGCCCGCCCGAGCCCGGTTTGTCAGCCGGCTCCTGCCGGATGGGTGCGTGCCCCCCCCGCTTGTGGTCGCCGTGATTTGCCCCCGGCGGCTCTCGCTGGTTATGATACGGCCTTCCGCCGAGTTCTACCGGAGGCGTTCCTTTGCCCGCTGCCGTGCTGCACTGCTACGCGGACCACAAGTGGACCGGCCCCTCCGGGCCGGTGGCGCGCCTGTGCCGGGCTCTCACCGAGCGCGGCTGGCGCTCCGACCTGGCCTGCGTGGCGGCCCCCGACGAGCAGCGCCGCTCCCTGCCGGGCCGGGCGCGCGAGATGGGCCTGCGAGTGCATGACGAGTTTCGTTTCGAGGGCATCGGCGGTGTGCGGGCGACCGCAGCCGACGTCGGCCGGCTGCGCGCGCTCCTCCAGGACGGCGCATACGGCCTGGTGCACTGTCACGGCAGCCGCGACCACCTGGTCTGCTCGCTCGCCATGCGGGGGCGGCGGCCGGACGTCCCCCTGGTGCGCACCGACCACGCAGCCCGCCGTTACCGCCGGCACCTGCCCTGGCGCATCTTCTACGGGCCGGCCATGATCGATCACCTCATCGTGCTGTCGGACCGCTTCGCAATGCGGGCAGTCAACCTGATGGGCGTCTCCAGCCGGTTCGTCAGCACCGTGCGGGGGGCCGTGGACGCGCGGGAGTTCAGCCCCCGCACGCCGCCGGCCGGGCTCCGGGCGAAGCTCGGCCTGGGCGAGCACGATGTCGTCTTCGGCGTTGTCTCGCGCGTGCAGCGACACCGGCGCTTCGAGGTGCTGCTGCAGGCCGCCCGGCAGGTGCGGCAGCTGAACCCCCGCGTCAGGGTCGCCGTCTGCGGACGGGGCACCCATAAGCAGGAGATCCTGGACGAGCCGGTCGCCCGGATGGGGCTCGGTGAGACGGTGCTGGCCCTCGGCTACCGGCACGAGGATTACCGGGACGTGCTCGCCACGTTCGATGCGGGCATCATGCTGGTGCCCGGCAGTGACGGCTCCTGCCGCGCGGCCCTGGAGATGGCGGCCCTGGAGAAACCGCTGATAGTGGCCGAACGCGGCACGCTGCCGGATGTCGTCCGCGACGGCGAGACGGGCATCGTCATAGACGACAGGCCGGACAACCTGGCGGACGCCATGCTGGAGCTGGCCGCCGACGAGCCGCGGCGGCGCGAGATGGGGGCGGCGGCGCGCCGGCGCATGCAAGAGGTCTTCTCCCCGGACGTCCAGGCGCGCAAGGTCATCAGAGTTTATGAACAGTTGCTGGCGGCGAGCGGCAACTGACGCCGGTACGAACCACTGAACCAATAGAACGTGGGGAACACGCCATGCAAGAAGGAGTCGAGTTGATTCCGCGCCGGGTGCTGTTCGGGAACCCGGACCGCACCTCACCGAGTCTGAGTCCGGACGGTCGCCGCTTCGCCTACCTGGCCCCTGTGGAGGGCGTGCTGAACGTCTGGGTCGGCCCGGCGGACCGGCCGGACGCGGCCGAACCGGTTACGGAAGACCGCGACAGGGGGATAAGGACCTACTCCTGGGCCTACACGAACGAGCAGATCATCTACCTGCAGGACCGCCGGGGGGACGAGAACTGGCGCGTTTACCTGACGGACGTCCAGAGCCGCAGCACGCGCGACCTGACGCCGCTGGAAGGCGTGCAGGCCCGGGTCATGCACGTCAGCCACAAGTTCCCGACGACCATCCTGATCGGCCTGAATGACCGCGATCCGCGTTACCATGACGTCTACCGCCTCGAGCTGGACTCGGGCGGGCGGACGCTGCTTCTGCAGCACGACCGTTTCACCGGCTTCAGCAGCGACGATGACTACAACATCCGGTTCGCCCACGAGTACGACGAAGAGGGCAGTATCCGCATCTTGGAGCCGGCGGGGGAGGACGAGTGGGAGTTGTTCATGACCATCCCCCGCGAGGACACCCTGACGACCGGGCCGCTCGGTTTCGACAAGGACGGGTCGAAGCTGTTCCTGCGCGACAGCCGCGGGCGCGACACGTCCGCGCTGAAGGTGCTGGACCTGGAGAGCGGGGCTGAGGAGGTGCTGGTAGAGGACGACCGGGGGGACGTGGGCGGTGTGATGCGCCACCCCACCGAGCGTCACGTCGAAATGGTGACACTCGACTACACGCGGCCCGAGAGGCGATTCCTGGACGATGAAGTCCGCGCGGATTTCGAGCACCTGGAGGGTCTGGAGGACGGGGAGGTCGCGGTGGTGGGGCGGACTCTGGCCAACGACCGCTGGTTGGTCGGCTACTGGTCCGACGCGGCTCCCACGCGTTACTTCGGCTATGACCGGGAGCCGAAGAAGGCCGAGTTCATGTTCGTCAGTCGGGAGGACCTGGTCGGCAAGCCGCTTGTGCCCATGCACCCCGTGGTCATCAAGGCGCGTGACGGACATGAGTTGGTCAGCTACCTGTCGCTGCCGCCGGGCAGTGCCTCTTCGGGCGGGCAGGTGCCGGACGAGCCGCTGCCGATGGTCCTCTACGTGCACGGCGGGCCGTGGGGCCGGGACTCGTGGGGCTTCTCGCCCATCCATCAATGGCTGGCGAACCGGGGCTACGCCGTCCTGAGCGTCAACTTCCGCGGCTCGACGGGCTTCGGCAAGGAGTTCGTCAACGCCGGCGACCTCGAGTGGGCCGGCAGGATGCACGACGACCTGATCGACGGCGTCAACTGGGCCGTCGAGCAGCGGGTGGCGGCCGCGAAACACGTCGCCATCATGGGCGGCAGCTACGGGGGCTACGCCACGCTGGTCGGGCTGACGTTCACGCCGGACGTCTTTGCCTGCGGCGTGGACCTGGTGGGGCCCTCCAACCTCATCACGCTGCTTCAGAGCATGCCGGAATACTGGAAGCCGGCGCTGGAGATGTTCTGCCGCCGGGTGGGCGACTACCGGACCGAACAAGGCCGGAAGCTGCTGGAGGAACGCTCGCCGCTGGGCCGGGTCGAGAACATCCGTCGTCCGCTGCTGATAGGCCAGGGGGCGAACGACCCGCGCGTCAAACGGGCCGAGTCGGACCAGATAGTGGACGCCATGCAGCAGAAGGGCATACCGGTCACCTACGTCCTTTACCCTGACGAGGGACACGGGATGGCACGGCCCGAGAACCGCCTCTCGTTCTTCGCCGTGGCGGAGTCCTTCCTGGCGACGCACCTGGGCGGGCGCTTCGAGCCCGTCGGCGAGGACTTCGAGGGCTCCAGCATCGAGGTTCTATGCGGCGCCGACCAGATCCCCGGCCTCCCCGACGGGCGGCCGTGAGGGCCCAAAGAACCACCACGGCGCCACCAACGAGAGACGGGGGTCTCCTCGTCGTGTCCGTCGTGTCGTTTTGGTTGGATGGACGCCGGGGGTCGTCAGTCCGTGCCGAAGAAGCGAGCGACGGACTGCAACGCATCCCCAGGCGCTTTGAAGACCCGGTGTTCGGTGGGGAGACCCTGCAGGAAGACCCGGCCGTAGCCCTTGGTGACCATGCGGCGGTCCGTGACGATGACCACGCCACAGTCGTCCTTGCGGCGGATGAGGCGCCCGAAACCCTGCCGGAAGCTGATGACGGCCTCCGGCAGCGTGTAGTGCATGAACGGGTCGCGCCCCAGCATGCGCAGATACTCGGTGCGGCCGCGCACCAGGGGGTCTGTGAAGACGTGGAACGGCAGCTTGGTCAGCACCAGGCAGCTGAGCGTCTCGCCGGCGATGTCCACCCCTTCCCAGAAGCTGCGGGTGCCCAGCAGCACGGAGGACGGGAAGCTGCGGAAGGAGCTGGTGATGGCCTCCCGGCTGCCCGTGTGCCCCTGCGCCAGCACGGCGATGCCGCGCCGTTCCAGCGGCTCCTTCACGGCGCCGTAGACGGCCTCCAGCAGCGAATAGGAGGTGAACAGCACCAGGCCGCGCCCGCGCGTCTGCGAGAGCAGATCCACCAGGAACCGGCTGAGCTGATGGTCGAACTCGGTGTTGCGTCGGCCGCCGGGGTCGGGCAGGAAGCTTGTGATCCCCACCAGGGACTGGCGGTCGTAGTCGAAAGGGCTGCCCAGCGCCAGGCACTGGATCTCGCCGGCCGGCAGGCCCTCCGCTCCCAGTCGCTCTAACATGTAGTCAAACTCGCCGTTGACCTGGAGCGTGGCCGAGGTGAAGACGACGCAGCGCTTCTCCTTCAGGAAGTACTGGCGGATGTAGTCGCCTATCTGGATGGGGGCGGCGTGGAC
>PUMJ01000284.1 GCA_003551305.1 Candidatus Brocadiaceae bacterium
GAAAACAGCGTTCAACACGAAGTGAACGGAGTTATCCCCCGGGGGGGGAGACGAGGCATGCCGGCCGGTCGTCGTGGCGCTGTGGTCAGCTTCCGGGGACGCCGGGCGCGGCGGATGCGGTGTGTTGGCGGACGACCTCGCGGAGGCGCTCAAGGTCGGCCACGCCTCTGAGCGTCTCGACGCGGCGGCCGGCGCTGAAGACGAGCGTTGTGGGGACGCCGCGCACGCCGGCCTCGCGCGCGATTTCGCGCAAGGTACGGGCGTTGGCCGTGGCCACTGTCACCTCCGGGCCGGCCTCCTCCGCCAGCTGACCCAGTATGGGCATCTGGCGATGGCAGTGGGTGCAGGTGTCGGTGTAGAAGGTGACCAGCGTCAGCCCCGGGGCTTCAACGGCTTCCTGGTAGGCCCCGGGCGAGCCGAGCACGGGGAGGCCCTGCTGCTGGATGGCGCCGTCGTGCGACTGGCTCTGCGCGGCGATGAAGAGGCCCAGGAACACACCGAGCCCGGTCGAGATGTAGGGATTGCACAGGAGCGCACACTGCCCCCCCAGGGATTTGCCCACCATGCCGACGGCCAGGCCGATGCCTCCGCCCAAAACGACCCCTGTCACGATGCGGACCCACATATCCATTCTCCTGTTAGAGTGCCGGCTCGGCCGGCTATGTCCTCGCATTCCATTATGGTGGAGGGGAGCGGTGCTTTCCAGCGACGGGCTCAGCGCAGCAGCAGGTAGGCGCCGAGGCCGGCCAGCAGCATGGCGGGCACGGTCACGTAGGGATGACGCCAGAGCCACTTGAGCAGAACCAGCCCGTGGGAGACGCCGTTGCGGGCCAGAAGGCTCTGCCGGTCGAACTCACGGGCTTTCACAGGCCGACCGGCCAGCAGGGCTTCCAGGTCCTCGACCAGTTCTTCGTAGGACTGGTACCGGTCATCCGGGTCTTGAGCCATCATCTTGCGCATCACGTCGCAGACCTGTTCGGGCAGGCCGGGCACGTGCCGCAGGGGGGAGGGAAGCTCGGAAGTGACGTGCTTGACCATGACCTCGTAGGCGCTCCGGCCCGTGTAGGGGGCCTTGCCGCAGATCATGTGGAACATGGTGGCGCCGAGGGAGTAGATATCGCTGCGGAAGTCCACGGTTTCGGAGTTGTTGACCTGCTCGGGGCTCATGTAGTCCGGCGTGCCGAGGCTGGTGTCACTGGGCATGGGCTCGATGCTGCCCTCTTCCCTGGCGAGCCCCAGGTCGGCTATGCGGACGGCGCCGTCTTCGTCCATCAGGAGGTTCTCCGGCTTGATATCCCGATGGATGATGCCCTGCCGTGCGGCCGCAGCGAGACCGCGGGCGACCTGAATGGCTATCCGGACGACCTCCGGCCACGGGATGCGGCGACGGCGGGATATGACGGCGCGGCAACTGGAGCCGTTCACGTACTCCATCGCCAGGTAGTAGTGGCCGTTCTCTTTGCCGAAGGCTTCGACGCGCACTATGTTGGGATGGTCAAGCTGCTCGGCGAGGCGGGCTTCGTTCTCGAAGCGGCGGATGTATTCCGCGTTGGCGGCCAGCGATGCGGGCAGGACCTTGACGGCGGCCGCCTCGCCCGTTTGCTCGTCCTCAGCCAGGTAGACGGCCCCCATCCCACCGTGGCCGATGAGCCTGTCGAGCCGGTACCTGCCGAATCTTTTGACAGTGGCCATGCTCTGGTGTCCCTTGTGGCCGGGAAGCCCCTCGCAAGGATTGCCCGCCGGCGCCGGCTCGCGCATGACCGAGCCCTTCCTACGCCGGCAGTCTCGTTTTCCGAAACGACCTTTGCGAGCAACTCCTATGCCGGTCGCCCATCCTCGCGGCGGAGGGGCAGGACGCCAGACAGCCAGCCGGACAGGTATCGCGATAGGATAACTCGTATGAGAGCGATGCTCGTCCCATCCGCGCTTCCGACGGCTGCCACACCGTCTCACCGGCGCGCCACAACTGATGTCAATCTGCCTACCCTGATTATAGCGCCGGCCTGCGGGGTGTCAACGGCCGGAAAGCCTGTTAAACCGGACGGTCTATTCTGCGGCCTGAAGACGCTGAGATGGCATCCCGGCGGCTGCTCCGGCGGCTTTGCGATCGAAGGGGGACGAACCATCTACCATCGGAACGTCCCCTCCGGAGGCCCGATGAGTGCGCGAACCTCAGCGGCCGGCCTTGATCTCGAAACTGCTGAACTGGGGCAGGTGTTCCGCGCTGACCTCGAACAGCTCCGCCGTCATGCGCTTGATCTCGTCCAGGGACAGCACGGCCGCCGTGAGCGGGTCGTAGGCGATGGCCTGATAGGCCAGGGTGGGATCGCCAATGAGCGCCGCCTCGACGGCCATCTCCTCGGAGGCGATGGTGACCTGGTTGAGCGCGGCGCACTGGGGCGGCAGCGGGCCGACGTGGATGGAGTTGAAGCCCCGGCGGTTGGCGACCACGGGCACCTCCACGCAGGCGCCCTCGGGCAGGTTGGGCACGATGCCGGTGTTCGGGACGTTGCCGTTGAACTCGAACGCCTGCCCTCCCATGACGGCGTTGATGATGGAGGCGGCGTATTCATGCCCGCGCTCCAGGGAGATGTCGTCTTTGGCCAGCCACTCTTCGGCGCCTTGCTTCCAGGCGTCGCCCTGCCTCCGGGGCTGCAGCAGCAGCCCGTAGTAGCCGGGGTTCCAGCCCGTGCCGGGATGGCAGTATTTCTCGATCAACGCCGGCCGCTTGCGGAACCACCAGTTGTACTCGCTGTTATGGCCGCTGGATTCGGTCACGTAGTAGCCGAGATGGAGGAACATCTCGTTGCGGACAATCTCCTCCATGTAGACCTCGTCGCGCGTCTTGACCGCCTCGCGGATGAGGGGATAGGCGTCCTGGCCGTTCCAGCGGAACTCCGTGTACCAGGCCTGATGGTTGACACCGGCGCAGACGTAGGTCACCTCGTCCATGGGGGCGCCTATCCAGCCGGCCAGCATGCGCGCGGTGCCCTGCACGCTGTGGCACAGGCCGGTGACGCGGACGCTGCTCTTGCGCTGCATGGCCCGGCAGAGCATCGCCATGGGGTTGGTGTAGTTGAGCAATATGGCGTCCGGGCAGAGCCGCTCGATGTCGCGGCAGATGTCCAGCATGACGGGTATAGTGCGGAGGGCGCGGAAGATGCCGGCCGGTCCGCGGGTGTCGCCGACGCAGATGTCCACGCCGTACTTTTTTGGCACCTCGATGTCGTGCCGATAGATGTCGTAGCCGCCGGCCAGGATGGTGCAGAGGACGGCGTCGGCGCCTTTCAGCGCTTCAGCGCGGTCCATAGTGACCTCGACCTTCGCCGGATATGCGCCCAGGTCCACGATCTTCTGGACGGCCCGGCGGGCGAACTCGAGGCGTTCTTCCTCGATGTCCATCAGGACAAGCGTTGAGTCCTCCAGCCGAGGGAAGGTAAGGATATCGCGGACCAGGTTGCGGGTGAACGCGAGACTGCCGGCACCGATGAACGTAACGCGCGCCATGGGGGGCCCTTTCCGAACCGGGGGATGAGAAAAACAAGCGGCTACCATATCAGCAAAGCGGGGGTATGTCCACGTCCTCCCCGGATTGCCCAGGATCATTCAATGTTTGGGCACAGAGACGAGTTGACCCGCGCGCGGGCAACACAGGCTTCCGTCGGGCAGCCTCGCGGGGGCGTGACACATTGGACCACGCAGCAGTCAGTGGAAGGCGCGCCCGCAGGTTGCAGGCGCAGGCAAGCGCAGCCGGCGGCTATTTTCGTTTTCGGAACGGCGCACAGCACGGAAACACGAAAAACACCGGATGTAGCCGCCGGTGTTGACACCTCCATCGTGGTCCCGCCAGGCGGTCGGCGGGCAGGCTTCATGGTGAGTCGGGGCGTCAGTCGTGCTGCCGGCTCAAGGCTTTTCCTTGAGTTCGGCTTCGAGTTCAGCCACGCGTTGCTCGAGTTCCTCGATGCGGTTGATCATCTCCTGGCGCTCCTTGAGCCGCTCTTCGAGTTGATGCACCAAATCGAGATCAATCTGCTCGACGGCCTTGTACTGAGCGGCCTCCTCGGCGGCCGTGGAGGCGAGCGGCTGGCCTTCGCCGGTCACAAGCCAGCGGACATTGATTTCCGGGAAAGCCCGGATAATCCGGCCGATGACACCGGCGGTGGGCTCGACGCCCCGGGACTCATAATCGCTGTAGGTGCTCGGTTTGAGCCCTGCGGCCTCGGCAAAGGCCTTCTGAGAACCTCGCTCAGTCCCTACAAGCATCTCCCGCACGTGACGCAGACGGTATGAGATGTCAGTCTGGGTGGAATCGTTCACGGAAAAGCCCGCTAAAGGGTTGACGAAACGCGATAGTCCAGTTACAATATTTATGGGTGTTGACAGGTCAACAGGCAGCATTTTAGCGGAAACATGGCAGAAGTCAATGGGAAAGCCGACGATGGCCCGGGGCTGACACCACGTCTGCTGCGCGCATACCTTGCCTACCATGCTATCGGTCCGGGGGAGGTGGCCGAAAAGCGCGGGGTTTCGCGCCAGAGCGTCAGCGCCGCTCTGAACGCGGACATCAACGGGCGCCCCGTCAGCCAGGATCTGCTGCGCGAGATTCACGAGACGGCCCGCAGCATCATCGCCGAGCGCCGCAGACCAGACGGAGAGGCTGCGCAGCGGCACGGCGGGCCGGCTTGCTGAGCGGACAGCGCCGGCAGAAGGGATAAGCGAGGGGGCGGGCCAGCCGTCTCAGCCGACGACGTAGACGGGCGCCACGCCTGAATCAGCGTCGGAGAAACTCAGCTTCGGCCCGCGGAAGACACGCCCGTAGACCGGGCCGATCTTGATGTCCCCCTCGTGGGCGGAGGCCACGACCCTGACGTCAAAACGCAGGTCCGAGTCGTCCGACCACTTGCCCGGCTCGAAGTAGCCCTGCACTATGCTACCGCCCCGGCGCATACGCCGCTGCAGGATGTGACCCACCTGCTGGGAGGCGGACTCGGGTCGCAGGATCGTGACACCACGCCCGCCCCCTCCCAGGTGGTCCTTGACGGCCAGGCGCAGACCCTGCTCCAGCATGTAGTAGGCGGCCGGTTCGATGTGCTCATCCAGGGGATGCGACCACAACACGTTCTCGCGCAGGACCTTACTTTCCTCGTCATCGGGGCACAGCAGTTCCCGGGCGGCTGGGTCGCTCAGCACCGACAGGAAGCCCTTGTTGGTGTAGAGGAACATGTCGAGGGCCGGGAAGGTCTTCACCATGCCGGCCTTCACCCCCTGCAGCATGGGTGAATCCTCACTCAACTCCGCCCATTCGGAGAGGTTCTCCTCTACGTAGAGAAGGTCCACGCGCCCGCTCCCTTCCAGGTACAGCCCGTCGGAGCGCAGTTCCAGGTCGCTCTCGTGGCAGAGCGGGATGTCCGGGCCGCCGGCTTCCGCGATGTGCTCGGCCAGCCCCTCCAGTTCATCAACGTTGAACATGTCCGCGTCCCCGAATCCGCGCATGAACGCGACACAGCCGGCCTCCGGCTCGTGCAGGGGGCGCAGCCCGTGGTGATACAGGAACGGCCCGAAATCCTCCTCGGCGGCACGCTCCGCTCCGCTGACGTGCTCGTTGACCAGGGGGAAGAGGACCCGGTCGGCCAGGTAGGCGTAGTGGCCGTAGCCGACGGCGCAATTCAACTCGATGATCTTCATGCCGGCGGACGAGATGTGCAGGTCCACCGCGAAAAAGAGCTTCTGGTCCTGCGGCGGACCGGGCAGCAGAGGGCGTAACGGTTCAGGGATGAAACCGACCAGTCGCTCGAAGAACCGGGAATCTCGCCCGGCCGCGGCCTTTGCTTTGCGCAGCAGTTTGGCCAGCGTCCGGACGACCTCCAGGGCCCGGTTCAGTTGCTGCCGGTTGAGGAAGATGGCCCACGGGCTGGCGGCCGGGATGTCGGACACGGCCGCCCGGGCTCTCTCCGCCACGTCGCGTGCGTAGAGCTCAGCGGCCTGCCGGCGCCTGTCCCGCCTGGCCAGTTCGGCGGCGAAGGACCTCACCTGCCCCGCCAGGGCTTCCTCGCCCTCCTCAAACGCGGCCTCCAGCCGTCGGCGCTCCTCGGGCAGGAAGTCCGAGAGCAAATAATCCACAACGCCGTCGTATCGGCGGCGGGAGGCGGCGTTGACGCCGAGTTTGATGCGGACGAGGTCCTTGCGGCCGGCGGCTTCCAGCACGGAGCGCACGCCGTTGTGCCCACCATCTCCTCCCTTCTGGCGCGCCTTGACCGAACCGAGCGACAGGTCCAGGTCGTCATGGGCGATGGCCCAGAGGTTGCTGTCGGGCGCGAACTGCTGCCGCAGCGACTCCAGCACGCGACCGCATTCATTCATGGTGGTAAGAGGTTTGACCAGCACAGCCGGCATACCGGCAAGCTCGACCTCGGCGACCTCGGCATCGACCCCGTCCATCGGCTCGAACTCGGTCGGCCTGTTCCGCCGCGCCAGAAAATCGGCAAACATGAAGCCGGCGTTGTGGCGGGTGCGGGCGTAGTCGGCGCCGGGATTGCCCAGGCAGATGAGTATGACGTGTGGTTGCTGGCCGGTCATGCCTTACAGGGGGTGCAGACGGGGTTGGGCTCGCGCCATATCTTGCCGCTGAAGGTCTCCAGCACCACGTGGTCGCCCTCCCGCTTGCGCATGTACTGGTAGTTGAGCGGCACTTTGCCGTAGGGGGTATCGAGCACGTATTGCGGGATGGCAAACCCGCTGGTGCGTCCGCGCAGCTCCCGCATGAACTGGACGCCGCGCTCGACCTCGACGCGGAAGTGGGCTGTGCCTTTGAGCACCTGGCACTGGTAGAGGTAGTAGGGCCGCACGCGGGCGGCCACCAGGCGCTCGCCGAGTTCTTTCAGCACGGCGGCGCTGTCATTGACGCCTTTCAGAAGCACCGTCTGGTTGCCCATGGGGATGCCGTGGTCCACGATGCGCCCGCAGGCGGCCACGGCCTCGGGGGTCAGCTCCTTTGGATGGTTAAAGTGGGTGTTGATCCAGAAAGGCTGATACCGGGCCAGTCTCTCGCACAGTTCGTCAGTAATGCGGGACGGCAGCGTGCAGGGGCTGCGCGAGCCGATGCGCACGAGTTGAACGTGGGGGATCTCGTGGATCTTACCCACGATCTCTTCGATGCGCTCGTCGGGCATCAACAGCGGGTCGCCGCCGGTGAGCAGCACGTCACGGATGGCTGGCGTGTTGCGGATGTACTCGTAGCCTTCCTGCAGGTTCTCCTCGCTGATGGAGTTGCCGAAGGTCTCCACCATCCGCTTGCGCAGGCAGAAACGACAGAACGTGGGACAGATGCTGCTGATGCAGAAGGCCACCCGGTCCGGATAAACGTGGATGAGGTTTTCGACCGGCGAATGGTCTTCTTCTTTCAGCGGGTCCCACACGCCGAGTTCGTCGTGCATCTCCTCGATGCGCGGAACGACCTGGCGCCGGACGGGGCAGCTCGGGTCATCCGGGTCCATTAGCGAGGCGTAGTAAGGGCTGATACCCCAGTTGAAGGTGCCTTCGATATTCTCCAGCCCTGCCCTCTCCTCGGGGGTCAGGGTGATGTGATTTTCCAGCTGTTCAGCGGTGTGGATACTGCTGTGCAGTTCTTGCACCCAGTCGCTCATGCGTTGCTTTCTCCTTGGCGGCGCTCCGCCGGAGCGCCAGGTCAATGATCCTTCCCATCAGTGCGGCGTGGTCGTAGCCGGCCGCCTCGGCCAGCACGGGGTAAACCCCGTAGAACGGGCTCAGGCCGGGCAGTGGGTTGATCTCGAGCAACCACGCCTTCCCCTCACGGTCCAGAACGTAATCGACGCGCGCCAGGTCCCGAGCGCCGATAGTGCGGTAAAGCGCCAGCGACCAGGCCCTGAGGCGCTCTTCCAGTTCCCTCCCGGCCCGGTACGGGCAGATCACCTCCCGGTCGTGGAACTTCTTGGTCATCTCCGAGTACATGCCGCTCGAGGCCACCACGCGCCCCACCGGCAGCACTTCAACTTCGCCGTTGCCCAGCAGGCCGACCGTCACGTCGTCGCCTTCCACGTAGCGTTCGGCCAGGCAGGGTTGCTGGTAACGGCAGAGGCAGCAGGCGACGTGCTCGGCCAGGGTACCGGGTTCGTGCACAATACTCTCCGGTCCGACACCG
Source organism: Candidatus Brocadiaceae bacterium (assembly GCA_003551305.1). Taxonomy (GTDB): domain Bacteria; phylum Planctomycetota; class Brocadiia; order SM23-32; family SM23-32; genus B1Sed10-231. Next base: position 8,159 of record PUMJ01000284.1, read on the forward strand.
ACGCTGGAGCCGCCGTAGTTCGGCTTCACGATCAGGGGGTAGCGCAGCATCTCGGCTTCGGCGGCCGCCTGCTCGGCACTGTAAAACAGGCGGAACTCCGGCGTGGGGATGTCGGCGTCGCGCGCCAGTCGCTTGGTCATCGCCTTGTTGAGGGAGACCCCGAGCGTGACGCCGTCAGAGGCGGTGTAGGGTATCTGGAGCAGGTCCAGGACGGCCGGCGCCAGGGACTCGCGCGAGGGGCCTTCACGGCCTTCGGCAATGTTGAAGGCGAGGTCCGGCTTCTGCTGCCGCAGCACGTCCGCCATGTCCTGCCCGAACGGCACGGGCACGACCCTGTCGCAATGGCGGCCGATGGCGTTCAGCAATGCTTCGATGCTCTCGGGCGACTCGTATTCGGCCTCCACCCACGAGCCCTCACCGCCGGGCGTAGTTTCGTCGTAGATCAGGGCTATTTTCATCTCTTGCTCATCCACCTGCGAAAGTCTTCCAGTCTCTGCTCAACGTGGTCTCGGTCCACGTAGTAGAACGAACTGCATCCGTCCTTTTCGAAACCCACCAGTCCGGCGCCTTTCAGCACGTTGAGATGATGGGACAAACAGGGCTGCGATATGCCCAGTTCATCGGCCAGATCGCAGACGCCCAGGGGCGACTTTTCGCCATTCGGGGGCAGCATCTCCAGCAGCCGCAAGCGCATCGGATCGGCCAGCGCCTTAAACGTGCTCGCATAGTCGTCGCACTCTGTCATCGGGGTATCTCCCGCTCCCGGCAGGTGAACTCGGCCCCCACGCTCGGACTCGCCCCCCCCGGTCCTGCCGCAGATGCCCGGCACCCGCAGCTATCATCCAAAGATTCTTATATTTGAATAGACTAATGGACTCCCTCCGCCCTGTCAAACGCAGGTCTCCTCGCTGGCCCCACTCGCCCGAAATCGCCGCGCGTGCGATCGCACCCTTGCCCTTTTATCCACGGCGCAGAACACGAAGCTGACGGACCCTCGACGCGGAAGGGCACCAGGGGATTTCAGCCGTCCTCGAGGGCCGCCTGAGAGGCACTCGCCGGGAAACGCCGAGCGCGGCGTCGCGTCCGTCCTGGTTGAGCCGGACTTCACTTGTCTCCGACGCCCACAGCGCTTAGCATCCGGGCGGTCAGGACGAACATGGGCGAAAGGCGCGAACATGGCATCATGGCAGGCGGACGTAGTCGTCGTGGGCGGCGGCATGGCGGGCATTGCGGCGGCCATCGGCGCAGCCCGGCTCGGCGCGGAGACGATCCTTATCGAAAGGTCAGGCTGGCTCGGTGGCATCGGCATCACCGGCGCCACGGGCCTCCACACCTTCTTCAACGTCTATGGCGCTGAGCCGAACGCCCCGCGCCGCCGGCTCGTGGGCGGCATCCCGCAGGAACTGGTGGACCGGACACGCGACATCGGCGGCGGCGTCGGACACGTGCCCATGGAACGCGGCGCCGACTTCGTCAGCGTGCTCACCCCCGTTGAACCGGAGGCGTTCAAGCTGGCCGCCGCACAGCTTTGCCGCGAGGCCGGGGTGCGCCTGCTGTTGCACACCACTCTCCTCGGCGCTGACGCACGCGACGGGCGGGTGAAGTCCGTGGCCGTCTGGAGCAAGCGAGGGCCGGCCACCGTGGAGGGCCGCGTTTTCGTGGACTGCTCCGGGGACGGCGACCTGGCCGCCGCTGCCGGAGCCGAACACATCACCTATCATCCCGGGGAGGAAGGCGCCTACGCGGCGGGTTTCACCTTCCGGCTCTGCAACGTAGACCTCCCGGCTCTGGAGGCCCACCTGCTGCGCGAAGACCTCCTGACGCAATCCGCCCACGCCGTCAAGCCCGGCATGGGCGAACCCGACCCCGTCCGCATCGGCATCGCCATGCACGCCCTGCGTGAACGCGGGCTTGAGGATGCACCCGGCTACTTCCTGTCCAGTTCGCTCAGGCCACGCGAACTGACCTACTGCAACTGCATCAACTTCGGCGACCTCGACCCGCTGGACCCGGAAGACCTCACCGAGGCGGAGGTCGCGTTGCGCGGGCGCATCTTCGAGGTGGCGGACTTCTTCCGCCGGACCTTCGAGGGCTGCTCGAACTGTTACCCCGCCGGGCCCGCTCCGGCTGTGGGACCGCGCCGGGCACGAGCCGTGCGATGCGACTACGAACTCTCCCGGGAAGACGTGACCTCCGGCGCCCGCTTCGAGGACGAAATCGGCCAGTTCGGCTTCATTGACAATGCCAACTACCTGGTGGCCGAAGCGGGAGCCTACGGCATCCCCTACCGCGCCTTGCGGCCGCGGGGCATGGACAACCTGCTTATCGCGGGCCGGATGATGACGGTGGAACTCGTAGCGCACAACAGCACGCGCAACACGACTTGCTGCATGGCGTGCGGGCAGGCCGCCGGCGTGGCGGCGGCCCTGGCGGCACAGAATGTCTCCCCGGTCGGCGAGGTGGACGTGGGCCGACTGCGCAGCCTTCTGACCGCCGGGGGAGCCCTGCTGGAGCCCCGTGAATGCTGAGGTGGCCGGCCCCGCCGCGGGCCCGAACATCGCCGCCCCGGGCCATGCGGCTGCGCACAGCCCCCCGTGCACCCTTGGCGGGTTGCGCCCTGGCGTCGCCGTGGGCGCTCCGTGCCGTCCGCCCCCACCGCCGGCAGAATGCGGGCACCCTCCGCCAGACGAAGGACTGCCCCGGAGGCGGGTTGCTTGCAGAAGGGGGCCGCAATGGGTAGAATCCGCAGAGGGAATGGGGGAGAACCTCGGCACACCTACAGACGAGATGTCCGACAGATGGCCCGCTTCACCCTCTACAGAACGCCGCCGCCTATCGTGCTGCTGACGGACTTCGGCTTCAAGGACAGCTACGTCGGTGTCATGAAGGGCGTCATACGGAAGATAAGCCGCCACGCTGACCTCATTGACCTGTCCCACAACATCGTGGCGCAGGACGTAGCGGAGGCGGCGTTTGTGCTGGCGGCGTCTTACCGGTATTTCCCCTCCGGCGCTATCTTCACGTGCGTGGTTGACCCCGGCGTGGGCACGGACCGAGCCGTGCTCTGCCTGGAAGCGAACGAGCAGCTCTTCCTGGCGCCCGATAACGGGCTGCTCAGCGTCATCGCGGAGGAAGCGGCCGAACACACCTTCCGCCGGGTGACCGAGGAAGAATACTACCTCAAGGACGGCAGCACAACTTTCCACGGGCGGGACATCTTTGCCCCGGTGGCGGCGCACCTGGCCGAGGGTGTCGAGCCGGAGAAACTCGGGCCCGAGGTGCGCAACATCGAACGGCTGCAACTGCCCAATCCCGTGCGCACGGCTGACGGGAGCCTGCGGGGGGAGATCATCTACATTGACCAGTTCGGCAACCTGATCACCAACATCCGCGAGGCCACCGTCGAGCGCACGTTTACCCGTCCGCGCAACGAGCTGGAGGTGCGCGTCAAGCGCCGCTGCGCCTCAGGGCTGGCACGGGCCTATGCGGAACGCCCCGCGGGGGAGCTCCTCGCACTCATCGGTAGCAGCGGCTACCTGGAGGTAGCCGTAAACAAGGGCTCAGCGGCCCGGACGCTCGGCTGCGAGAAGGGAGACTCGGTCACGGTGAGCGTCCCGGACACAAACTGAGCTAACGGGGCGAACTCAAGAGGGCATCGAGCGAACCCAGCCGCACTTCGTTGACCGAGAGCGGTCTGGCTTTCGTCAGCATCCAGCGGTCATCGACTTTCTCAAACCTGACGACCCATTCCGTGGTGGCGCGCACCCGTTGCGTCCGCTGGCGAGAGACGCTGGAGGCGCGCACACGCGCCCGGGCCGTCCCCCCCACCACCTCCAGTTCCCTGATGGTTACCGAGACGGAGTCCACCGGATTCTCCCTCAGGATGCGCGGCAGGGTGCGCTCAAGCGCCTCCTTGTCCCACGGTGGTTCCAGAAAGCGCGGCGAGACCTGGTCGAGCACCCTCTCCGCGTCGGCTCGCACGAGTCCATCGGTGACCTCCCCGATGGTGCGTCTTATCCGGCGGGCATCCCCGGGCGCCAGCCGGATGATCAGGCTCCAACCGAGAACGGTGACCGCCGTGACTGCGACCAGAGCCAGCAAGGGGTGGGCCCGGGCGTGCAACACGAGCCATTGCATGGCGCCCATTCTGGAGTCTCGGCGCGACTCGCCCCGTCTCATCTCCTCTCACCGCCTCTCGCCCCCGCCCGGGGGGCGCGTCAGCCCGTGGCGTAACAGACCTGCCGGGCCGCCTGGACAATGTCTTGCACCCCGGGCAGGTACGCTCTCTCCAAAACTTCCGACTGCGGCGATATGGCGTCGGCCGAACCTATCCGCCCCACGGGTGCGTCCAGGTAGTCGAACGCTTGCTCCTGGATTCGGGCGGCTACCTCCGCCGTGAAGCTCCCGGTTCGCACCGCCTGGCACGCCACCACACACCGACCCGTCTTCCTGACGGAGTTCAGAACGGTCTGCATGTCGACAGGGATAAGCGTGCGCAGGTCAATCAGCTCGGCGTCAATGCCGTGTTCCCCTGCCAGCACCCGCCCGGCCTCCATCATCAGGTGCGCCATCAGGCTCCAGGCCACGATGGTCACATCGGCGCCCTGCCGTCGGACGGCCGCCCGCCCCAGCGGAACCAGGTATTCCTCCTCCGGCACCTCGCCCCGCTCATTGTAGAGCGCCTGCGACTCGACGAACAGCACGGGATTGTCATCCCGGATGGCGCTGCTGAGCAACCCTTTCGCGTCGTGGGGCGTGCTCGGGCAGACGACGCAGAGCCCCGGCGTGTGCGTGGCATGGGCCTCCAGAGCCTGGGAATGCTGCCCGCCGTAGCCCTTGCCGGCGCCCACGGAGCTGCGCACCACGAGCGGGACCTTCGTCTGGCCGCCGCTCATGTAGTGCCATTTGGCCGCCTGGTTGTACAACTGGTCGCCGGCCTGGAACTCGAAGTCGCTGTACATGAGCTCCACCACAGGCCGCAGCCCAAGCATGGCCGCCCCCACCCCGGTGCCAATGATGGCGGCCTCGCTGATGGGCGCGTTGAAGACACGCCGACGGCCGAACGCCTCCAGCAGGCCCTTTGTCACCTTGAAGGCGCCCCCGTAGTCGGCCACGTCCTCGCCGTAGAGCACCACCCGTTCGTCCCGCGCCATCTCCCCGACGAGCGCCTCCAGCAACGCTTCCTTGAAGGTGATGGTGTCGTTCTTGCGCTCCGGCAGCGGCAGCTCGCCGCAGGTCTCAGGATGGGCGAACCGTTCGGGCACGTGGTCGGCGGTCGAGTCTGTGAATACGTACCTGGTCACCTCCGAGGCGTCGGGGTCCGGGGAGCCGGCCGCCCGTATGGCGGCCTCCCCGTGGCGTTTCTCCACGCGCCGCTGCAGTTCGTCAAGTTCCTCCTGCTCGGCCACTCCGGCCTCGAGCAATTGCTTCCGGAACGTGGCGACCGGGTCACGCTCCCGCCAGGCCGCCTCTTCATCCCTGGCACGGTACTCATTCCGCGGGTCGCTGAGGCTGTGGCCCTGGTAGCGGTAAGTGATCAGCTCGCGCAGCACCGGCCCCTGGCCCGACCGGGCCTCCTCGGCAGCGCGGGCGATGGCATCCCGCACGGCCAGAACGTCCATGCCGTTGACCACTTCGGCCTGCATTGCGTCCATGCCGAAACCGGTGGCCCGGCGGGCCAGGAAGTCCACGCCGGTCACCTCCCCGCGTTGCTGCCCTGTCATGCCGTACTGGTTGTTGATGATGGCGTATACGACGGGCAGGCCAAAACGCCTGTCGGCCAGGTCGTTGGTGAACTGCGCCTGGCATGCAAAGTTGAGCGATTCCAGCACAATGCCGTTGCTGTAGGCGCCGTCGCCGGCGAAGCAGAGCACCAGGCGGTCGTTCTCCAGGTAGCGGCAGCCCAGCCCCGCGCCGGTGGCGATGCCCAGAGAACCGCCCACGATGGCGTTGGCCCCCAGGTGGCCGCTGGTGAAGTCCGCGATGTGCATGCCGCCCCCGCGGCCGCGGCAGTATCCGTCCTCCTTGCCGAACAGCTCCGCCACGGTGCGGAAGATGTGCTCGGCCTTGCCCCTTTCCCGCAGCTCCTGCCCGCTGAGCTCGGCCGCCTCGGGGTCTCCGATCCATTCGCGCAGTTCATCCTCGGAGCGCTCTCTGATGGCTGCGTAACCTTTGGCGATGGAGTCGCCGTGCCCGCGGTGCGTGCTGGTTATGTAGTCGGTGGCGCCGATAGCAGCGCAGGCGCCCACGCTGGCCGCCTCCTGCCCCAGCGACAGGTGCGTCGGCCCGCGGTATTCGAAACCCATCTCCCGCAGCGGCTCGAAGGACTGCATCCGCAGCGCCAGGATCATCTCTTCAAAAACCCGGATGCTCAGCATCCACTCCAGCAGTTCAAGGGCATCCGCTGCGGTGAGGGTCCCGGCCTGGAGTTCGTCTTGGAGGGTCTTCTCGTACTGGAAGGCCCGGATGCGGGGGGATTCCAGTTCGGTCGGCTCGAACTCAGGCAGAACAGAGATTTCGCGAACCAAGGCTCAGTCCTCCGTGTGTCTGCAGTGCGCCGGCGGACTCTTCCGGAAAGCGTCGTTGACGTGCCGAGGGCACGGAAGGTCCACGGGAAAGAGTCCTTATAGCCGAGGGCGGCCGGGAATGCAACCGCAACGCAGCGGACTTCAGGCCCCTTTGCGGCGGCGTTCTTCCAGCAGGGGACGCTCCCCGCGCACCACCTCGGGCCCCACCACGTAGGTGTAGCCCTTCGGGCGCGAAGGCAGGTTGAACAGAGGGTCCAGCATCACCCTTTCCATCACCGAGCGCAGCCCCCGTGCGCCCGTGCCCTTCTGCTGGGCGATGCGCGCGACCTCCGCCAGACCCTCTTCGGTGAACTCCAGGCGCGCATCCTCCATCTCGAAATACTTCTGATACTGTCGCACGAGCGCGTTCTTGGGCTCGAGCAGAATGCGCACCAGCTCCCCGTCCCCCAGCGGCATCAGCGGGGCCACCACGGGCAGGCGGCCGACCAGCTCCGGGATGAGGCCGAACTTGATCAGGTCGTCGTCAGTCACCTCGTCCAGCAGGTGGCCCAGGTCTTCTCCGGCCGCGCCACTGCCGCTCCCCTTGCCGAACCCGATGGTCTGCTCGTTCGTGCGGCGCGCCACCAGTTCGTGAATGCCGTTGAAGGAGCCGCCGCAGATGAACAGAATGCGGGCGGTATCGATCTGGATGTATTTCTCCTCGGGATGCTTGCGACCGCCGTGGGGGGGCACGTTCGCCACCGTCCCCTCCAGCATCTTCAGGAGGGCTTGCTGGACGCCCTCCCCGCCGACGTCGCGGGTGATGCTGACGTTTTGGTTCGTCTTGCCGATCTTATCTATCTCATCTATGTAGATGATGCCCTGTTCGGCCCGCTCGGTCTCGAAGTCGGCCGCCTGGATGAGCTTGAGCAGGACGTTCTCGACGTCCTCCCCCACGTATCCGGCCTCTGTGAGCGTGGTGGCGTCGGCGATGGCGAAAGGCACCTCCAGTATGCCGGCCAGCACGCGGGCTATCAGGGTCTTGCCGCAGCCGGAGGGCCCGATCAGCAGGACGTTGCTCTTTTCCAGTTCCACATCTTCGCCATGGTCCTGCAGCAGGCGTTTGTAGTGGTTATGAACGGCGACGGCGACGGTCTTTTTCGCCCGTTCCTGGCCGACGACGTATTCGTCCAGATGTCTTTTGATCTCGGCGGGCTTGGGGACGCGCAGGTACTGCTCCGAACGCCGCGGGCGCATGCGGTCCTGCTTGACGATGGAATAGC